>DAFD01000079.1 GCA_002497895.1 Euryarchaeota archaeon UBA175
GTGACGGCGATGGCTGTGAATGGAATGGAACCTGATGATGTTGCAAATCTGTCTCCTGATTACGCGGATGCGATGGGGATTCGTAACTCTCTTACGCCGAGTCGCGCAAACGGCTTCTTGAACATGTTCGAGCGGGTGCGTTCCGAAGCTGAAAAGATGGTGTGAAAATGGTCGATGAGTCTGCAATTCGTGAGTCGCTATTCGAGGTCGAGGACCCTGAGATGAATATTTCAGTCATCGATCTCGGGTTGATTTACGATGTGCGAATCGAAGGCGAACACGCCGAGATCGACATGACTCTGACGAGTCCCGGCTGCCCGGTCGCGCCTGAATTGATGGCTGCAGTTCATCGGGCTGCTCTAGCGACCGACGGAATAGATAGCGTGCACGTGAATCTGACCTTCTCGCCGCTGTGGGACCCGAAGGTGCACGCGACTGAAGATGGAAAGTTCGAACTCGGTGTGTTTTGAGTCAGTTCAGAGATTTGCTTCGGCAGCTCTTACGGTATTCGTCATCAACATCGAGATAGTCATCGGGCCTACGCCGCCGGGGACTGGTGTGATATGACCGGCGACTTCTGCTGCTTCTGGTTCGACGTCGCCGGCGAGTCGGCTGCCGTTTTCGCGAGATTCATCTGCGACTCGGTTGATGCCGACATCGATTACGGTCGCGCCGGGCTTGATCCAGTCAGCCTTGACAGTACCTGGGCGACCGATTGCAGCGACGACGAGGTCGGCGCTGCGACAAATGTCTGCAATATCTTCGGTGCGTGAATGAGCGATAGTCACCGTCGCATCGATGCCCTTCTGTGCGAGAAGTAGAGCGAGTGGCATACCGACGATGCGTGATCGTCCGATGACCACTGCCTTCTTGCCGACGAGGTTGATTTCCGCATCATCGAGAATTTGCATTACTCCAGCAGGCGTGCATGGCAACAATCCATCCGCCTGCCCCATCACCAGACGACCGAGATTTACTGGATGAAAACCATCAACATCCTTCGCCGGATCGATTGCTGCGGTAATCTCCAATTCGTCAGTACCAGTGGGTGTGGGACTCTGGACAAGTATTCCGTGGACCGAATCGTCGGAGTTGAGGTCGATGACAACCTGCATCAATTGGTCTTGAGAAACATCGCTGGGCAGGTCGATACGCGTACTCTTGATTCCACATCTTTCGCAGGCGCGTTGTTTGTTTCTGACATACACATGACTGGCAGGGTCGTCCCCTGCCAATACGACTGCGAGATGCGGCTCGACACCTGAATCTTTCAGAGCAGCAACTCGTTTAGCAAGTTGCGCTTCTATCCTCAGACCGAGCGCCTTCCCATCCAATCGCTTGGCTCCCATTGATTCGGGGGTCAAGACTCACCACCTTGACCTTTCCCAAATCCAATCGTCGCTTGAAAAGTTGGAGCCCCAGGAGGGATTCGAACCCCCGGCCGTCTGATTACAAATCAGATGCTCTACCAGGCTGAGCTACTGAGGCAGTGTCCCGCGCTGCCCGCGTCCGATTCTTGAACCCTGCACATAGAGTACCACCCGAAAGAGGGCCAAGTTGAATGGGTTAGAGGTCTTCCGAATCGTGTTGTCTGCTCCCGAAACCTCCGCTTCGCACATGCGTATGAACATGGTAATCTCTGCTTGGGCTTGCTTACTTCTTGGCGCGGGAATCATCTTCGGCACGAACGGTGATGCCTTCGCACTGGCCGTAGGCGCACCACTCTCGATTGCAGGGGCAATACTCCTTGTTTTTGCACTGGGAATTCCTAGTGAGGTCACTGTTGATCCAGATGAATTGGCCGCTTGGGCTCCCGATGCGGTGAAGATGCCCGATGCTGGTCGAGCTATGTATCGTGTTGACACCTCGCTTGATCCTCCGATTAAGACCTCTATTCTGTGCGGACGTTGTGGGCATCTCGAATGGCGCGACGGGCGCAAACCTTCGGAGTACGATTGCGTTGAGTGCACAACCACGCTTTGGGTCGCGGAAGAGGAGTAAGCGGCTAGACTGAACCGCCTCGCCAACAGCCTACAAGAGGCTAGAGCGGCGGCAACCATCAAAGCGAGACGGCGCGAGGCATGAAGTCGAGGTGAGTGGATGAGTCTGGGTAATCACGAGCGCCGGATGTTGCGTGTGATGCTCTCCGACGCCTCTCGCACGTGGAATCTCCCCGACCTTCTCGAAGCAACAGGATGGTCGGATCAGGTCCATATTGCTGGGGCAGGAACCGGTTTGGCCGAGGCAGGTCTGCTAGAGATTTCAGAATCCATTGCAAGCACAGTTAGTCTCGGTCCAGAAGGCGAGAAGGCAGCCAAAGAGGGCCTTCTCGAATCAAGAATCTGGGATTGGATGCAAGATGCGCCTGCGTCAGAGAGAACCATGCAAGGGCTGTTCTCCGCCGGTTTCGAACGCCACGAAGCAGGCCCTGGAGTTGGCCTGCTGAAGGCAATGGGAGTTCGAGTTGAAGCGGGCGCATTCGTCTGTGATGACGAAGGTTCGGTCGCTACCAAGATAGCCTCTCGCACCTCGTTTATCGAAAGTCTGGCCGAATCTCCCAAAGACTCAGAATCGCTTGACTCCGCCTTAGTCGATCACTTTGGTAGTCGTAAGAATCTCATCGCGACAGAAGAATTGACAGCGAGAACTTGGAGCCTCACTAAGACTGGTGCCGCAACAGACGCCGCAACCCTCGAAGAGGTCACTCAAATCGGCCAATTAACCCCAGAACTCTTGCAAGGAGATTCATGGAGGGACGCCGAATTCAAGCCATTCGACGTAAATGCGCCTGCCCCAATCCCGGCTGGAGGCAGACCTCATCCTATGCAGGCGCTAATCGAGCGCATCCGCTCGGTCTTCCTAGAGATGGGATTCTCCGAAATTGAAGGCGATTACGTTCAATCTGCGGGATGGAATATGGATGCCCTATTCATTCCGCAATCACACCCGGCGAGGACCATGCAGGACACATTCTACCTCGCCGAGCCCGCGAGCGTCGAGGTAGCACCCGAGATGCTCGACCTATGGGCTAGCGTGCACGAACACGGTCACGACACAGGAAGCAAGGGCTGGGGTGGAATTTTTGACAGAACAGAAGCCCAAAAGGGGCTACTGCGCACGCATACGACAGTCAACACAATTCGTCATATCGCCGAAAATCCAAACGAACCATGCCGAGTTTTCGGTATTGGCAGGGTATTCCGTCAGGAAACACTTGACCGTACTCACTTGCCTGAATTTCACCAAATCGAGGGCATAATTCACGAACCGGACGCAAACCTCCCGATGCTAATTTCAACCCTCAAAACATTCTACGCCAAAATGGGTTATCCTGACGTTCGAGTTCGTCCGGCTTATTTCCCATACACCGAGCCATCTGTCGAGGTCGAGGTATATTGGCGCGGTGAATGGCTCGAATTGGGTGGCTCGGGAATTTTCCGGCCCGAGGTTACCGAGCCGCTGGGCACGGAGTGGCCAGTCTGTGCTTGGGGTATGGGATTGGAGCGACTGGCGATGCTTGTTCTTGGGCTGGATGATATCAGAGAGCTATACCAGCCCGATCTCGAGCGCTTGTCGAAGATGCCGATTCTGTGATCATTGGCGACGACTATGTGCTGTTGTCAGAGCCGTCATCTTCGCCTTCATCGGTGCCATCGCCTTCCTGTTGCTCCGAAATTTCGACGATGTAGCTGATGCTAACTGAATCAGTTGTGAAGACATTGATTCCACAAGTAGCTTCCATTGAAATGGTAACATTCTCTTGCATATTTGCGAATTCCATTTGGAAATTACCCATTTCATCCATCGGGACAGCGAGTTGACTCTCTTCGAGATCACCGTCGCTCCAATCGAAGACACAGGTTTCCAATGAGCTATGAGTTAGATTTCCTGAGAGAATCGCGTCGTCACCATACTGGATATTGGTCACGAGGGTGTCGAGGATAATCTCGGTGATGCCCTCTTCGGGGTAAGTGATTGCGAATTCAGTAAACCATCGCGTCTCTTGTTCTAGTTGATCCTTAGCGAATACCTTGAGCGCATGATCGCCGACTCCTAGTTGGCTGATATCGACGGTCAACTTTCCATCATCATCGAGAAATGCATTGGCTACTCTGTCTCCGTCCAGAGTCACGTCGAGGACAACATCTTCGAGATTTTCATCACCTACGGTGATGGTAATTGTGTTGACCTCTCCGATGACGAAGCTTCCAGGTTCTTCGCCAGAGATTATTGGTGGTTGATCGGGTTGCACACCCTCGATATCGAGGTAGAATATGCCTATCAAGACGCTTCCAACCATCAAAGCCGCGAGGCCGATACTACGAACCTGTACGGACTCCATGCGCCTCGCTCAGTTCCTCGACTGTAAAAAGGCAACTTGCCGAATGTTCTCGAGCATCAGAGATGCACGGTTCGTGCGCTTTGCGGTTCACTCTGCAGCGAGGTTCTGCAGGTCCTCGACAAACCCATCAAGATCCCACGCAGTTCCGGTCCAAGCGATTCGCTTGCGAAGCTGCTTGTCGAGAATGAAAGTCACAGTCGAATGACCAACTTCGTATTCGCCGAGCGAATCGCTGTGCGAGTCATTTTGCTCGGCCTCGGCTGAGCCTTCAGCGACGCACATCAGAGCGTCGCCATCTGGGCGCTCATAGCCCTCATCGCACATGCAATGTGCGCCCGCGCCATCTCCCATCACCCAGCCGTGTCCATTGCAATCGACGCCGACAGGGAGCAGAGAAGCGTTGGCTCCGTCGGCCACCCAAGCGAGATGGTCATCGTGGCTTGCCATCTCGTCAAGATAACCTTCTATTGCGAGTTCCCAGGCCCACGATGATTGATTCCAACTCATCAGAGTCCATGAGGTGTCGTTGGATAATTCGGCCTCGGCAGCAGCCCTTGCCTCTTCGTCGAGGTTCCCGACGGTTGCACCGATTGATAATTCAGAATTAAGATAATCAATGACCGTCGTATTATTTCCAGCATCGAGGATAATCACTCGATTCATCGCCCCCTCTGGAGGCGTGCTGGCCTCGATGTGAGCATTGTCGACTATGACGTTCCAAGAACTGTACACGCTGACAAGAGTACTCGTTCGCTCGGCTGTTAGATGAGTCCAATCATAACCCATCGCCTCGGTCCATTCGGAAAGCCGAGCGACCGTATCACGAGCAGGATCTATCGTTACCGACAAGAAAACAACATCGTCGCTCGCTCCACCCAGATTCTCCTGTGCCCAAGCCATATTGGCAGATATTGCCAAACAGATATCTGGGCACGTGGTATAGATAAAAGCGACAACAACGACTTTGCCTTCGAGTTCCGAGAGGGTGAATTCCTCACCATTTTGGTCTAGTAGAGTGAAGTCTGGAGCATCAGGTGGTTCTCGGTATTCTATGCCGTTGTATTCGATTTCTTCATCGACTCCACCCATGCATCCAGAAAGCCATCCTGAAAGTAGCAATGCCACTAATGCCAGAGCAATCGAGCGGCGCATTTTCATTCCTCTAGAAGCGTGCGGATGTCATCTAAGACCATCTCTGCATTCCAGTCGGTATCGCCCCACCAGACACGTTGATTGAGTTGTTTATCGACGATGATTGTGCCTGTTGTGTGATCGACCCAATAGCTGAGTGGATGGTGCTTGACAGTGACGTCACCTTCCTCTGACTGCTGAGTCTCAAGCCCACATCCTTCGTCGTCTACTTCCTCACCCTCAGGTGTGTCCGCGCATAGATCGAATCCGTCTGCCACACCGTCTGCATCTTGATCATCTTCGTAGGTTGCAAGGCCAACGTCGAAATTGACCCAGACTGGCTGAAGTTCATCGAGGCTACCTGTTAGATGTGGCCAGTGCAAGCCTCGGTCATCCGCGTATTCCTTGAGCACCGTCGAGTTATCGGTCCAGGGGTCGACAGTGATTGAGAGGATGGCTACATTGTCGCCGTAATCATCGCCAAGTTCGGCAGCGACATAGTGTAGGTTGGCGCTTACGATGGGGCAGATGTCCGGGCAACGAGTGAAGAGGAAGGCGATGACGATGACCTTTCCTTCTAGGTCGCTGAGTTGATACGGTTCGCCATTCTCATCGAAAAGTACGAAATCTTCCACAGCAACAATCGGTTCAATTTCCTCTCCGTAGAACGGGCTCTCTTCTTGGCCTAAGCAGCCAGCGAACAGTAAGATTGCAGTTACGAGTATAGCGCTCAGTGCCTTATTTCGCTGAATCATTCCTCTTCACTCCTTTCACTTGATTCCTTCGAACCTTCGATGTTTTTTAGAATCCACAGGCAAGCGGCGGCGCCGAAAGCGAGAATGGCTCCACTGAGTAGAATGCTTTGCATGTCAGTTTCTTCGTCGGCTGAATCAGCCGGTTGTTGACCGCCACCGGGCAGAACAAAACCACCGTCTGGTGGGCCAGTCTCGGTGTGATTGTCGGCAATAACCTCGACAAGCACCGTCATCCAGTGAGTATCGTTCTGAGAGATCTGGATCTCGATTATGCGAGGTTCCCAAACCTCGGGGTCGAGCCAAATGTAGCATTCATCATCGGTGCTCATCGAATCGCTCGGTCCCGCCTCACAAACCCAATCATCAACTCCATCGGAGTTATTGTCTAGTGTCAGAGTGCGGTTGTGATTGGCTACATTGTAGAAGACGAGCGTATCGTTTTGCTGCACTCCGGCTTCGTCAGGAGCCACCGATGAGTTGCGCATGATGAACGAAAATGAGTTAGCGCCGTGCGCAGATGCAACAGGAGCCAACAATAGCACGGCGACAATTGCGAAGGCAAGTCGCTTGCGCAATTGATTCACCTCATTCATCAGTAGCCTCGGCCTCGTCGGACCAAAGAGCAGGATAGTGGTAGCGTGGGTCGTAGTCCTCATCGAACTGAACCACGTAGACTCCACTAACCATCTCAGAGATCATAACGAAGCCTCGTGGGTCGTATTGCAGACCCCAATCGAATGGAATCATGCACGAGGCCCAGCAATCAGCCATATCGTAGCCGAGTTCGCTCGCTGGATCATCTATCCAAGTAGGTCCCGCAGGAAGGTAGTAGCCGAGAGTATGAGTCGGAGCGAGTTCAGAAATCGCTTGGAATCCTCGCTCAGGTTCTGGGTAACCATTCTCCCAGACAAGCTCTTCCCAAATATGTCCATGGTCAGTTATCCACACACCTGCGTGATAGTGCGTCCAATAGACGTGACCACTCAACCCAGTATCTCCATTGTGAGGGCTGAATATGTATCCGCCTGGGATGTAGTGGTGAGGGTGAGTTGTCCCGTCAGCTAGGGTACTTTCGCCAGGTAACTTCCACTTGGAAACCAAGAACGGTTTGGCAGGATCAGTTGTATCTATGGTCCAAATGAATCCTGTATGGTTTGCGTTGGATCCATATTCCGGAGCGATGTAAGTGTAGTGCCTCCAATTCTCACTGTATGTGGCATCAGTAGGTCCTGTTCCACAATGTTCAGGCCAGGTCTCTACAGGGTCATACTCACTGATTCCCGAACAAATAAGATTGTCTTGTGGGACCGCATAGTGGATGTTGTCATTTCCATCATTTGCGTTCAACCAAACATCAGGATCCATGTTTGCATGACCACCGCCATCAGGCCCATACCATCCTGCATCATCTGTGGGGCAACCGAGCCAGCGGCCGGTTTCAGGGGGCCAGGAAATACCTAGAGGGTCTCCGATTTGAGGCGGTTCAGAGACATCAACAAGTCTCAACCCCGCGCCCCAGTAGGAGACCGCCAGCATCTTTTGTTTGGTTATCGGGTGTATGAAAAACACGTTATCGTGGTTGAAAATAGATCCTCCACAAGTTGTCTGAGGTTCGGGAGTATATCCTCCCCAACGAATGATTTCTCTGCTTGCGTTTTGTTGCTCATTGTTGTTTGTAGGATTCAGCCCTTCGAAATCGATTAGTGCATAGAATACTTGAGTGCCTTTGTAGAATGTCCCACTTGATCCCTCAACCATTTCTGGATAAGGGTCCGCACCGAATAGGAAAAGGTGACAATCATCTTGCCAAAGGGCAGTTGGATTTGCAGGCTCCCAATCGCAATAGACATGCAGGTCTTGGTTGTGGAAGCCTGCTGGAGGATTATCCCATTCCGCGACCTTAATCGGACTCGTCTTGTCTCCAACATAAATCAGGTCAAGTCTATTTGCTCCGCTGTTTGCATCGTCATCATTTGGTATAGGGTCTAGTTCTGAGTTGGTTAATTCGTGATTTACCAAAACCCAATTATTGTCTGAGGTCACCTTGATGTCAATCATTCTAGCTATTTCTGCGTAGTAAGTTGACAGTAGTCGGATATCGTTAGGTCTGCTGATATCAAGTATTTCGAATTGGTTGTATGAAGACACGTATGCGAAGCATCCACCTGTTCCATCTCCGTAAATTTCACAATCATCTAGGAAATTTCCTTCGATTGAGATTTCTGAATTATCTCCAGGAGTAGGTCCTGTATTCTTGAATTCATCAAAACAAGGCCTTCCAGCCACGTTATCTAATTCGGCTGGAGGTTTGACATTCCCATCACAATTCAAGTTGTGATAATCAATAAGCTGAGCATTTGGAGTTGCAAGCCTGTGAGCAAGTAGATCGCTGTGCGAGTGGTTCGCGTCTTCAATCTCCATTACTGGATCGACCCATTCCCAATCGTCGTCACTATCACCGTTTGGAGCGAAGACACCGATGCAACCACTGAGTGGTGCTGCAAGCATCAGGAAAGTCATCAGGAGAAGTGGAATAGAAGACAATCGGGACATGGTCACACCTATGGCAGCACCCTTGCCGTCGTCATCAAGCAATTCAATGCAACGGTGTTCAGCGCCCTCTATAGAGGGCGTCAAATAAACAACGAAATTTTCGAAATAGTGTTTTCACTCTCTCAGACAGCGAGAGGCTTGCCGTATGGTACATCGATGTCGAGTTGGACGATGTAGAGTCCGGTTGTAATGCAAGAGAGGTAAGTGTAACCCTCGTGGTACTCCGCCGCCCAGAGGAATGGTGTCCAGCCGAAGTCGTAGTACGAACTGTC
>DAFD01000076.1 GCA_002497895.1 Euryarchaeota archaeon UBA175
CCTCCTCGCACCCTCGTCACGTGCTCACTCGACGGTTCGTGTGCCTCGCGCTTACGGCACTCCTACTGGTTCCGATGATTGCTACTCCGGCCCTTGCCGAATGGGATGAGGATAATTGGTTGTGGAATATCATTGGGCCGGAACGCCTCGCCCTTGGTGATGAATTTGGCTGCCATGGCTACGAGGGCGTCGACATCCGTGAAGACCCCCTAGTTGTCGAAGATTGTCGAGATTATCTTGTTGGATTCACCGATTCATCTCGATGGGGGCAGAATCCAGTCTCCTTCGGTCATCCAAATGGTGCTGTGATGGCCGAAACGGCTACTAGCCTGCAAAATGCTGGCTTTTCCATTATTGGAGATATGATAGAAGGTGATTCTCATAGTCTCGAATTAGTCCAACGAACGACCAGTTTAGAGAAGGGACAAGCCGACTTGGAGGCTTTGGAGAATGCCGAAGCAGATTCGCTGATCAGTATCTATTGGGTTGCTCGCTGGTATGATGTGAAAATTCGTGAGGATAAGGGTGCAATCTCATTACTCGAATCACAGGATATCTGGTTCACCACATGGGGTGAGTGGCATGGACACCGTGATTCGAGTGAATCATTCAACAGAATCCTAAATTCAGAACCGACCACTCAGTCATATCAGATTTCAAACTTTGATGATTCTAATTGGGATGTGCCAGGAACAGCCCTATTCGAGTGGTCTGAAGCCCCAAACCAGATTCTCTTTGATGGCGAGAGTGCCCTACTCATCCCAACCAGTCAGCGTCACCTGATAACCGGGGTCCGTCCTATCGAAGGTGGTGCCTTCATCACTGCCGCACCTGGTGTCACTATCGACCTCATCTTCGATACAGCGAATGTTTCGGTTTCCAAAACCCCACAAACAACATTCAACGGATTACACCACTCGGTTACAATCGTTGGTCATCACGTCACTAATCTCCACGAGTGGTCGTCAGATTTCTATAATTCACCCCTCAGATTTACTTGGCTTATCGAGCGCCCAGCAGCACTCGAAATGAATTGGCATCTACCAGTAATAGCAATCGCAGTCCTGATTGCTACACCAGCCACCATCAAGTGGCTGGTCGCCCGTGATCAAGAATCACAAAATGTCGGGCCCGTCGATACGGATTCTCTCTGATCGCATCATATCGACGATGTCCGAAATCACCACATCGCTGAGAACTTCAGGCGCATGAACACCTGCTGGGAGCATTTCTGGGTCTGATAGCCAAGCTTCGACGCAGCAGGCAGTAACCATCCCAGTCGTCCTTGCCATAGAATGGCCATCATCACCCCCATGGTCTTCAACTTCCCATTCAAGAATCTCCCCGTTTCTCCCTTCGGCGCGCACCTTCATCCAAGTGAATTCTGGGACTTTGTGATCGTATTCCCATTCGAGAATCAATTGATTCTCGTTTATTTCTCCTGCATCGCGCATGTCGATATATTTCTGAATATGTCCGGGCCATCGCACAGTGAATTCAGACATCTCGACCGCTGGAATTGATTTGAGAACAGAGCGTAACCCATCGGTCAGAAATGCCTCCATATCGCCATGTTCACCTGTGTCAACCATATGCCGCAGGCTCAATGCTGGAAGAACCACTTCTTCTCCATCGCGGACAACTCTCGCTGGTCGTGTGTATTCGGCAATCACGTCGATGGGTGAGAAGGGTGCCATGTAGGACCATTCGCCGAAAGGTCCGGTAGGGTTTCCACCGACCCAGACTTCGGCTTTTTGTAGAGGTCCTATTCGTCGGTCGGCGATTGCCAACAACATATTCGAAAGCCCAGGTGCGATACCAACATCCCAGAGAATTGTCGCGCCGTAATCACGTGCTTTCTCATCGTCGCGGTCTGGGGTATGAGCGCTGAAACTTAGGTCGACAACACGATATGGCGATTCAGCGAGAATTGTGGTCGCAGCATGGCCGATAGAACCTGGTAGCATATTGACTACCATATCTACTGGCCCATTTTGCTGGAAAGGCGTCATATCGTCGAAGAGGTCACAGGAGTGGGCAGTAACCCCATCAACGCCGAGGACGTTGTGTGGATGGAGGTCGTAGGCATGGACTTCGTGTCCGGCCGCAGCCAACCTCTTGACAACCCAAGCTCCGACCAAGCCCGTGCCGAGACAATGCACTACTGCCATGGCACGGGAAGTCCCGCTGAGTTATTGATAGGTTCCAGTCAGCCTCGTCGCGCAATTTTATGGCGATTAGTTGATTGAGGAGAGAATTCGCGTCGGGGTGTGGCCGACGGCGAACGCATCGATCCTTGGTCGTCTGAGCAGTCTACAGACTATGCTCGGATTCGAGACCAATTTGGGCTAGAAGGCGTCGATGTTTCTAAACTACCAAACCCTGGGATGTTACATCGAAGGGGAATTGTCTTCGCCCATCGTGACCTCGATGTTATTCTAGGCTGCATCGAGCGTTCAGACCCATTTGGAGTCCTGACTGGATTAATGCCGAGCGGACGGATGCATCTTGGGCATTCGATGGTAATTGACCAAGTTCGCTGGTTCCAGGAACAGGGTGCTGATATCACCGTAACTGTAGCTGATCTCGAGGCTCTTGCTACAAGGGGTACGAGCCTCGCTGAAGGTCGCGAGAATGCAATCAACGAATATGTCCACAATTACGCTGCTCTCGGGCTTGATCCGTCGAATACCAACGTCTACTTTCAGAGTAGTCGGCCGGCGGTTCAGAGACTCGCATTCACTCTTGGCCGGCGTACGAACCTCTCGGAATTCGAGGCGATCTATGGATTCCGTGGCGATACAAACCTAGCTCACGTTCAGGCGCCTCTTGTTCAGGCGGGCGATATCATTCATCCTCAACTCGAGGAATATGGGGGGCTGCGTCCAATCGTAGTCCCTGTTGGAGTAGATCAAGACCCTCATCTTCGGCTTACTCGTGGAATTGCCGGCAAAACCCATTGGTTCAACGTTAAACCTCGTAAAGCTGGAGGACTGACTGTTGCACTCTCAGTTCAGACCGATAATGCAGAATTATTCGGAGTGGCGCCAAATGGACGAGTTGATCGCGCTACTAGAGAGACCATATTCCAGCGATTGAAGGACAGTCTCGCTCCTATGGGTTATGCGGATTTCGTCGCTAATCCCAAACACGGAACTCTCGATATTCCTGGAGCAAATCTCAGCGATGCGGGGCAGGTCCGAATGTGCGTGCTTGCGCTAGAGCGAGAAATGGGTGGAATGGGTCTGATGCCTCCTTGCTCAACTTACCATCGTTTCGCAGTGGGTATGACTGGTGACAAGATGTCATCATCCAAGCCGCAGACGACGATTTTCATGGACGATAGCATCGAAGAGATGTCAAAGAAGGTCAAGCGGGCTTTCAGCGGCGGTCAGCCAACAGTCGAAGAGCACCGCCGCCTCGGAGGAGATTGCTCGAAAGATGTGGCTTTCCAATATCTGCAATTCTTCTTTGAGCCAGATGATTCGGAACTTGGTCGTATTGCTCGTGAATACGAATCAGGGCGCATGCTAGCGGGTGAAATCAAGCAGATTTGCATCGAAAGGGCGAGTGAATGGCTAACCGATTTGTCAGAGAAGCGCGATATGTGGGAAGGTCGTTTGGACGAATTCCTTGCAGCAGACGCTCTGTGAACTTAGGCAACCAATGCCCAGCTCATTCTTGCAAATCTCTCGCATCGAATACAGGGATTTGCGGACCAGTCGCAAGCGCTGCAATTTCTTCTGTTGAAAGTTCGGCAGATTTTGCTTGATCAGAGAGAATTTGGGAATGTCCCATCGGGTCGAGCAATAGTAATTCGACACTTTCTTCTCCTTCGCGCACGCGAGAGAGATGTCCAATCAATTCTTGGCAGGCCTCAGCCTGATCGGTACCCTCTTCACCCTCAATCATCGCTGACCTCAGAATAATGCCAATTGCATCTTCAAATCTCTTCAACACACCTTCGACATTCGAAATGTAGCCAGTTGCATTGTCTCCGGGCTCTACCTCGAGCCCCAATTCTACGATGCGCACAGTACAAGATGAGGAACGAACCACGCGCGTCGACATCTGCTCAGCTGAATTCACAGTCAGTGACCAAACACTGGGTTTCTTACCTTCTGATGGAATGAAATCGGTGCGCCTCCAGCCGCATTCATCGCACACCAAGGTCATCTCGGTGTGCTCACCGAAATAGGCAATTTCCGATGTGTGAACGGTAAGTTTCAGCCCTGCTTGACTGTGACATATTGGGCAGGGCTGCTCTATTTTACTCTCCAATCCCTCACCTCAGTAAGCGAATGACTCGCCCTCGGAAATATCGAAGGTGGAGGGCAGAAGAAGAAGTCTCGATTGTCCTAATCTGATGACTTCTCCGGCCATATCAGCCTCGACGAATGATTGAATTTTGTCGACGGCCATTTTTAATTCAGTCTCGGCCGTCAATAATCTACTCATTTCGAGAATTACTATGTCTCCATCCGATAACCAATCAAGAATGTCGGGGATACCGGTTATGTCGTCGAGCACAGCACGGTGGACTATCACATCTCCAACACCTCTGGCTACAGGAGCGTCCGCGTACAGTTCTCCAAGGTCGTGATAATCCTGGCCGGCTTCGATGGTTGCTGTCGATGCCTGCACGGGCAGGCTCGGCATCTCAATCCACCTCGGCTCGGGGCGCGTCTCCTTGGCCATGCTCACATCCGGAGTCGCGTGCTCTTTGAGCAATACGGTCCACATTGTGTATCTGAATGCAAATCGCAAGGGTCGTTCGCGTTTCGGAGAAACCCAGCCAAGCAGAGTAAGCAGAGTTTAGCAAGGTTCGCTCCGTAGCCCCCCGTCGGATTGATAAGGGGCCGGATTCGAGTTGTATTCGCAGGGAACTCTCCGTGCGGTCGATCTCATGAATGCAGAAGCAAACGCCGTCAAGACCGGAACCAGCACCATAGGCATCACCTTCGATGGTGGTGTAGTCGTCGGTGCCGATCATCGAGCGACTATGGGACACTTCATTGCTAACAAGAGCGTTCAGAAGTTGTTCAAGATCTCTGAGAACGTCGCATTGACTACAGCAGGGCTTGTTGGACACGCACAGTCACTATCTCGCACACTCGCTGCCGAATTGCGATTGTATGAATTGAAGCGCAATACTCCGATGACAGTTCGTGGGGCAGCCACGCTCACTGCAAACATCCTAGTTGGCCGCCCACATTACGTCCAACTCCTAATCGTCGGAACCGATGAAGACGGTCCTAGCGTCTATTCCATCGATTCCGCCGGCGGCTCGATTCCAGACGTCTATTGCGCCACCGGATCGGGCAGTCCGTACATGTATGGTGTGCTTGAAGACCAATACAAGGACGGAATGACTGAAAATCAAGCACTCAAGGTCGCAGCCAAGGCTCTTCTGGCTTCCGCACAGCGTGATGCTGCTAGCGGAAACGGAATGGATTTGGCCGTTATAACCAAAGACAAAGGCTTCCAGCTATTGTCCGAGAGCGCGGTCACTACCTTGCTCTCCAACCTGTAATCGAACTCCACGGCTTCGCGCCGAACCTCCTCTTTAGAGGAATTTAGGCCGAGGGTGGAGTTCCTCTTTGAGGTGGTTTGAATGAGATTGACATTGTCAGAAGTGAAACAGAGAGTATCGAAATTGATACCAGAAGATATTGACTATGAGGTCGATGTGGAAGCGGGCTCGATAGCCATAATTACGAAGCAGCCCGATGCTTTCAGCGCTCCCGGTCAATCTTTGACGGTGAAGATTGCTAAGACTGTCAAGCGGCGAGTCATCATTCGCCCGCACCCAGATATCCTTTCTGATGAGGCGACTGTGCGCCAGAAAGTCACTGAAATTATCCCGCCAGAGGCTGAAGTCCGTAACGTCTGGATTGACCCGGCTCTCTCCGAGGTCACTCTCGAATGTGACGACCCAGCCGCTGCTGTAGGTCCAAAGGGGATCAATATCAAGAATCTCAGGGACGAAGTCGGCTGGCTCATTTCGGTCGAACGAGCCCCCGCATTCGAGAGTCGAACTCAGCATGATATCCGCCGTTATCGCAAGGAACTCGCCGATGAGCGAAAGTCACTCCTACGAAAGTTTGGGACTCGCATCTACCGTCCAAAGCGTGCGGGCGAGTCTTGGGCTCGACTCACCGCCTTGGGGTCCTACCGTGAGGTTGGAAGAGCCATGCATCTTGTTACGACAAATGAGTCTCGAGTTTTGGTTGATTGTGGAGCTAAGCCAACAATGAACCGTAGTGAGGTTCAGCCCTTTTTCAACGCCCCTGAGCTTCTTCCCCTCGACAATCTCGATGCAATCGTCCTCACGCATGCACACGTAGATCACATCGCAATGTTACCGGTCCTATTCCGCTACGGTTACAGAGGACCGGTCTACTGCACCCCTCCTACGAGAGATTTGATGACTTTGTTGCAGATGGATTACATCAAGGTCGCTCAGGCTGAAGGTGTAGATCCACCTTATTCCAAGGCTGATATCCAAGAGTGTATCAAACACGTTGTCGATATTCGCTGGGGCGATAAAACCGACATCGCACCGGATGTCAAAATCACCCTTGAAAATGCCGGGCATATCCTTGGCTCATCGAGTGTTTACATGCAAATCGGAGAAGGGAATTCCGAACACCGATTGCTATTCTCTGGTGATATCAAATACGAACGGTCATGGCTTTTCGATGCAGCAACCGTTCGCTTCCCCAAGGTCGAGACTCTCGTCATTGAATCGACTTATGGTGGTGCTCAGGATTTCCAACCAAATCGACAGGATGCGACTCAAGAATTACAGGATTTGATCAAATTAGCTCTGTCGCGCGGCGGTAAAATATTCTGTCCAGTGTTCGCAGTAGGGCGCTCACAGGAAGTGATGATCGCTATCGATCAACTGTTCAAGTCTGGCGAAGTAAAACCAGTCACAGTTTGGCTTGATGGGATGATCTCTGAAGCCACAGCAATTCATGCCAGTCATCCTGATTTCCTCAATCGCGATCTTCGCTCAAAGGTTCTCAGGGGTGGCGAAGAAAACCCGTTCAACTCGAGTTGGTTCCGCCAAGTCGATAGCCGGGAGCAACGAGAATCACTGCTCTATGATCCATCTCCATGCATCGTTCTTGCAACCTCAGGGATGATGACTGGCGGCCCTATAATTGAGTACTTCAAGCACTGGGCTCCCGAGACCAACAACACACTCTGCTTCGTTGGTTACCAAGCCTCAGGCACACTCGGTCGACGGCTACAACAAGGGCACGCCGAGGTTCCACTGATGGACAAAGGCAAGACCCACATGGTGCCTGTCTCTTGCAATGTGGTAACTATTGACGGTTTCAGTGGGCACTCCGATCGGCGCCAACTCATGGATTACGTCAAGGCGCTAAACCCAACTCCACGCAAGATCATTTGTCATCACGGTGACCCGAAGACCTGTAATGCATTCCGCCAAGGTCTTCGCGACGAATTCCGTGTTCAGACCTATGCTCCTGCTAACCTTGAGACTCTGCGCTTGAAGTGATAACTCTCTCAGGGCGTTAAGTTCACCGTTACTGAGTAAATACTCTCGGAGGCTCAGAGCACTGGTACATCGAAGCCGTCTTCAATTGGATCAGGCGCATCTTTTGTCCCTACAACATCGGCTTCTTCCTCTTCCTCAACCAATTCAACAGGTTCAACATCAGATCGATTCCAAAACGAGTCTGAAGTCATCGCCGTTGCTAGAGCAGCAGGCATCAGTAGAAGGTAAATCCAGACTTCAAGAGTTAGCTCACCATCGCTAATCAAACGTCTCATTGAGAGTCCAATCAGCGTTGCGAAGGCCATCCAGCCAATGACCACACGCGCCTGAACCACGCCTCTCGCCTTACTACCCAACAGATTAGGATGGCCCTCCTCAACACAACATACCTCTCTCTTTGCCCAAGTTCGCCCTTCGGACAACCTCTTGAACCGCGACTACAAACCCCATCGCATGGAGGCGAACTGGATGTTGCTCATTTGCAAGTGCGGACATTCATTTGGCGCCCGCCAAGGAGCCAGAGTCTCATGCAGTCGTTGCGGCGAGTCAGATAAGATCAGCACAAAAGCAGTCTTCTCCGATTCAGCACAACTTGCACAAGCCGTCGCAACAGCCAATCTTCCCGCTGAAATTCGCTCTGAAGTCGAATCTAAGATGAAAAGAGAGAGTCAACGCCGAGAAGCAACCCGCGAACGTGCCGGCATCAATACAATTCACCGTATACTCCGCGATTCAACCGATGCCCAAGGAATCCTCACCCTCTCCCGACTCCGGGACAATTTAGCGGCCGAGGGTATCGCAGAGCCAACAGCAGAACAAGTAGTCGGTTCCGCTGAGGAAGAAGGCGTGGTTCATCGTTCAGGGCAAGAGCAGTGGAGGTGGTTAGCGTGAACTCCATAAGGACAGCGCAGGTCGCCGAATCACTCAGGGCCCGTGGGTTAGTCTGGTCTATGCTAGATCGTTTGGGACGATTTGACCCAGGTTCGAATCCTGGCGGGCCCACCACCAACTAATTCCAGCGGCGAATGCTAAATCATAATCAGAGGAATTTCTGGATTGCCTCGATGTCGAAAAGAGAGACTGCGACTTGGAGTGCCTCTTCTTTAGTGAACCAGCGTGCCTCTTCGATCTCATCATCCTTCGGCACGATATCTTCTGCTGCAATATCCGCCTCGCAACGGTAAGTGAACGATAGCCAACAGATTCCATCAGGCGTGAAAACTTCTTGCCTCACAATTTGAGTCCCTTCTCCTTCACTTCCACGACTGCTTTCTCCAAGTGGATCAGCAATTTTGATATTGATTCCAAGTTCTTCCAGTGCCTCGCGTTCGGCTCCGGTACGTGGGTGTTCATCATAATCGACAAAGCCGCCTGGAAGCGTCCAACAACCGGTGAAGAATCCTCGCGTAACTTTGCCCATCAAAACTTCATTTCGTGGGTTGATGACAACGACTTTGCTTACTACTCTGTGAAGAGTACGATATACCGACTCTCTGGCAACGGGATCGACTTCACTGTCGCTAATCACCGCATCCTTCCAAGCCCATTCTCCGGGCCAAGGGATTTCTGGTGTTGCTACGATTACCTCATGCATTTCTTGGCCTAACCTAAACCGATTGGTTCGCTTTGCTTTCCAAGTCAACCCCATCTTTGTTGCTTCTTCTGGGGTTGGTAGTCGAATTGAGAATCCTCCATCGCCTTTTCTTCCCATTTGAGGGATTGCTGGGCCTCCACCATCTAAATCCACTAGTAGCAATTTACCGTCATGTTCGAGGTGAATGTGACGGCGAGTGTTACTCATCAATCATAGCGGGTGTAGTAAAGGCGATGAAACCGACGGCTCAATATCACAAGCAATTCGATATTTTTGAGTGGCTTCGTGACACTCGTGTCTACAAAAGTTCACTCACTGCATCTCGCTCCTCAAGGAGGGCTGCGACATTTTCGTCAATCTTCGCTTGCGCGAACGCGTCAACTGGGAGGTCATCCACCACAATCACCTCTCCCCCCTCACATCGACAAGGGAAGCTAAACACAAGCCCCTCGGGCACTCCATACCAGCCCTCCGAAGGCAGAGCGACGGACACGATGCGTCCGTTCGAGCCTTGCCACCAGTCGCGCATGTGATCCACAGCAGCCGATGCAGCAGATGCGGCGGAAGAGGCACCGCGCGCCATAATGACCGCCTTTCCACGAGTAGATACAGTATCGAGGAAGGAGCCCTGAAGCCAATCGCTATCGAACAAATCGGTCGCTGAGCGCCCGTCCACAGTCCCAAAACGCGGGTCAGGGTACATCGTGTTGGCGTGGTTACCCCAGATGAATACGTCTAGAACTTTTGAGGCTGGGACGCCGGCACGCTCTGCCATCTGTCCCACTGCACGGTTCTGATCAAGACGAGTCATAGCGGTAAACTGCCGAGGGGAAATACCCGGTGCATTAGCGGAGGCGATGAGCGCATTGGTATTGCAGGGGTTGCCCACTGTGATTACTTTGACATTGCGTGAAGCCACT
>DAFD01000098.1 GCA_002497895.1 Euryarchaeota archaeon UBA175
TCGTCGAGTTGACTGGCGATGGCGCGGTCGGAGCGTGGTCCGACGCGGACATCGCCGGTGAGAATTGCAATTTCGACCTCGTCGTCACCTTCGGTGCGCTCAACGAGACGGTCGTGATGATGTAGCGCACCGAGAATCGCATTCGTATCTGATTCCTCAGGGTCGGCGATACCAAGTCTGAGAGCTGCTGTGAGAGTGGCTTTACGGCCGATGACAGGACCTCTGATTCCTGCCTTAACGCCAAGATCATTGTCTCGGTCGATAGTGAGGACGAGTGTGCGCACCATGTTCCAATCCCCTGCTACGGAGCGCAATGGGGTCTACTCCATTATGAAGAATCGTCCGTTTCGTTCGTTTCCGACGCACCTTCGGTGCGTTCTGGTGATTCGTCGGCGGCTTCATTGAGACTCTCTTCCTGATAGCGCCGCCGCTGCTTCGCTCGCAGATATTTGAGAGGGTGATTCATCCATTCCTGGTCGCACAAACGATCGTCTCCAGGGCTCACAGGACAGCGAGCACCTGTCTTGAGAGACGAGCATCCGTGAGGTGTGTATTGATGCTCATAGACGTGGCCAACTTGGTAGGAAGTAGTCTCCGCATTGTAGTCGGGGGCATTCTCGAAGAATGAGCACGTGACTTCGGGTGTGTGCAGCATAGCTCTTGACATTGCAGCGAGGAAAAGCCGACCTGTGTGATTTACGTTGATTCCTTGGGCTAGTTCGGCAACGGCTGATTCGAAGCAAGGCGGCCAATCCTCGCGGACGGCCGCTGTCATCGGCATCTCGGCTGTGACTCGTTCTGAGAGTAAGCCGAGAATGCGGTCAACCGGATCCGCGAAGAGTCCGGCGAATGCATCGTCCATCTTCGCCATTCTATCGACACAATCCTCAGTCAGAGATCGGCGGACGCGCTCCTTGAGTAGGCGCGCAGTCCGCTGTTGACTGGTTTCTCCGCTAGCCGGATCCATCCTGACCCAGCCGGCTTTGACCGGGCGGTTGATCAAGCGCCAATAACCGCCCGTAATCTTTGGACAGAGTTCGAGAAAATCGACCATCGGCACGTGATAGACAATCTCGGTCGTGCCGGGTATCGCCTCGCTGCGGATATCGGAAAGATATGTGCGGGCGATGATATCGAAATTGGGCCGATCTATGCCGAAGAGTTGGTCGGCCCTACTGGCTTCTCCCTCCACCCAGCGATTGAGGAGACGATCCTCGAAGGAGGCGCAGACCACTAGCATGGCGTGAAGGAATGAGAGAGCCTCAGTCATCCGACCGACGTCGGAAGAGATGTCGACGGTGGTTGCCGAATCGACTCCTTCCTTGTGGACGACGGACTCGACGAGGCGTAGACTACCACGTCGACGGATATCCTCGAGCCATGGTTCCTCAATGAGTCCCTCGACGTTGATTCCGTTACCGCTGAGTTGGCCGAGGATGTATTCACGGCTCTGCGGTAGGAAGGGGTATCGTGCGAGCACAGACTCATCTTCGATGCTCGGAGGTGTGAGCGGCATCGGCATGGTGAGTGGCAATGTATCGAGAGGGTATTTCAAGCCTCACCGAATCCTTCCACTGGAGAGTCACTGGATGCAGAGTAAGCCAACCGACCTTGCTGCAGTGGATGTTCGCTTGCTGGAATTGCAAAATGAGGTGAGGGCGCACTTCGACTGGGGCCTGACCGAGGATGTCGAGAGTGCACATGCACTGCTCTCTGAGGTCGAGTCTTGCGATGTTGAATCTTGGGCCCGTGCACGGCGAGTTCAGACGGTGGCTTCGTTGCACAGACGGCTTGTTCTACGAGAGACAGATGTTGCGATTCTCGGTGCCGCAATCACCATTGAGGAGGTTGAGGAAGTTCTTGCAGGCAATACTCTCCTGATTGCAGCGGATGGGTCTTGCGGCGTGCTCGACACTCTTCCAGATTCGATGGCCGATCGAGCTTGGTCCCGTTTGGCCTGTGTTGTGAGTGATGCCGATGGCGGCGAGGGGACAGTGGCTGCAGTGAAACGCGGAATTCCGATTATTCTTCACGCGCACGGCGACAATACTGCCGAGTGGTCTGAATTACTCACTTTCTCGAGCGCGCGACGAACTCCACCGCCTATCGTACTCACCCATCAGACGCCCGAACCTATCGAAGGGATGCACAATCCGGGCGGATTCACCGATGGGGATCGAGCCGTTTGCTTCGCTCGCGCACTTGGTGTCTCACGCGAGCGCATCAAATTGCTCGGTACACGCACCGACTTGGTTGGGGCCTGGTCGGGTGCGACAGACCCCGAGCGCAAACTCGTCAAATTACAGTGGATGGCCAAGGTGCTACAACACCTCGGTTTTCTCGTTTGAGCGTCGTATTTTCGCGTAAAATCAAGCGACTACGACGCTGTCACGAAATTTGTCAAAGGAAGTCGCCAAGCGTCATTACTGTGACTGTATCATCGTTGAAAAGCGAGTCGACGCTGTCAGAAAGCCAGTCGACTCGTTGCTGTGTGTAAAGGTTGACACCGTAGTTTTCGATGACGTGTCGGGTGACTTTGATGTACTTGCGAACAGAGCCCTCGGACACGGTCAACACAACATTCCCACTACACATAGATGACCCATCATCACGTCCATTCGACAAGCCTCCTTCATTCTGTTTTCTTTGTATGCATCTTCCCGCCAAAGGCATTCGCCGATACGAATGGCCACATCGTACGCAGCGCACTTTCTGCCGAGTGAAGGCTACGAGGTTGCCACGCAGGTCAGGCAGGAAGTGAGACTCGATTACCTGACTGGCAACCCTTGAGACGTCAACGGGGCGGAGGAGACTTCCCAAAGCCAACTGCGCGTTCATTTTGTCGACCATTGTCTCCAGAGTCTTGTAGGATGAATTTGCAGGTCCGGCATCGAGGGCACCGGAGTCGTGTGTCCAACCATAGCCGCGCAGGTCGCCGATTGTGCCGAGACGATGCTCAACGATTTCGATTTGTGACTTGAGTTCAGAAGGGTGTGGTTGCTCGCGCGTGGCCTCATAGAATGAGCGCGGATATTGCCACGAGCAGTCGACATTGAGAGCCTCTTTATCGATCTCAGAGGGGTTCAATCGCGTGGTCAGAACTAGAGGTGCGTCCATGCGTCCTCCACGGTTTGCAGGTAGGATGGATTTGGAGAAATTCAACAATCCATCCATGAGCATCATGATACTATCTTCATCACCATCACAATTGCGACGTTTTGCGGCGTGGAAGAGTGGATGGGCATAGCCGGCGGAGGCGTCAGTCCATCCGACGATGCGGCAAAGCACTCCGCCGGAGGTGTGCGGTGCGAGGCCGATTGCGAGATGGCCAACGAGGTCATCGGCTGACTCAATCTTGTAGAATGGGTCCATGCCGTAGAATCGGATGAGCAATTCATCGATGTAATCACAAGTGGATTTCAGGTGATCGATGGCGAGGGTTGATGGGATGAAATCCTGAGGATAAAGCTCGAGAATTTGTTCATCGTTTGTCAGTGGATTTCCATCGACATCGTGGGTGTAGCCGAGATTAGTGAGGAGTTCCCATGAGGTATTGATTTCTGAGGGCTTGAAGTGGGTGACAGGCACGTCAATCATGTCGTATCTAGCAGTGCCGTC
>DAFD01000025.1:0-1222 GCA_002497895.1 Euryarchaeota archaeon UBA175
GCTGGTGGCATCAGAACCTTGTCGATGACGTGGATTACACCGTTTGATGCAACTACGTCAGCCGTGGTTACGGTCGATCCATCTCCCATAGAGACGGTGCCATCGACTACAGAGAAAGTTAGGTCGTCTCCATTTACCATAGCGACGGTTAGTCCGTCGGTAACGTCAGCAGCGTAGACAGCTCCTGAGTACACGTGGTACAACAGGATGTCAGTCAGTGCTGCAATCTCCGCGTCGGTGTTGAACGAGTCCAGATCAATGCCGGCATCGGCGAAGGCCTGGTCAGTTGGCGCGAAGACTGTGAACGGACCGTCTCCTTGCAGAGTTGCAACGAGATTTGCTTTGTCGAGAGCGGCCACGAGGGAGTCGTGTACACCGGTCGCAGAAGCATTGGTCGGTATGTCTTCGTTCTCATCGGCGACTACGACCGGTGAGACAAGTAGGCTGGCAATCACTAGCAGGGCAATAGAGGCATTTTTGTTACTCATGGCCGAACGTGATTGGATTCACTATTGAAGGAGTGTTTCGGGCCACTGTAAGGATGAAACGAATCTTCATATAGGTCTTTGAAGAGTTTCTCTATAGATTTCTCAAGGAAATCAAGAACCTCTTTCTCTGAAACTATCTCTTACGATTGGCTCCGCCTGAGCGATTTCGGGTTCGGTTGCCAGCGCCGCTACGATTGCCTGTGCGATCGCCTCCCCTAGAGCGCTTGTGGCCGCCTCTTCCTGGGGATTTATTTCCACCTCTATTCGATGATTTTCGGCTGCTGCTGCCGCCCCTTCCTGAGAATTTATTTCCAGCCTTCTTAGATGATTTTCTGCTGACTCTGTCTTCTACGCCAATGCGGCGTGGGCGACCCCGACGTTGCTTCTTTTTAGGTGCCTTATCGCCCTTCTTCGATTGAGCTTTGGTGGAATGGAATGGATGCTCCTCGTTGACTGGAATGCTTTGTCGAATTGTTTTCTCGATACCTCGAAGATACTCGCCCTCATTCTCATCACAGAATGCAATTGCGATGCCCCCTTGGCCTGCTCGGCCCGTTCTGCCAATACGGTGAACGTAAACCTCGGGCACGTTGGGTAGGTCGTAATTGATGACATGACTGATGTCAGAGACATCGATGCCGCGACTGGCGACATCTGTAGCGACGAGAATTTGGAGGGTACCGTTGCGGAAGCGGCCCAGGGCGCGCTCGCGTGCGCCCTGACTCTTGTTTCCA
>DAFD01000025.1:1552-12121 GCA_002497895.1 Euryarchaeota archaeon UBA175
GGCGAGAGCTTCGAAGCCATCTCTTTCAAGGAGGCGGACTATCTTGTTGCAGCCGTGTTTAGTGCGGCCGAAGATAAGCATCTTTTCGGGACTTTCTTCGAGTAGAATATGGTTGAGAAGTGGGCGCTTATCGGCTTTCTTTACGAACATGAGAGATTGTTTAATCGCCTCGACAGTCGTCGATTCCGGAGTGATATCAATTCTTTTCGGATCGAATAGCATATCCTTGGATAATGAGACGATTGAGTGTGGCATTGTTGCGCTGAATAGTAGACTTTGGCGCTTTTTAGGTACGTGAGCCAAAATCTTCTGAATATCGCGAATGAATCCCATATCGAGCATTCGGTCTGCCTCATCTAAAACGAGGAATTCCACCTTCGAGAGATCGACCAAACGTTGGCTCATTAGGTCGAGGAGTCTCCCTGGTGTTGCCACCAATATGTCGACTCCTCGGCGCAAATTCCTCTCCTGCGGTTTCTGACTGACTCCCCCGAACATGACCATGCTACGAATATCGAGTTTGGACGCGTACAATTCGATATTCTCGTGAATTTGTGCTGCCAACTCTCTTGTTGGGCAGAGCATCAATGTGCGAATTTTACGAGGCCCATTGCGAGGTGTTTCGGCCATTATGTGAAGGATTGGGAGGGAGAAGGCCGCCGTTTTTCCGGTACCAGTTTGGGCACAGCCCAACACATCTCTGCCCTCGAGCAAGTAAGGAATTGCTTCCTCCTGAATCGGCGTCGGGATCTCGTAACCTATGTCATCGAGAGCCTCGAGCAAAGGCTCGCACAAATTGAGTGAAGCAAAATTCAACAAAATCACTCACATGTGGGATACTAGCGCCGCGCCAAAGTCGGAGCAGGAAAGAAGAGTTGCATCGTCCATCAGGCGTTCGAAGTCATAGGTCACAGTGCCGGCTGAAATTGCTCCTTCCATACCCTTGACGATGAGATCGGCAGCTTCGCCCCATCCCATGTGACGCAGCATCATTTCTGCCGACAAAATCAGACTTCCTGGATTGACCTTGTCTTGACCTGCATACTTTGGTGCGGTGCCATGCGTGGCTTCGAAAATTGAAATTCCTGTATCATAATTTATGTTCGCCCCGGGTGCGATTCCGATGCCACCCACTTGAGCTGCGAGTGCGTCCGATATGTAGTCGCCATTGAGATTCATCGTAGTTAGGACTCCGTACTCGCGCGGGCGCGTGAGGACTTGTTGTAGCATTGCGTCCGCAATGACATCCTTGATCGTGATCGTGTTACCCGTATTGGGGTTGGTAAGAGTGCACCATGGGCCACCATCGAGTTCGGTTGCTCCGAATTCGTCCTTTGCGAGTTGGTATCCCCAGTCGCGGAAACCGCCCTCTGTAAATTTCATGATGTTGCCTTTGTGGACCAATGTTACAGAATCCTTGTCATTGTCAATTGCATACTGGATTGCTGCACGCACGATACGCGTAGTCCCTTCGCTACTGATTGGTTTGATTCCGATTCCTGATGTGTTAGGGAAGCGGATTTTGGTAACTCCCATTTCGTTTTGAAGGAAATCAATTACTTTCGCTACTTCTTCACTTCCCGCTTCCCACTCAATTCCAGCGTAGACGTCTTCACTATTCTCGCGGAAGATGATCATATCGACGTAGTCTGGGTTGCGCACCGGACTCGGTGTGCCCGAATACCAACGAACTGGCCGAACGCAAGCGAAGAGGTCGAGGTGCTGGCGGAGTGCGACGTTGAGACTGCGGATTCCTCCGCCCACTGGTGTGGTCAAGGGACCCTTGATTGAGACGAGGCCTGTTCGCATGGCTTCGAGGGTTGCTTCTGGTAGCCACTCGCCTGTTGCGTTGAATGCCTTCTCGCCTGCGAGAACTTCCGACCAATGGATGTGGCGAGTGCCCCCGTATGCCTTGTTGACTGCCGCATCGACAACAGAGATCATGACTGGAGTGATGTCGACGCCAATCCCATCGCCCTCAATGTAGTGAACTATGGGCTCGTTGGGAACGTTCAGTTGGCCGTTCTCCATAGTAATCGCGCCGCTCTCACTCATGTCTCTCAGGCGCGCGACCCGCCAACCCTTGATGAAGCCAACCCATCGAGGTAGTTTTCCATCCTAGGTGACAAATCAGCCGAAGGCTCAAGACAGTCGGGCCTGAGGCTATCGACATGAAGGGCGTCGTCAGGTGGACAGGGGGGCGCACAATGGAAGGCGAGACCCCCGCTGGCAAACTCACACCGATCTACTCCGATACCGCACCCAGTCCGATGGAATTAGTGCTTCAAGCTCACGCGGCCTGTTCTATGGTCGACCTTCGGGTCGGCCTCAAAGACAGAATGGAAAATGTTAGATCTATGAGGATCGAAATCGAAAGCGACCGCGCTGAAGAACAACCTCGTGTCTTCACCGCGGTGCGTTTGCACTACGTAATCGAGGGAGATGTTCCCGAGAAACTCGTGCGACGGCTCATCTCCCTTTCACATGAGAAGGAATGCTCGGTTGGGATCATGATTTCGCAGTCCGGCGCCAGTGTAGATTGGACACTGGATATCCAACCCTGAGTCGCGAACCTTTCACACGGTAGCAGGCGCGGATTATACATTTCCCAAGACCAATCCGTCTCCTTCGTGGAGGTCCAATCCTCAATCATTAAAGTCCCTCCATGAGCACAACTGAACCCTTCGCGTGTGCGAAGGACAGAATCGAGCCGGGGAAAAGATTCGGAAGTGATTGAAATGCAAACGCGGACAGAGGATGAGACAGTCTCCGATGTTGGCGAAGCTGAGAAGGGTCTGGTCATCGAGAGACGCTTTACTTCAGCCGGCTCTGACCCCTTCGATGCCTTCGATTGGATTGAGATGAGTGTAGAGATTCGTAACCCTGACGGGAGCCTCGCGCACGAGATCGAAGATGCACAGCTTCCATCTGGATTCGCAGGCGTCCCTGGGAAGGTTTGCGCTCAGAAGTATCTGAGGAAGGCTGGCGTTCCAGTCGCTCTGCGCAAGGTGGCGGAGGATGGAGTGCCTGTCTGGCTTCAACGCAGTGAGCCCGATCATGAGAAGTTGCAGACTCTCGATGCTGAGGATAGATACGTCGGAGAGACCGATGGACGCGAATTGTTCCGTCGCCTCGCTGGCACCTGGACTTACTGGGGTTGGAAATACGGTTACTTCGCTAGCGAGGCAGATGCTCGGGCTTACTACGACGAGATGTATTACCTCATCGCCAGCCAGCGCTCGGCTCCTAATAGCCCTCAGTGGTTCAACACCGGACTCAACTGGGCCTACGGAATCACCGGGCCGGCTCAAGGACATCACTACATCGACGGTACGACGGGTGAGTTACACCTCTCAGAGGATGCTTACACTCACCCTCAACCTCACGCGTGTTTCATTCAGTCTGTTAGCGACTCATTGGTGGGCGGAACCGAGTCGATTATGGGCCTGTGGAATCGCGAGGCTTTACTCTTCAAGTATGGCTCCGGAACGGGCTCCAATTTCTCAAGAATCCGTGGAGCTGGCGAGCCGCTCTCAGGCGGTGGCAGCTCGAGTGGCCTCCTCTCATTCCTCAAAATCGGAGATCGCGCCGCGGGCGCAATCAAGTCGGGCGGAACCACTCGCCGAGCCGCGAAGATGGTTACTCTCGACCTTGACCACCCAGACATCGAGGAGTACATCGATTGGAAGCTCTCCGAGGAAGAGAAGGTCTCGGCCCTCGTCATCGGCTCGAGTATTCTACAGAAGCATGCGGACTCGATTATGTCTGCAATCTGGGCTCACGATGATGATGACTCACGCTTGAGTCCGGCCGCAAATGGTGCACTGAAGATGGCGATGGTGAAGGCTGTGCGAGACAGTGTTCCTCAGCCGCACATCAAGCGCATTCTCGACCTCGCTGGTCAGGGATGGAAGGGGATGACTTTCGAGAAGTTCGATACCGACTGGCAAGGAGAGGGCTACAACACCGTCTCAGGTCAAAATTCGAACAATTCCGTGCGCGTCCCTAACTCATTCATGGACACACTGCGAGATGAGGGGGAATGGAATCTCTACCATCGAACAGAATTGGAGCGAGCGGCTGAGGCCGGCCGTGAACCGGCGCCATGCCGCTCGATGCCTGCAGCAAATCTCTGGAACAAAATCGCTTACACCGCTTGGGCCTGTGCCGACCCGGGAGTGCAGTTTGACACGACTATCAACGAGTGGCACACCTGTCCAGAGGGAGGGCGGATCAACGGTTCAAACCCCTGCAGTGAGTACATGTTCCTCGATGATACCGCTTGCAATCTTGCCAGCATCAATCTCCTGCACTACTACGACAAGAGCTCGCAGACCTTTGACGTCGAGGACTTCCGACACTCCGTTCGACTGTGGACTGCTACTCTCGAAATCAGCGTCTTGATGGCTCAATTCCCCTCTGCGGAAATCGCCCGAAAGTCCTACGAATACCGAACTCTGGGCTTGGGCTACTGCAACCTTGGATCGCTCCTTATGCACATGGGAATACCCTATGATGACGAGCGGGGGTACGCAATTTGCGGCGCTCTAACTTCGATCATGTGTGGAGAATCCTATGCGACAAGCGCTGAGATGTCCTCCGTGCTTGGGCCGTTCCCAAATTATTCGGAGAATGCGGACCATATGCTACGCGTGATGCGAAATCATCGCCGCGCAGCCTACGACGCTCCAGCAGAGGAATATGAAGGATTGACTGTCGCTCCGGTGGGAATCAACTCGAAGAAGTGCCCGAAGGATCTCCTCGAGGCTGCTCGCGCCGCTTGGGACCGGGCTCTGCGCGAGGGAGGAGAGCATGGATTCCGGAATGCTCAGACTACCGTTATCGCACCCACCGGTACAATCGGACTTGTGATGGGTGCGGACACGACGGGTGTCGAACCACAGTTCTCTCTTGTTCAGTATAAGCAACTAGCTGGCGGTGGCTCGCTGCGAATAATCAACCACGGAGTACCAAATGCTCTGAGGCGTTTGGGCTACTCCGACAAAGAAACTGAAGTTATTCAGGAATATATCATGGGAACTGCATCGCTTCGCAATTGCCCTGCAATTTCTTCGAAGGTGCTCAAGGCAGCCGGATTTGACGCTGCCAAAATCAAGAGTATTGAGTCGAGCTTCCCGGATGTCTTCGACATTCGTTCTGCCTTCACACCCTCGATTCTCGGTGAAGAATTCTGCACCGAAACTCTCGGATTGTCGAAGGCGCAATACGAAGATCCGTTCTTCGACACCCTCGGTAGTCTCGGGTTCTCCAATGCTGAGATTGACCAAGCAAACGACCACGTCTTCGGATTCGGAACCATCGAGGGTTCGCCTGGTCTGAAGGACGAACACTTGGCTGTCTTCGACTGCGCTACTCCTTGTGGAAAATATGGCGAGCGCTCGATTGACTGGAAGGCTCACGTCATGATGATGGCCGCCGCTCAGCCATTCATCTCTGGTGCAATTTCAAAGACGATTAACATGCCAGCGGATGCGACGATAGAAGAAATTCGGGCAGCATACGAGTTGAGTCATGAGACAATGAACAAGGCCTGTGCGGTCTATCGTGACGGTTCGAAGCTCTCGCAACCGCTGATGAATCAACTCGTCGACGCGACCAGTGTCTCCGATGATGAAGAAGAGAACGAAGCGGTCACCGTCGTCCACAAGATGGTCGAAGAAACCGCCGCTGCTCTTCCTATTCCAGCCCCTGCGGCGACTGTGCTCGCCGAGCAATTCGTTCACAATTACATCGCTACGCGCTGCCCACTACCAGACGTTCGCTCGTCGAGTACGATGAAGGCGCGCGTCGGCGGACACACTGTATATCTCTCGTCGAGCACTTACGACGATGGTCGCCTTGGTGAGATTATGATCACTACATCAAAGGAGGGCGCGGCCTGGAGATCTTTGCTAAATCAATTCGCCATCGCCGTCTCAATTGGCTTGCAGTACGGCGTTCCGTTGGATGCTTTCGTCAAGTCATTCACCTTCCAGAAGTTTGAGCCAAGTGGAATGGTTAGTGGCGGAAGTGGTCGAGTGAAGATGTCGACTTCAATCGTCGACTACATCTTCCGTGAGCTGGCAATCCAATATCTCGACCGAGAAGATCTCGCTCACATCTCGGCAGAAGATATGGAAACTACCTCGATTAGCCGACCCGAACAGACTGATGATGGAGTCGTTCGCACTCAAGGTGAGAGGCGTAATGTTCAGCTCACTCTGAACGCAGTCACTCCTACCGAAGACGATGACTCTCGTATCCGCCGGTTGGCTCGAGAGCGCGGCTTCACCGGCGATATCTGTGATGACTGCGGTGGTAGCCAGATGGTACGCAATGGAACTTGTCTGAAGTGCAATGCATGTGGTGCGACCACCGGTTGCTCCTGATTCAGAGCAATTCCAAGGATTCGGGATTTCGCATCTCAAGCCAACGCAGTAATTCTTGGTAGGCAATTACGTCCTCTGCTGAAATGGTCGAGCAAGTCTCAACAAAGGCATCAGGTGCAACGCCGGCCTGTTCTGCAATTAGATTCCCGACGCGTGAGCGTCCGACCGAGGATGATGCCAACCACGCGGTCACGAGCATCGAGTGTGGATCGTTGGGGTTCGCAGAAAGATGGTCGCGAAGACCCGATTCGACAAGCCGTTGTACCGCCCTTTCAACACCACTCGCGAGAACAGTGTTAGCACGAGGGACAAATTCCTCCTCCGATAAGCGTGCTAGACCACCGACGAAAGATGAGGTGAGGATAACGACCGACAAGTCATCGTTGAGAAGAAGGCGGTCGGCGAGGATCAAAGCGAGTTCACGCTCTTGAGAATGGATTCGAGGTAATGCCTCAGCAACCGTCCTGCGAGCACTAAGAGAGCGGTGATCGGCTGAGGCGACGAGAATATCTCGAGTCTCATCTGGCGAGTGTGAGAGCATCTGCAATCCAGCACGAACAAAAGGGGCGCAAGAATCTCCCTCAGCCTGACCCAAGCCATCGAATACCCGAGTTGGGACGTCAAGGGCCGGGCAGAGTTGCAAAGATGTTGAGAGATTTTCGAGCCAGAGTGGTAAAATTTCAGATGCAGATTCTGCCCGCATTGAGAGAGTATCTAGGATGTTTGTAGCGGCCATCGCGCCTGCTGGATGAGGCGGAAATGGGTCCACAGTACCACGATTCTGTGACCACTCCAATTGGTGTCGCCCAGAGACGTTCGAGTACGGAAGATTTCCAGGAGTCACTGCGTAAGCGATTGCTTCAATCAGGTAGTAACAGCCATCTCGGGCGACCTCGCTCCCACCAAGCGCCAGCCCCTGAATCAACGAAGCCGCCAGATACCAACGATCGGTGTCTGGAGACATCTCATCGAGAGCCATCGCCAACCAGTCACGAGCGAGTAAGACCAGTACTCGCTCAGCAACCTCTGCGGCATTCGATTCTAACCAGAGAGACTCAGCCTCCTCAATATCGATTGAACGCTTGACATAATCTGGAAGATGCTCGTCACAGACCTCAGTCAATCGCAGATTGAATCCTTGACGATCAATTGTGAAAATTCCAACAGCCTGCCTTACCAATGATTCAGCATCGGAGGGTGGAATCGCTGGGAAATCAGGGAGTTCAAGTGGTGGATTTGGTAGTGGGGCCAAAAGAAATGCTTCGCTCACTGCCAACTTCAGCCGCTCGTCGGCCATCTGCCAGACCAAGGAACTGCCTTCTCGTCTGGCCATTCTGGGCCACCCAACTCAAATCTCAAGCTCGATGTTCAGGTTCTGGATGAGTTCCTTGTACCTGTTACGAATCGTAACCTCGGTCACGCCAGCCACCTCAGCAACCTCGCGCTGGGTTCGGCGCTTACCGCACAAAACCGAGGCGATGTAGATAATCGAAGCAGCGATTCCAGTCGGACCGCGCCCGCTGGTCAACTCCTTCTCCTGAGCCTTTGCGATGAGTTCGTACGCCTTCGCCTGAACTTCCGCGTCTAGGTCAAGGCCTGAGCAGAATCGAGGAATGTAATCCTCGGGCTTGGTAGGTGGAATCTTCATCTTCAATTCGCGCACCATGAATCGGTAGGTGCGGCCAATCTCCTTACGACCGGTTCGGCTAGCCTCGCCAATCTCATCTAGAGTTCGCGGATTGTTGCACTGACGGCAGGCAGCATAGAGAGAAGCAGCAGCCACACCTTCGATGGAACGGCCACGGATGAGTCTCTTCTCTACCGCCTTCTTGTAGTTCACAGCCGCTGTCTCGCGGATACTCTTTGGCAAATCTAGGCGACTGGCCATGCGATCCAACTCAGCAAGAGCCATTGCAAGATTGCGCTCGGTTGCATTACTCACGCGCGAGCGCTTCTGCCACTTCCTCATTCGATAGAATTGAGAGCGGTAGCGCGAAGAAATCGTCTTACCAGAGTAATCCTTGTTCTGCCAATCAATATCTGTCGAGAGACCTTTGTCATGCAGCATGACAGTCATCGGAGCACCGGTTCGTGCACGCTGATCTCCCTGCTCCGGGCTGAACACGCGCCACTCGGCACCCTGATCGATTACCTTGTCTTCGAGAACAAGTCCGCAGTCATCGCAGACGACTTCTCCTCGAGTCTCGTCTCGGTTCAGATTTCTCGAACCGCATTCGCTACACTTCACTATGTCTTCAACCAGATATTCTGACATTCAATCAAACCTCCTTTCAGACAGAAAGGTAATATATTCGCAAAGGACTTCCTATTTAAACCTTAGAGATTAGTAGAATACTCTATCAATCGCTAATCTGCGAGCCTATCCCTTGCTTCGCGAACGGTGAAATAGCAACGGACCTTAGCGAGTCTGTAAGAGAGGTGCTGATGTGGAGTCGTGGCCGCCGGTGAAAGTGAGTCTGACTCCCGGTAAGAGGGTGCTTTTCCTGACAAAAGACCTCGGGTTGATTCGGAAGCAATTGTACGAAGGACTCGACTTGAAGATGGAAGATTTGTCCGTCGACGACTTGTTGGATGACATCAATACAGATGTGATGACTCCCGCTTGGGTTTGCTTCGACCATGATCCCGCTGTGCTCGCTGAGAACGCTTACGCCGGCCTGCTACACGAAGGACGTCGGGTCTTCGAACCACGCGCTATGATGGATGGTGGCTTCGAAGTGATTGTGAGTGGTCACAGAAAAGGAACTGGAAGCAGCCGTGAGACAGCTGCTCAATGTGAGCGATGGTCAGGTATCCGCATCGTCATCGCTGCTTCATTTGCGCCCATCCACGAACGGAATAACATCAATCTCGGCCAGTTGATGGGCGACCATTCGATGCTCGAACGCTTGCAAAACGGTGAGAGTATCGGCCTTGCTGAGTTCACCGATAAGTACGACCCTGTAACTCAACTAATCATCGAGAATGGTGGAATTTTCCCATTCGCGAAGAAATTGAAGGGGGGTGAGGTGGCCTTGCCAACAGTGAGTACAGAGCCTGTTCCTATGACAATGGCTGAGAAGATGATCTCAAACAAACTGCTCGGTCAGAACGGTATACGGGGATACGTGAAACCGGGTGATGCAGTTCTTGCTCAAGTTGATGGAGGATATTCTCACGAATTCACCACTGCGCAAGTTCACAACTTCCTCGCAGCCGAGTACGGCGGCGATTATGTCTTGCCAAACCCACCGAAATTCGCCGTCTTCGAGGATCACTTACTGTACGCGACAGGCGTAGCCCGATTCAGTAAATTCGCAGATAAAATCCAGATGCTACGCGACCTGCAAGTAGTATTCCAGCGACACACAGGTGTGCGAGACTATTCTGCAGTTGACGGGGTGAGCCCAGGTATTTGTCATCAAGTGGCGCGTGAGGAATTCATCGATGTTGGAGATTTCATTCAAGCAACAGATAGCCACACTTGCATGGGAGGAGCAAGTAACGCACTCACATACGGAGTTGGCTCTACTGAGTATGCAAACCTCGTTCACAACCAATTCGCCTTCGTCAAAGTTCCCGAAAGCATCCGCTTCGAATTGGTAGGCAACCTCGACCCAGGGTGCACTGCGAAGGATGTGATTTTGCATATTTTGTGGAAATATGCAGCACAGTCAGATACTCTCGACCGCTCGATGGAATTCGGTGGTACGGGGCTTGCTTCACTCTCTATGGACGAGCGAGCAACGCTGTGCAACATGGCGACTGAGTGCTCGGCAAAAACCGGCATTTGCGAGCCGGATGACCTGACAGTTGAGTGGTTGCTCGAGCGTCGTGATGGCTTGACTGAAGAAGATGTGCGGGCAGCCTTTGTGCTGCCCGACGAAGATGCAGAGTATCATGGTGGAGTTCACACAATCGATCTATCTTCGATTCGTCCAATGGTGGCGCATCCAGGCGATCCAGATGCTGGTATTCCCTCCGATCCAACTAACGGAGCTTACATCGATGAGTTGGGTGAAGTTGCTATCGACATCGCTTATGCTGGCTCTTGCACGGCTGGAAAAGACGATGATTTCGCTTACTACGCGATGGTTACCAGTGCTGCTCTCAAGGCAGGGCTGACCATTGCAGAGGGTGTGGATTGCTACATCCAATTCGGCTCAAAGACAGTGAAAGA
>DAFD01000009.1 GCA_002497895.1 Euryarchaeota archaeon UBA175
TGACCTTCAGTTGCTGAAGTTCGCTGATATATTCGAAAATGAGTTCTTGCGACAGAGTCGTGACGAAGACCGATCAATCGGTGAAGATACACTCGATCTTGCTTGGAATCTGCTAACCAACATCGACACAAAGTATCTTGTTCGATTAGATCAGAAGTGGATTGACAAGTATCATCCAACCGAGAAGAAGGAGTGAAACTCTCGAAATAAGTCGATGAGGAGGTGGATAAATGGCATTGGACATCAAACCAACCAGGTCCGAGCTGATCAACCTCAAGCGACGCATCAAGCAGACTTCGAGTGGATACAACTTGCTGAAGATGAAGCGAGACGGTCTATTCCACGAGTTCCGAACTCTGCTCTCAGAGATGATTAGCGCGAGAGAGGAACTCGTCTCGACTTACCGTGAGGCAGTCGAGGCAATTAGCCTCGCAAGCGCCATCGAGGGAGGTCTCGTGGTGAAGAGCGCGGCGATTGCAAACTCAGCTTCGCCAGAGGTTGAGGTTAGCCGCCGCAACATCATGGGAGTTGTCGTCCCTCAGGTCAAAGGTCAGAATTTGACCTCGACCATCGAGGAGCGAGGGACTGGCCTCATTGGAGGTTCACCTTACATCGATGAGGCCGCTGATGCTTACTCTGCTCTCATCGCTAAGATCGTCAAGGCAGCCGAGATGGAAGCCACACTCAAGCGCTTGCTTGAAGAAATTGAATCGACCAAGCGACGTGTCAACGCGCTGGAATTCAAGGTTATTCCAGAAATGAAGGAAGCTCAGGTATTCATTCAACTCCGATTAGAGGAGATGGAGCGGGAAGAGACGTTCCGCTTGAAGCGCTTCAAGAACAAGTAATCGACGCTTCAAGAGACGACTTGCGTCTTGCGCGGTTTGATAGGTGGGTGCTTGAGTTCGCAACCACCGCAGGTGGTTGAATCCCATGTCCGAGCCAGAGGGAATAGTACTCGACCACTCGACTTGGAACGAGCAAGAACTGCTACTCCACATCATTCAGCGCTATTTCGACCTCGGTAACGAAGCCCTAGCTGGGCAAGCATGGGAAGCAAGGTCGAAGGCTGGAAGATCCGATTCGGAAGCTCTCATTGAACTCAACACCGAATTCGAACCACTTGGATATCTGGCGATGCTCGACGAAGGCAATCCACCAATCCTGAGCATGTCCCGCCACCCAGAAGACCAGCAGATTATCCCAAATTGGCAGATGTCATTAGTCTGGGTGATGATGGCAGGATTCCTGACTTTCATCGGTAGCGCTTGGCTGCAACAGTACCGTCCTGATGCGATGGCTCTTGATTCAGATTTGCTGCGCGAATCAGTTCTCTCCATGACGCTGCCCATGATGCTGGCACTCGGCCTCGCTAGCGAAGCCAGACGTCGAATGGCGGCTAACTTCGGCGTCAACATCGGCCACGTGGTCCCAATAGCATTCCCACTAATGTCGCCGAGCTGGCCATTCGGTTTGGCCGGAGTCCTCAGTCAGCGACGTCCTGACCTTATGCCGATACCCAATCGACGAGCGCTGGCAATGATCGAATTCACTGCACCGCTCGTTCTCTTCTCAACAGGAACTCTCCTCACACTTCTCGGACTCCATTGGACTCCTCTTGAGCCCCCTGATCTCAGTTCCGCTCCAATCGCTTTCCAGAACAATCCGCTCATCAACCTCCTTGCTTTCGAATGGCTCGGTGACTCCCTTTCGGTCAAATTGCAATGGATTCACCTCACCGGCCTAACAGGAATCGGTCTGACTCTTCTCGGCTGGACTCTGCTACTACCAATCCCAGGTCTCCCCGGAGATCGTATCATGCACGCTCTCATCGGTCCAGCCAAAATGTCAGATTCCAGCCGACAGACGACCATCTTCATCACAATGCTTGCAGCGATGGTCGTGGTTTTCGCTAATACCGATTACATGCCTTGGCTGCTAATCGTTGCACTGGGAGCGATGCGGCGCTTCAGTCCAGAGAATTCACCAGCGCCGCTCGTAGTTGACGAATCTCTCATTCCGTCCCCAGAAACACGTAATCGATTCATCGCAATCCTCCTCTTCGTGATGATTGCAGGTTTCCCTGGGATGACTCCCTCTTACGCTGTATCAAATTGGGACGGAGGTCTTGACACATCAGGATGGGATGAAGAAATTGATCTGACTATTTCCGAGACATACAATCTCAGCCTCGAACTAACACCAGCCGGTGTCACTGAGGTTTCTGGCTGGCTACAATTCCGCCTCGAGGGTGAAAATGCCTACGCTTGGGAAATTTCATCGCCACAATTCAACGAATTTGGTATCCATCGATTCGATGGAGTAACCCAATCTTCTGAGGCGATGGTCAGCATCACAATCACTCCTCTCGACATTGCCCTCGACAATCCAACTCTTGTTCCGGATACGTCGATGTGGCTACGGATTCTAATCGATGTCGAAGGCCACACCGACGAGCACCTGATGGTGCTACGACACACAAATATGACCTCGCCGATAGATCCACTTTGGTTGCTTATCGAAGATACCGAAACGCCTCGGATTTGCGTTAGTGTCGACAAGGTGGATAGCACACCGGCGAACCTAGCCCTGACCAACCCATTTTGGGAGTTTGAAAATGAGACGAATTTGACCGAAGTCGGCCTTTACGACGTTTGTCTTCGAGGACACGAGGGTGCTTTGCAGTCCTCGCCTTATCGTGATGAATACCGTCGCTTAATGGGGCCAGTTTTGGCGCTTGAATTCGATGATGGCGAGCATATTCTTTGGTGGATGCCAATTAATGGAACTGAGATTGAACTCAGAGTCTCAGACCAAGATTGGGGGGTGCCCTATTGGCTGGCCTCAAACTTACCTTACACCATCACCTATGGAGCCACAGGAAATGCCTTCTGCCCCTCGAGTATTGTTGTTCCAGAGATGGAGACGAGCGGTCCGTGGAATTGGACTTTCTCGGACCGCTCGACAATAATGATTCCAGCCGGCGACAATGGAGACGGCACTCTGTCTTTCGAATCGGCTGGATGGCTAGCCTTCTGTCAGATGGGGGATATGGTGCGATCGTATCGAATAGTCGAAGGGGAGGATGTTCTTCTGGTTCCTGGCGATCTTGATTCGGGTCTTACGCTGAGTCAATATGTCATCGTTAATCGTGAAAATAAATCGATGGATGTCCGAGTCGAATGGACGGGTGACGCTCCAGACTCGGATGTTTGGGAGGTCAGCATCCCGGACCTCGTCGAGGCTAATTCGGATGCTGTCATCGACATTTCACCGAATGGAGAATTGCCGTTATACCGAGCGGTCTGGGTAAGTGTGGGTGAGGGCGAAATCACTGTTCATCTCGCTGCGCGCTGTCCAGTGGATGGCTGCGAGGTGGGCTGATGCGAATCGCTGTACTCGGTGTCGGTGCTATCGGAGGAGTCGTCCTCGGTGCGCTGTCAGACACCGATGCCGACCTCGTTGCAGTTTCACGCGGGTCAGGGGCATCGAACTTGGAGATGGTCGGTCTAATTCTGCATTCTCCGGAAGGAGCGATCGAGATGATACCGCCCAATCGTTTCTTGGTTGTGGATAGTGAGGAAGGTCCTGTATCTGAACAAATTCGAGGGACCTGCGATGCCGCTATTCTCTGCGGTAAGGCGGCATCGACTCCAGTTCTTGCTCAATTGTCTGAGGAGCTATTGATTCCAGGCGGGTTGGCCATCAGCGTTCAGAATGGACTTGGCCATCCCGAAATGCTCGCGCACCGGCTGGGGCGCGAGCGCGTTCTAGGAGGCTCGATTACTCACGGTGCTTGGCGCGATGGTGAAGGCGAGGTGCATTGGGTTGGTCGTGGTTCCATACGTTTGGGCAATCTCGATGGAGGTCCGCCAGGAGATATTGCAGCTGGCCTTGTGGCCGCGCTGGATGATGCTGGATTGGAACCGATTTGGTCGGAAGATGTCCAGATTATCGTTTGGCGGAAGTTGCTGCTCAACGTTGCAATCAATCCGGTTTGTGCTATCGCAGGTGTTCGTAATGGGGCTCTTGCAGAAGTGCCTGAACTCTGGGAACAAGCGATTGCTGCGATGGTCGAGGCTGCGGCTGTGGCGCGGGCCTCGGGTGTTGATTTGGGTGAGCTAGATTTGGATTCTCATCTTCGCAGGGTGGTCGAAGCCACTGCAGACAATCGCTGCTCGATGTTGCAGGATGTGATGGCTGGACGCGCCACTGAGATCGATTCACTCTGTGGCGCGGTGGTCGATCGCGGTGAGGCTGTTGGAATTCCAACTCCTGCAAACCAGTCTCTTTACGCGCTAGTCAAAGGTATCGAGAGATCAGGCGAATTCGCTTGATTTACTCGCAATCGATGTTGTAGTGCAGCCCGACGTTTTCGCGCCGAGCGATTGAGGCTTCGATGACAAGCTCGGCGCAGATAATCAGATTTCGTAACTCGACCATGTCCTGAGTCGGCTTCGTAGCATGCCAAATGGGTACTACTTCAGAGCGGATTTGGGCAATACGACGACTTGCTCTCTCAAGCCTAACATCGCTCTTCACCAGGCCGACGTCATTTGTCATCATACTGCGCAGCGCCAGTAAGTCGCTGCGAAGCGCTCCGTGTTCTGCCAATTCATCGAGGTCCTCACCCCGCCATCGGGTGATGTCCTCGACAATATCTGGTAGTAATTCACTCTCAGCTAGTCTGACGATGTCATCTGCAGCTCGCTCAGAATAGACAACTGCCTCAAGCAGCGAGTTCGAAGCCAATCGATTCGCACCGTGCAGTCCAGTCTGAGCAACCTCACCAATCGCATACAGACCAGGAAGAACATGACCATCGTGAAGGGCTCGTCCTTTCTCATCGACAGTAACCCCTCCTACTAGGTAGTGAGCGGCGGGACGGACGGGAATTGGGTCTGGTCCGAGGTCAATTCCAAGTTCCGCTACCTTGCCAGCAATCGTGGGGAACTCGTCACGGAGCGCAGCGGAATCGAGATGTTCAGTCACCAGCAGGACATGTGAATCTCCACTACTCTTCAACTCGTGATCTGTAGCTCTCGCAACAACATCGCGAGTGTCGAGAGATCCTTTCTCGGAGTAGCGTTCCATGTACGAAGAAACCGCAGGTGAACCAGCCCCTGAAAAACCACCATCAGCCCTCCAAGATTCATACTCGGAACGAGTCATCAGAATTGCTCCGTGCCCTCGCATGGCCTCAGTGATCAAGAAAGGATTCTCGGAATCGACGGCCAAAGCCGTCGGGTGAAATTGTATGAATTCCATATCGGAAACATCCGCACCAACCCGATGAGCCATCGCTACACCATCCCCTGTGGATACAGGGGGGTTGGTGGTAGCAAGGTGAAGCATTCCTGCTCCTCCAGAAGCCAGAACCACGCAGCGTGAAGCCAGCGTGTACACTTTGCCGTCTGGAGCCAAGCACCACAGTCCTGCAACACCAGCGGATGGATCATTCAAGTCGCGGCGAACAAGGTCGAGAACCATCCAATTTTCCAAAATGCGCAGACCTGATTCGTATTCTCCCGCAACGCCTCGAGTCAGGGCTCGCTCAATCTCAGCCCCAGTGCGGTCTCTCGAATGCAGTATCCTGCGCTCAGAGTGCCCGCCCTCACGTGTCAAATCATACAATCCGTCAGCACTCAAATCGAATTGAACTCCATGTTCGATGAGGTCGCGGATGCGCAAAGCAGCCTCAGCAACGACAGAGCGCACAACGCCCTCATCGCACAAACCACCTCCAGAGGCCAAAGTATCGCGGACATGCGCTTCCAAGGCTTCCTCATCGTCAACCTCCAGAACTCCTGCGATACCACCTTGGGCCCAGTTTGTTGAGGAGGTAGAGAGGCTTTTCTTTGTGACGATAGCGACCGACAAACCTGCACGAAAGCAACGAAGCGCTAGGAATAAACCAGCGATGCCCGAACCAATGACTGCTACATCGACCGGCGGCAGCGAACGATTCGAATCATCCTCTGCCATGCTAATTCCTCAGAGGATTTACCATTCAAGATTGCCCACCCGCCGACTACGCCTTCGGCGTTTGAAACAAGTGTCTGCAATCGTAGTGCGAACCTCGCCGATGCCTCAACCTTCATAGTCTGTTAAGGGTCGAGGGCAAGCCTGACGTTGGACATTTTTCCTTCGTCAAAAGGGTGATGGGATGCACTTGTTGAGGATTGAAGTTGAGAATTTCAAATCATTCGGCGGTGAGATTACAATTCCGTTCGATGAAGGATTCACAGCGATAACCGGTCCAAATGGCTCAGGAAAGTCAAATTCTGGAGACGCCATCCAATTCGTCCTTGGCACACGTTCGACAAAGGTCATGCGAGCGGACAACGTTGCTGATTTGATTTTCAATGGTGGAAAGCGCGGCAAACCAGCGCGGCACATGTCTGTGACGCTCGTTTTCGCGAATACTCCTGAGTTGGATGGGCGTCGCCGTCTTCGTGTTGATGAGGACGAGGTTTCTTTCACAAGAAGTGTTAGGTTGAATCGAAAGAACCAGCCCAACTCCTCTTACAGAATTGGTGAGCGCAGTGTTACTGCAACTGAGATGCGCAGGACTCTAGCTGAGGCCGGATTACATGGTGATGGCTACAATATCGTGCTTCAGGGTGATGTCACTACTCTTGCTACGATGACTGATTGGAAGCGCCGCGGTGTGCTCGAGGAAGTTGCTGGAGTCACTGCTTACGATTCTGAGATTCGCGGCGCGAATAATCAGCGAAAGGCTGTCGAACATGATATCGAGACGATTGAATTGTTCGAGGCGGATCAGAAAGCGCGCCTGAAGAAGTTGGAGAAGGAACGCGAACAGGCGCTGAAATATCGTGATTTGAAAGAGCAATTAGATGCGGCGAGAATTGTTCTCGCCCAGGCTCGCTATCGAAATCGCGTTGATGAGATCCGCATGCTCAACGAAGACCATCAGAAATACTTGGAGCGAGATCAAACGGTCCGGGAGAGCGTTCGTACGAATGAGTCCCGACTACTCTCCCTGGAAGAGGAACTCGTCAAGGTCACTCGCGATCTGGAAGAAATGGCGACTGGTGAATCTAAGGCTGTGATGGATCAGATTCGAACTTTAGAGATTGAAGCTGAGACCAGTCGAGACCGAATTGGAGATCAAAAGCGAGCTGCATCAGATGCTAACGAAGAGATTGAGGTAATCCAAGGAGACCTCGATTCAGTCTTGGCTGCAGTCGAGAAATTGGTTGCTGAGGTCGACGCTGCAAATCGGGCAGTCGAGGGTGCGAATAGTGACCTTGACAAGGCTGAAGCAGATGAGAATGAGGCTCGCAAGGCTATCGAATCTGGCGACAGGCACTCACGTGATCTGAATCGCGCTCTTGGATTGGCGACTGACGAGGTCAACAAGGTTCACGCAGTCCGAGCCGAGGCTCGCCTCGAATCAGATAGGGCCGAGCAAGCGGCTAGATTTGCTTCGGACAATTTGGCCGATTTGGAAGAGCAGTACGAAATCGTCTCGCTGGAGCGAGATGATTTGGAACTCACTGGAGAAGATCTGCGCGAGGACAAACCCCCTCAGGACCGTGAGTCTCTGGCAGTCCAACTCACTAAGCTACAGAAGCAAGAGGTTGCACTTCGCGAAGATCGCGAAAGGGCTGAGGGACAATTGCGCGAAGCGAATCGCGCATTGGATCGAGCTCGAGCTGCGCAAGAGGCTCGTTCCTCAAAGCCAGGATCTGCAGTCACTCTTCGCTCACTATCCAAGTTGCGTGAGAGCGGAGAGATTCGAGGAATACTCGGTTCTCTTGGTGAATTGACTTCACCGAAAGATAGCGCTCATGAGGAGGCCCTTGCTTTCGCTCTAGGCGGTGGCATGAATTCTATCGTTGTCAGCGACGACGAGGTTGCGGGCAGTTGCATCAAGTGGCTACGGGCCAATGGTGGCGGCCGTGCGACCTTCCTCCCTCTCAACAAAATCAGCGCCTCTCGCGCTAAGGGGCGCGCCCTGATGGTGGCCCGCAATCCAGGTATCATCGGCTTCGCCCACGATTTGCTCGACTTCGACGAGTCAATCGAGACAGCGGTTCACTTCGCCTGCCGCAATACCCTAATCGTACAATCGATGGATGTTGCACGCCGCAATATGGGTGGCGTGCGAATGGTCACGCTTGACGGTTCAATCGTCGAGGCTACCGGAGCGATGACCGGCGGTTCTGCTTCCAAGGGCGCTCGCCCATCCTTCGGAGGAGCTGGCGCGGCTGGCGCAGGAATGGAGAATCTTGAGGCTGCAGTCGAGCGAGGAAATCTGCGCTATTCTACAGTCGAAGCCGCGCTGAAGGAAATTCGTGACAGTCAGAATGAGGTCCGTAACAACATTCACGGACTCGATGATAGCGATCACTCGGTCAAGTTGAGGAATTGGAAGGCCGATGTCAAGATTGCTCAGAAGCAGGTTGACGACATCGGCCGAAAAGTCGTCGAAGCCCGAACCGAGCACGATAAGCTGGAGCAAGCAAGCCGTAAGGCAATCGAGGCTGCAGCCGATGCCGAGACCAATTACGAGTCAGCCGCAGAAGCTCGTCGGCAGGCGGCTGAGACATTACAGAATCAGACTCCCGATCATCTTTCTCAATTACTCAGAAGCGCTCAGGACACTCGGACTGAGGCCGAGCGAACCAAACTCAGAGCCGAGGCTGATATCGCTTCAGGTGACGAGCGATTGCGAGTCCTAAACGATCGTAAGAATGACCTGACTCGATCCCTCGAGCACCAAAACACAATCATCACATCAGCGACTACAGCTATCGAACAACTCGATACTGCGATTGCTAAGGCCGACGAAGACCTGAAGGAACTCAGAGAGACGGCATCACAATTCAACGAGGAACATCAGATCCTCACCACTCGCAGGGACGAAATCGTCGATGAGCGTGCAAGCCTGCGCGCTCATATCGAGCAGATGCAAACCCAGCGCGAGACAATCAGGGCGAGACTCGAGGGGCTCGTCGAGAATATCAGGAACAAAGAGGGGACTCTGGACGAGCTCAAGGCTGAACTCGCTGAGAACCAGATTGCCCTACCTGATTCAGACATTCAACTGCCAACAGTGGCCGAGGCGGACAAAGGGGTGCAGGGCCTTGACCGCCGCCTCGGCCAACTCGGCGACGTGAATATGCTAGCGATCGAAGACTACGACATTACAGTCGAGAGAATTGCTGGACTCGTCGCCGATGGCAAGCTCTGCAAAGAGCGCCATGCAATGCTCGTCAGCCTCGCAGAGCAATTGGAAGAGGAGAGGCGAACACGGCTTGTCGCTGTGTTCGAACAAATCAACACCAACTTCACGAGAGCGTACAAATTACTCCAGCCAGGTGGCGAAGGAGAGTTGCAATTGGAGAATACGAAGAACCCGTTCGAGGGTGGTTTGAGGATGGCTTGCATTCCTCCAGGGAAGAGCAAGAGAACACGTCGAAGCTTCCTCTCTGGAGGCGAGAAATCGATGGCTGCACTGGCCTTCATCTTCGCGATTCAGGATTACGAGCCGAGCCCGTTCTACTACTTCGATGAAGTTGATCAGAACCTCGATCCATTCAACGCTGAGAGAATCGCGACACTCTGCCGAATTCGCAGTACTCACGCTCAGTTCATCATGGTGACACTGCGCAAGGTCAGCCTCACTCTAGCAGACCACCACATCGGAATCACACACGCTGGAGATGGCTGCAGCCGCCGTATTGCTGACTTCGACAGGGCGGCTGCGATCGAGTTGGGCGAAGAGTTCGAGGCTGAGCAAGAGGCAATTGCTGAGGCTCAGAAGGCGAAGGAGAACATGGGAGAATTGCCGACTGAAGAGAAGATGCCGAAGGTTCCTGAACCGATGGAGCGACCTCAGAGTCTTGGCGGCCTCGCCGATCGAGCTGGTGTAGAAGTTACTGAAGAGGAGATCTTAGGTGGCGAATTGCCCGAGGTTGAGGCTGTTGCTGCAGATGCTAGCGATACTGAAACAACACTGGATTCACTCATCGAACGGACTGAGGAATGGTCCGAGGATATCGCAGAGAAGGAGGCCTCGACGCCACCTGCTGATGACGAAGAAGTGGCAGTTGCCGCTGACGAGGTCGCTGGAGAGGTCGAAGCCGAGCAGGAGTTGGAGTGACCGATGCCTGTTTTTGACGCGACCGCAATGCGAGACGACATCGTGACGAGACTTCTCGAAGGCGAGGAAGACCTCGATACCAGTCGCTATCTGGACCGACTCGTTGAACTCGCCAGCCTTGAAGAGGCTGAGCACCAGTTCCTCACCGATCCATTTGACCGCTCGGTTGCCCTCGTATTCCAATTATTCAGGTCGAAAGATCTGGACCCTTGGGATGTGAATTTGACGAATTTCCTAGTGATGTTTGACGAGCGGATCAAGACTGCTGAGAACATCGACTTGCCGACCTGCGGTCGGCTGATTAGAATGGCTTGGCAGATTCTTCGAGGTCAGGCCTCAACGCTGATTGAGAGACAAGATCGAGCCTGGGATGACCTCGAGGAGGATTTCCACGATTTCGACATGGGTGGATGGGAATCTGATTTCTCTGAGGACGATTACAACTTCTCTGTTGGAGTTCTCACCGGAGCCGCGGATTCGGTGCTACCTTCAATGTTCAAGGGACGTATCCATCGAGATGAGAGCCGCCCCGTCACACTCACAGAACTGCTGATGGGTCTGCAGAGTGCTAAGCAGATCTCTGAGGATCTCAAGCTTCGGGAGCAGATTGCGAAGGAACGCCGCGAGGCGAATGCAAAAGCGAGGGCACGATTTTCAGGCAGTCTTCACATCGAGGACCTTGAAGCGGATTTGAAGCGAACTTGGGAAGCACTGCGGGATCGAACCGTGGCAGATAATGGTGCAGTTGACTTGAAGGATATCGTTGGGCACTTGCGCGACCGATCGCTGGAGAAAGGCCTCGAATTCGATGAGGCAGAAGCAGAGGCTCAGGTCACTGCTCTGGTATCGTCGCTCTTCCTAACTCACCGCGGTTACGCGGATTTGACTCAGAACTCAGGCCGTGATGGCATGATTACACTCAAAGATCTCCACCCCGATAACGGCGATTTCGACGCCTTGACTGAGGAGATTAATCCTAAGCCTGAGATGGAGGTGGCAGTCGATGTCTGAATCCGTTGAATTGTCAACCATAATCGAAGCGATTCTGTTCAGCGCTGGGCGCTCGATGACGGTTGAGGAATTGATGGAGCAGACAGGAAAGACTCGTTCCGAGATATCAGGCTCTCTGAATAATCTACAATCTACAATCAAACGTCGGCGCGATTCTGCGTTACAATTGACCGAGGTTGCTGGAAGGTGGATATTCGAGGTGCGCCCGACTCTTTCCACACATCTTCCAAAGTCGGTTCGGCCAGATGTTCCTGCGCGATTACTTCCTGCCGCAGCTCTCATCGCTTACCATCAGCCGATGAAGCAGGCACAATTGGTCGACATGATTGGTGCAAAGGCATACGATAGGGTTCGGGAATTGGCGAATCTTGGCTTCATCGATAGGCGTCGGGATGGCTTGACTCGCAGGCTGACAACGACACGGCGCTTCGCTGAATACTTTGGTTGCCCAGATGTCGAATACCGAAAGGTCCGCGAATGGTTCCGTGCCGAGGCTGGCAAGGCCGGACTAACAAGTGCTCAGTTAGCCGCTTCTCTATCGGAAGAGCAGATGACAATCGAGGAATTTACTGAAGCCCCTTCTGAGGAAGCGATGGCGATGGAAGCAACTCAAGCCGAAGAGTGATTGCTGACTCTAAGAGTCGATTTTCACTCGCCACGAACCTGTTTGAGCGCGGCTTCGACGGCAGCCATGGTGATTCGCTCGCCACTTTCGCGAACGATAGAGGCAACTGGCTCAATCTCTTCCGGCTCAGCGCCGGCCGTTGCAATCATGTTGCGTAGGTGGAGTTTCATGTGACCTGCTTGGATCCCTACTGTGGCTAATGCACGTAGAGCTCCGAGATTCTGGGCAAGTCCTGCAGCTGCCATGACCTTCGCTAGGTCGTCCGCGGACTTGATTCCGAGCAGAGCGACATTAGCTTGGGCACCAGGGTGGATGCGAATTGCGCCACCAACCAGGCCAACAGCCATTGGAATCTCGATTGAACCGACGAGATTCCCGTCAGCGTCCTTTTCCCAGTGTGTCATCGATCCATATCGGCGCTCGTGAGCAGCGTAGGAGTGAGCGCCGGATTCGACCGCCCGCCAGTCTTGACCACAGGCGATTGCCACTGGTGAAATTGCGTTCATGATTCCCTTATTGTGAGTGGTTGCGCGGAATGGGTCAGCTGCGGCGAAATGGTAGGCCTGTAGCACGCCATTGATGACTTCCGCACCACGCACGGGGTCATTTCCAGCATCTGACATTTCTCCTGGGGTGAAAGTAGCACTGACTCGAGCGAGCCTGTGGACTGCAAGATTGCTAATGATTCGCAGGATGACAGTTCCACTTGACAGGCTCTCGACGCGTGGAGCGATGGTTTCGGCCATGGTATTGACTGCATTTGCACCCATCGCATCTCTGCAATCGACTAGGATGTGAACGATGATCATTGGACCAGAATCTGTGTCTATGATTCGTGCCTCGACATCTCGACAACCGCCTCCGAATTTGACAAGGATTGGGTCGACATCATTGCAGGCTTGGATGAGTTCATCCTTCGCGGCAAGAATTGTGGCCTTGGATGCCTCGGGATCATCGCAGCCGACGACTTGGATCTGACCTATCATCACCGGCTCGGTATTGTTTGAGACGAATCCGCCGGTTGCTTGGCATCGCTTTGCCATATTCGAAGCGGCTGCGACAACACTTGCTTCCTCGACGACGAAGGGAATCAAGTAGTGATCTCCATCGATGATGAAGTTCGTCGCCACACCAATTGGCAGCGAATATCGACCGATGACATTCTCGATCATTCGGTCGGCTGTACCCTCGTCCAATTCTGCGTCCGCCCAGGCCTTGACCTGTTCGTCAGTCAGTCCGGCAAGCTCGGCTAACTTAGCGCGTCGCTCGGGTACGGAGAGCTTGTAGAATCCCTTCAATCGGCTGTTCTCAACTGGCATTGATTCACCAGTCCTCGCGACAGCGCTCCGGTTCTAAGCCCTTTGTGGCCGGAAGGCCTGAAACGGCCTCCTGAGGCTCATTCTCGCTTTCTGCAAAGAATGCCGATAATGCGCCTCTAATCAGGGGGTTGGAGGGGTGATGGTGCGCCTAGAGCCTCTCAAAAAAGCGTTAATCAGGCCGTTAACGCATTGTTAACGCATTGCGGAAGCGTTAGTTATGCGTTAATGTTGGCATATTCAAAACGCTTCATGTAAAGCCTATAATCTCAAATCACCTCCTGAAAAAGCCCAAAAACGCGTTAAATTACATGTGAAGAAGCGTGAGAACACGTGAACATTATGTACTCATACGCCCGCGTATGTGATAATGGCCGAAGGGGCTCCAAGCATTCTCGATCTGCCTCCATTGCGAGGCAACCCCTTCGACCTGAGGCCAATCGAGCCAAGCCGTGCAGAATACCTAGTTGGCCGCGACAAACTTGTCACGGAGTGGAGAGAGCATCTGATTTCTCAAACTCCGAGGATGCTCCTCCTGGTCGGCGACAGAGGCTCTGGTAGAACTTCTCTGCTCAACACCCTCGCCTCTACCACATCTCGCCGACCATACATTGGGCAGTTTTGGCCCGAGGGTGATGACCCAGTTCAGGGTATAATCCATGAGTTGTCTGTGCATTTTGGAGGGTTCGAGATCCCACCTACGATGCAGCAGACCTCGGATAGGATGGTAGAAGTTCTTGACAAAGAGACTGGAACTCTGCCATTGATAGCCTTCGATTACCCTGCTAAAATCGATCTAAATCCGATTCTCACACGCCTTTCTCCGTTACTTCAGAGGCTCCGCGCCCTAGTCGTAGTCGTGCTCACACCCTCTCAATTGGCTGGATTAGATGATGAGGTTCTCGAGATGTTTGATTCACCTCATCATCTTCAGAACCTCGATGAGAGGCAGATTCAGGTTCTGTCAAATCGTCGAATCGCCCGCTCAGCTAATCAGAAGTGGAACATTCGCCCGAATCTTTTGCAGGCGATTAAGCAGCATTCCGACGGTAATCCTCGCCGTGTTATTCGATTATTGCGTGATTTGGTTGACGAGCGCCATGATCCTCAGGAAGGAGGGGTACTCGAGCAATTGACAACTTGGCGGGCACCGCCAGTGCAGGATTCACCCCCAGTCGTGGCGGCTCCCGACAAACCTCAGCCCGTTGCAGAGACGATGGCGGAGCCTGAACCGGAGCCTGAACTGGAACCTGTCGTGGAAGATATTGAGGACATCACCTCCTATGCTCAGAAGGAAGAATCCGATGAAGAAGAGTACGCAGAGGAAGAAGAACTTGACGAGGAGCCAGATGACCTCTGGGGTGAGGAAGAAGAGGAATTGGGCGATGAGGTTGCGGAACCTCCTACCTGGAACGATGAATTTGAGGCTCCTCAGGACATTTGGGGCGTCGATGATGCGCCGGAATCGGCAAGTGAAGATGAGGAGAGCCGATTCCACCAAGCCGAGTTAGAATCGGAGTCTGAACCTCAGGAAGAACCGACCGAAGAATATCATCAATTTACTGAAGAGCCAGCTTTCCTCTACATGGAAGAGGGCACTGAACCGCCTAAATCATCGCGGAAAGGCGGTAATTTCGGTCGCCTTCTCGGTCGAACCATCAGTGCTAATGACCGTATGCCAACGACTGGCGACGATACTCCAATCACCGTCGCAGACCAACATCCTAGCCTTGTTCCGAAGGCCCCGAAGACACCGGTGAGAGAGATGGCTCCAGAGAGCGTCGAGGACGAAAACTCAGCTGCGAAGATCGATACAAGCGTTCGTGCAGGAGAGGAGGAACATGTCTTCCACGATAATCACGCATTGTGGGTCGTCGATTCTGATTCGATGTCGACACTCCCCGATCCGCGAGCCTACAAGCCACCACCGCAACAGCCCGAGCCGAAGGTGCAAGAATTCGAAACCGAGTGGTTCGTTGCTGAAGGAGAAGAGGAAGAAGCACTTCCCGATGCAGAGTTTGAAGAGGATATCGAACCTTCTTTTGAGCCCGAACCAGAGTTCCAAGGAGTCGAGACCGAGGTTCCTCCCACAGCCTCTCAGATTCACATCCCTACGATTCCGACAAGCCCTCCGGCTGTAGTTCCACAGGCGATTAGCCCCCCCGCTCCTACTCCGGCACCTGTACAGATTCCGGTTTCCTTAGGCCCAACTTGGGAGCCTGATGAGCCATTCAACCCAATCGTATTGCAAACACTAACCGAGGCCGAGAGAATGATAGTCGAGGCATCTTCCGTGCGCGAAGTATCTCCTTCCGATGATGAATTACAAGCTCGCCTAGAGGTTGGGCGTTCCAGACTTTCGCAAATCTACAATGGAATGCGACGCAAAGGCTTGCTCTCCGTCCGCAAACAAGGCCGCACGCGATACTTCAAACTCAGCGAGGCTGCAGGTCAGCACCTGCGCGGAGCACCTCAGGGGGTTGTATGATGTCTGATGATGGTGCGACGGTCACGCGAGAAAAGGTCGAGCAGTATCTCGCTTTGACCGCCGAGGCGAGGGCGAAGGCTACACCGATAGCCAAGACCGATGTGGATGTAGCCCGCCTGACTTCGATGATGAGAATGTGCGATGATTACCAGGCTGATGCCAAGCACTTCCTAGAGCAAGGAGATTTGGTTAGAGCATTTGGAGCAATCAATTACGCCCATGCGTGGATTGATGCAGCAGTGAGAATTGGATTGATGAATGGCCACGGTGATGATCGATTGTTCACATTGCCTTAGTTAGAATCTGAATCAAAGGGTACCCTATGATTCAGTTCAACCGACCAAACGAAGCGAAGGCCCGCTTGTCACTTCAATATACGAGCCGCCTGAACTAACCAATCGCTCCTTCAGTCTCCTGTCAACAGTCAAGACTGGCCAACCCGATTCAACTGAAAGCTCAACCAACATATCGTCAGTATGCTTCATCCCTTCAATATCTGACATCTTCTCAGATCTCTGCTCTAGCAAATCGAGTAGTAAACCGCCGCGTGTTTGCGACAATTTCTGTAATTCACTATCTACTGAATCCAGAACCAACAATCTAGGGGCTCCAGCAACTGAAGCCATTGCAACGTCAAGATTCAATCTAGCATCGACCAATGCGACCCAGCCACAAGCGTCGATGAGGACGCTCGACATTACTTCACCCCGTGATGGTTCCATGACCAATTAGGCGCCAGCGTGTTCCGATGCGGCGTGAGAGTGTGATGCGGCTACCAGCTAGAGCGCAGATAGGAAGACGCAGGCGCAGTGTCGTCTTCTTGCCTTTGATTGCAGTGACCTGACCGACGCTTGTCGCCGTTGCCGAATTGACCATGAGCATCTCGTTCGGCTGTAGCGGGCGGACCTTTTCAGGTGCGTCATTTCCGCTCGCGACCATGTGCTCAAGTAGGTCAAGGTCGAGTTTGAATTCCTCCCAAATTGGAGGAAGTTCACCCTCGCGTGCCATAACTTGGCCAGACAAATCGTCAGCTTTCGTGACCATCGGATCCATTGGTGTGGCGACTCCACAGAGTCCACCAGCGTGAATGGTCTCGAGGTCGAGCCCACCACCCTGAACCGATTCGATAACGGTCTTGATTGGTTCCCATCGAGTCTTGTTTCCTTCTTTGATTCGGCGACCGGGTGCGATGAGGATACTGTCGCCGACGGAGAATTCTCCCTTTACCACCGAGCCACCGATGATTCCACCGCGCAACTTCGCTGGTCTCGTACCTGGTCGATTGATGTCGAAGGAGCGAGCCACATACATCAGTGCCTCCTCCTTCTTACCGTGTTCAGGGGTAGGGATTGTCTCTTCAATCGCTTGAATCAAGATGTCCAGATTGACATCATGGTGAGCAGAGATTGGGATGATCGGCGCGTTATCTGCGACGGTTCCTGAGATGAATTCCTTGATTTCGTTGTATGAATCGATGGCGCGCTCGCGAGACACAAGATCGATTTTGTTCTGAACAACAACCACATTCTCGATACCCGCGATTTGCAGTGCAGCCAGATGCTCACGAGTCTGTGGCTGCGGGCACTTCTCGGTTGCAGACACTAGAAGCAACGCGCCATCCATAATCGACGAGCCTGAAATCATCACAGCCATCAGCGTCTCGTGACCAGGCGCGTCGACGAAAGAGACGACTCGAAGCAATTCCTTCTCATTGTCTTCTTTCCCATCAGGGCGCTTGCCCTTTGGATAGAAATCCCCCTTCTTGGTTTTGTAAAAGGCGGTGTCGGCATAGCCGAGTTTGATGCTGATACCTCTCTTCCTCTCTTCGGAGTGGGTATCTGTCCAGACTCCGGAGAGAGCCCGTGTGAGAGTTGTTTTGCCGTGGTCGACGTGACCGACCATACCAATGTTGACTTCAGGTTGACTAGGGAGTTGACTTGCCAGACTCATCAACTCCTGCCGTTTCACTCCTCTTCGTCAGAGGACTTCTTGGCAGCGGCCTCTTCCTCGAGGCCGAAGATCACTGGCAGGGTTCGCTTCCCTGCCTCGACGACCTTCAGATTGATCTGACGTGTATCTTGACTGATGACGTTGCCGCGGAGGTTGCGTCGGCGGCGGATTCCGTCGTACTTGTAGCGGTAGACTTGCGCGTTCTTCTTGACGTAGCGCTTGCCTTTGTAGCCGACTCCTGGTGAGACGAGGACCGACTTCACGCCGGGTCCATCGAGGTCCGGGCGCATTGCGCGACCGGTAACGTCGGAGCCGCCAGTAATTTCCAATTTGTAGCCAGAAAGTGATCCGTCACCCTCTCCCACAAACATGCCATCTACTGCGTCTCCGATGCTCTTGCCGAGGAAGTGATTGTAGTTCGAACCGGTGATATCTACCGAATATGAGCGACCGCCAGCGACGGGTCGAGTGTCGTTGATAACTGCCTTGAAGGCTTGTTCCTTGCGTGCCATGATGTCACCTGAACGGGCGGGCGACGGGAGACCCCTATAAGAGCGGTTCGGAATCACCTACGGTGACAGTCAGCCCCGCAGCAATTCCCTTTCGATTCTGCTTTCGATGGTAGCGGGCGTTGTATTGTTCATCGTAATGTGCTGAGTACGCCCTCGTCCAACGTTGGTTTTCGCTGCTCTCGTCTCGATCAAACCCTCCGTCTCAAGGGACTTCAGGTGCTTCCAGAATGTTGTGTAACTGCGAGCTTTGACCTCGTTTTCCTCGCAGACGAGCAGGTAGAGCTTCTGTGCATCCCCGCTCGACACCTCCTCTGACTTCTTGAGGCGTCGGCAGATACCGAGGAGAACCAGTTTCTGATGCAGAGAGAGATTGTCGACCGAACTCGGCTCCAGCGAAGACTTGCGCAGAGTACTGGGCCGGACATCCTCGGGCAGAACTTCGCCACGGCCGGCCTTCTCAGCGCGACGAATCGATGCGTCGAGTAGCTCGATAGCCATCCGAGCGTCGCCAGATTCGGCTGCGAAGCGGCCGATTTTAGCAAGAGTTTCGTCGGAGACGCTACCTGTTCTGCAGGCAATCTCGGAGCGCTGTGCAGCGATTCCGGTCAGAGTGTTAGCATCGTAGGGTTGCATCTCTATGAAATTCGATTGCCCCAATCGAGAGATGATGGCCGGCTCGAAGAGCTTGAGCAGGGTCGAGTTTTGACTGACGAGGATTAGGGAGATTGAGCCCTGTTGTTCCCGAGCCTCGTCGATTCGTAGCAACTTGTAGATGATATCCGAAGAATCACGGTTGACTAGAACATCCGCCTCGTCGAGAATGAGCAGAAGGTGACTCTCGTGCGTGTGGAGGTTGCGGCGAATAGATTGGATGATTTCGCCCGAACTGAATCCTCTTTCGGGGTGTCGGGAATCGAGGCTGAGGGCAATCTGTTGCAGGACTTGTGAGCCGGTCGGATGATTGCGGCAGTTGACGTGAGTGATGACGATTCTTCGTCGACCGTCGAGATGGCGTTGGATGTCATCTGCAAAACGTTGGGTGAGGACGGTCTTACCCGAGCCGACCGGTCCCACAACTACGGCTCGACAACTCGTGTCGTGATTCTCAATCTGCGCGAATATAGACGCCATGTCGCTGAGTTCATCGTCACGACCGACCAAAGCAGGAGGGATCCAGTCGTAAGACAGGGGCCCTTTGTCAAGCAGGACTTTGCCTGCTCCGATGCGGTCGAGGTATCCAGCCATTCAACTGAGTCGTGCTCTCACCGTTCTTAGAGATATTTGCTGCAGCGCGCGCGCATACACACGCTTGTGACGCGCGCGTGCGAGGTGCCGACTCATGGAATCTCGTCGAATTGGTAGCCGTTCTCCCACTGCTTCACGCCTAGGGAGACCTCAAGTTCGAAGGGGGTAATCAACGGCTTGGCATACTTCACCGCGTCATCAATCGCGATTCGCGGGCAAGCGGTATTGACGAAAGCGTCGACCGGATAGAAATCAATCAGGTCCGGTCCGACGTGGTCGAGAGCCAGAAGATATCCCTTCTTGCCGTGTTGTTCGAGAAGCCTCTTCATTCGAATCGCAAGGTTTCTCCTCATTTGTCCAGGCTTCTCGCCAATCAAAATACCGAATGACATTGCATCATCAACTGAGAAAATCAACCCCATTCGCTGGCGTAGAATTCGCTCAATCCGCTCAAACGACATCTCGCTTGCCTCTCCGTTGTAAGGATCGAGAAGCGCCAGCGGCTTACCGGTGTGCATCACTAAGCCGATTGGATGGAAATCCCCTGAACCAAGGAAAATATAGTGTCCAATCGAGGGGTCATCACCTGAGTAATTGCATCCCAGCACCTGCCCAGGGAAAGTCAGTCGAGCCCCGCCAACGGGAATCTCAACTTCGAATCCAGCCTTCTCTAAGCGCTCTTTGTATTCGGGCAATAGATGCAGGTGCTGAATCGAGCCAACCAATCCCAACTTAGTTCCAGAAAGAGGTGCGACGCGACCAACCGCGTCGACGAATCGCTCGCGCGCTTCGTCTTCGCTGAGATCAAACGGTGTTGAAGCCTCAGCGAGCCGAGATTCTGCGATTGCCTTGTGGCGAGCGAGGATAGGAACAACGGGGTCAATTTCGGGGTCTCCATTGTAGGTTACTGGGATGAAATGAGTAGGCATTCCTGAATCGATATTCATTGCACTGTGTCCCATGTGAGCCACTAATTCAACCCCCATCATGCGCATCTTATCGTGCACCAAATCACATGCCCCATAACACGGGTCAGCCGCTAGAACGACCTTCGCTTCGGAGTCTTCTTCGATCGAATCCATCATTTCGAGGGCCTGCATTTTCAGGCCCTCGGGAACTTGTAGAGCAACCAATCTGTGGTCGTTCTCTTTGATTCGCTCAACGAGGTCGTCGAGTTCGAAATCGTGGCGCTCCATGTCCATGTTGACCAATTCGCCGTCCGAGGTTCGGTATTTGAGCGGTTGCCTTGGACCGAAGGACCGATTATTCGACAATCTCGACCTTTCCGTCGATGATATCTATGCGCGCGAGCGAGCGGATTGGCCAATGTGGCTTCTCTCGATTCAGCCGCTCGCGCCCGTCACCTTTCTCGATAGCGATGACGATGTCTTGGAGGATTACTCCCATGTCCTCGAGCTGCTGTAGAAGGGGCTCAAGTGTGCCTCCGGTAGAGATCACATCATCGACGATGACGATGCGCTCACCGGGCTCGATATCATTGATGTAAACGGTCGACTGTGAGTAACCGGTAGCAACATCGACGCGAGTTTCCCCTTCCATTCCATACGAGCGCTTGCGGACCACAACGGTTGGCTTTCCAGTTGCGTCGCCAACCGCAGCCAGCAGAGGTAGCCCCATCGCTTCGACGGTGACGATTAGGTCAACTTGGGACCAGTCAACGCTCGACACGATGAGGTCTCGCGTCGCGCGTAATACATCGGGATCCATGCGTGGAATACCATCCGAAATCGGGTGGATGAAGTATGGATAATCACCCTTCCAAATAATCGGTGCTCCTCGCAATGATTCTTGGAGGATGTTGAGGGGGTCGCCGGGCACCATACCCGACCACTCTCAAATCAGGCCCTCGGCCTTCAGCTGCTCGTGGCCCTTGACCACACGGATTGTGGTTGGGCTTGGGAACTTCATCCCAGCCTTGCGCATAGCATCGCGGGCAGCGGGGTAGAACTCAGGAGATGTGTGGACGGAGACGACGACATCGTTTCTCTTGCAACGGGCAGCGGTGCCGACGTTCTTTCCAAACGAAAGACGCATTCCCTGCGAGACACGGTCAGCGCCAGCGCCGGTGGCCTGCTTATTCTCACGCAGAATGTTGTGAGGATACTTGTGGATTCGCAGAGCGTATCCCATCTCTCCGGCGATTTCTCTGATAGATGCGTTGGAGACTTGACGAGCAGCCTCTAGAGCGGTGTGACGGATCTGAACCGCGTTGTCGACGGTGAGGTGGACCACTACTTCGAATTCACCCGCCTCGGCAGCCTTACGGTTGCCCATGTGGTAGCGTAGGATTCGATTGTTTGGAACTCCGCCTGTGTATTCACGGCGGGTGTAAGCCTGGCCCTTGACCTGGCGATACATCTTTGCTGGCTTGCGTGCCATCTCGACTACCTCGGACTCGGCCGACCTGCCTGCCGTATATAATGCTGAGTGAATCCCCTACGGGGCTCGTCCACACGCCTTGCGATGTCTCAGGAGCGGAGTGAGCGGATAGCCATCAACCGGTGCGCAAACGCTCGCTCTCTCTTTGCACCAATCTTACTCCACTTACGATGAGAATAAAGCCGGCGATAAGAGTCCAACCAACCTTCTCATCGAGCAACCAGACGCCACCAAGTACTCCGAAGACTGGCACCAAGAAGACATACGATGAGGCGGCTGTTGCACCCAATTTCTCGATACCCATTGCGAACCAATAGTAAGCGATTACTGTGGAGAGTGCGCCGAGGTAAAGGATGGCGTACCAATCGGTCATCGTGGGTTCTGGAATACCATACTGCCAAGTCTCCCAAGCAGCCAACGGGGTGAGCATCACTGTCCCGATTAGTGAGTACCAAACGACGATTTCTAGCGTGCTAGCCTCCGCCTCACCTTTCCGACGTTCCATCATCCGCTTGGTCATGTTAGTTGTCATCGCCCAGTTCAACGAGGCGAGCAAGATCATGAAATCACCTAGGATTCGATCCTCGAAAGGAATGTCTGTATTGGGACTCCAGCCGGTGACTACTGCTACTCCTACAAATCCGCAAGCAAGGCCAACGAACATCTTTCTTGAAATTGGTTGGCCGAGTAATGGAGCGGCTAGTAGAACAGTAAAAATTGGATTGAAAGTAATAATCAAAGATGCATCACCGGCTGCAGTAAATTGCATTCCATGCATGAAAAAGATCTGGTAACCTAGAACTCCTGTTAGCCCGATTA
>DAFD01000039.1 GCA_002497895.1 Euryarchaeota archaeon UBA175
ACAAAAGCAGATTTCGATTAGTGAATTCTTTGAGAAGAACAAGCATTTCCTCGGCTTCGATACCCTTCAGAGAGCTGTGATCACCGCCGTCAAAGAGTCCGTTGACAACTCCTTGGACGCCTGTGAAGAGGCACGTATTTTACCTGACATTAAGGTAGATATCAAGCGATTGGAAGGAGACCGATTGGAACTTATCTGCCAAGATAACGGGCCAGGAATACCACGAGATTCCGTCGAGAACGTCTTCGGAAAATTCCTCCTTGGTTCGCGTTTCCACGCGATTCGCCAGACCCGAGGGCAGCAGGGCATCGGAATCACTGGTGTTGTGATGTACAGCCAACTGACGACCGGTTCGAAGACTCATGTCGTCTCCAAGATTGCTTCTGATTCTTCAGCAGTCCACGTCGACCTCGGACTCGATACTCGTAAGAATCGTGCAACCAAGTCGAGCGAACGCAGAGACGTTTGGTTTGAAGATGGAGAGGAGGTTCTTCACGGCCTCAAAATTCGAACAGTAATGCGTGCAAAATACCAACGAGGGCGGCAATCCGTCCACCAATACTTGCGCATGACTAGTATCGTCAATCCGCACGCAACAATCAAACTCACAGTTCGTGATCGAGAAGGCGAAATCATTGATGAGGGTAATTGGATTCGCACCACTGAGCGTCTGCCTCGTGTCGTTGAAGAGATTAAACCCCACCCGCATGGCATTCATCTTGGGCAGCTGCAGCGCATGCTGAAAGAAGCTGAAGAGCGCAAATTAACTTCCTTCTTACGACACAATTTCTCTGGTGTAAGTATGCGGGCTGCTCGCGAAATTCTCAAATTATCTGAACTCGACGAAGGACGAACTCCAGTTCGAGTCAAAGCCGATGAAGCCCAAGGAATGATTGAGGCTTTTCAAAATGTCAAACTTCTCTCACCCCCAACCGATTGTCTCTCTCCAATTGAAGAAATTCTCATCAAGAAGGGGCTTTCGAAAGCAATCGATTCTCGCTTCGCATCGACGGTAACTCGAAAGCCAGCAGTAAGCCAAGGACAGCCTTTCCAAATTGAGGTCGGGCTTGTCTTCGGAGGTGATCTTACTGCCGATGGACCGATCGAAGTTCTCAGATTCGCAAATCGCGTACCTCTGATGTATCAACAGGGAGGTTGTCTGCTCACGAAGGCTCTCGAGTCCGTTGATTGGAAGCGATATGGGCTCGATCATCCCGGCGGCCGTGGATTACCAAAGGGGCCGGCCGCCGTACTAATCCATCTCGCATCGACCAACGTCCAATTCACCAGCGAAGCGAAGGAAGCAGTGGCGGATAACGAGGAGGTTAAGGAAGAAGTTCGGAAGGCGATGTTGGAAGTAGGACGAGGTCTTCGTAACCATTTGAAGAAGAGTTCTCAGCGCAAGAAAGCACAAGAAAAATTCGACCTCATCAACATAATTCTCCCAGAGATATCACGGAAATCGAGCGAAATGCTCGACCGTGAAGAACCCGATTTGGCACCAGTCATCACCCGTATTATGAATGCGGTTTTCCTTGAGGATTCTATCGAGTGGGACAAGGAAACAAAGCGAACGATCTGCTCGATGACTGTCTACAATTACACCGCCCGCGCACGCGCCTATACTATCCTCGCAAAGTGGCCGGAAGGGGAAGGCGTACGGTTCTCAGAGAATCCTAGAGGTGGTCGTAAGGAGGCTACTGGGTTGTGGGCTTGGCGATTGGATACCCTCGACCCCGGTCAGTCAGCAGAAATCCGCTTCTCAGTCGAAGGTTTGGCTCGTGGAGACTGGACTGATACTGAGATTTTCTTCCGTGGTAATGGAGAGATAATCGGCGCTACCAAGATCGATGAGAAATTACTCGACGAGATGCGTAAAATCGAGGCTTTGGCGGCTGCAGAAGCCGAGCATGCGAAGATACCTGAAGTCGGTTCGATGGGGCGGTTGGCTGAGCGAACCGATGTCGTAGATACTCTTGCACCGACAATGTCTGAGGACGTTGAAGCAGTGGCCGAAGTTGCGGTACCAGAAGCTGTTACTGACGAAGGAACTGCTACAGAAGCGATTCAACCAACTCTGGGAGACTACGGATTGAAGGAAGGTGATTCTGAATGAGTGCGAATGGATATACGAAGGAACAGGTAATCGAGGCGCTGCACGATATCGCCGGTGAAATGCACAACAAGATGCTCAAAGGCGAGCCACCGACGATGACCCTGCCTGTTCGAACCAAGAAAAACATCGCATTCGACTCAAAACTCGGCGTCTACAAATATGGCAAGAAGCGATCGACGAGGGATGCGACTTCACTCGGTTCCGCGCGACAATTACTCAGAGCGTTGCACGTCACAGAATTCATCGAAGAGATGATTCACGCTGGTAAGTCATCAACCCTGAGGGAGATGTACTACATCTCCGAGGGCTGGGGTCACGGCAAGTTTGGCTCTCAGAACGAGAGCAACAATCTCGCTGAGGATCTAGAGATCATTACCAAGTGTATGCGGGAGGACTTCAAGCTACGTCCCGAAGAAGATGGAGCCAGAATCATCGGGAATATCACCTTCGAGGAGCGGAATCGTCGTGGTGAATGGATGCGAATCAATTGTCGCGACGATGTTGGCGACTCCGGCTATGGAGTGCCTTACAATGTCGAGGCTGAGAAACTCCGCCTTATCGAGCATGACGTCGATTTCATCATGGCAATAGAGACAGGTGGTATGTTCGACCGGCTAATCGAAAATGGATTCGACGAGGCGGCTCGCTGCGCACTGATTCACCTCAAAGGACAGCCTGCACGCTCAACCCGTCGTATCATCAAGCGAATGAACGAGGAATGGAATCTACCTGTTTTGGTCTTCCTCGACGGTGATCCATGGTCCTACAGAATCTACGCATCAATCGCTTATGGTGCCATCAAGACCGCACACATTTCGGAATATCTTGCAACTCCTAGTGCAGTTTATCTTGGAATCACTGCTGATGACATACTTGCGTATGATTTGCCTTCGGATGATTTGTCATCCAAGGATATACAGGCACTTAACGCGGAACTATCAGACCCCAGATTTGCTGATCAATGGTGGCAACGTCAAATCAATGACATGCTCGAGAATGGTAAGAAAGCTGAGCAGCAATCGCTCGCCAAGTACGGCCTGGATTTCGTTACAGACACATATCTGCCTGAAAAACTGGCCGAGATAATGGGGCGTTGATGCGAACCAAGCATCAAATGTGACAGGGTGGTGAGTCGGGTGTGGCCCTCGACTCACGCCGTATTGCGATGTGGGCTTCCGGAGTCTCAATTGCATTGTTCGTCGCCTTCATTTTAGTCATGCCCGAGGCCATGGAGGAGATGGGGTCGGTTCTCGACCCAGAGAAGCAAAATGTGGCAAGGCTCGAATCTGGTGAAAGCGCGGCAATCGATTTGCTGGACAGTCATTACTACGTCGCATTGAGGGTTGTCGAAGATGGCGCTGACCCCTCTGCTGACCTCCGTCTGGTAGATGAGGGTGGAGAAACGGAAATCGAAGGAGATGCTCCGCACTTTCTCCACACTGACAGACTAATCGAGGAAAATGGCCCCACTTACCGACCGGTTCGAGCCTTTATTGTCCAAGATAGTGCCTCATACACCCTCCATAACGAAGGTGACTCGACTTTGTGGCTCGTCGACGATTATACTTCTGAGATGGAAATTATTTCCAACCCAACAATTCTAGCTATGTTCGGGACTTGCTGCTTCGGCCTAATCGCTGGACTCATCGCGATTATCTTTGCAATCCTTGCCTTCCGTAGCCGTTCGAATGCGCCCCAACAGCAAGTGAAGGGGATTGTCATCGAAGGTCGTGTGATGACTACGGATGAGTTGTACCGCTCCCAACAGCAGACTGAATCGGGAGCAGATGAAAGCGGAATCACGCAGGCACAGAACCGGTCATCTAGTGTCCCTGATCCTTTTGTCGGCCAGCCGGCCGAAGTAGCATCCCAGCCACCCAACAATACAGATCAGAGCACGAATAAAGACGGAGAGCAGGGTGGAGAATCTTGGAAAGGATGGGATGAGGGTTGAACGCCGTCAAGCGATTTCAAGCCACACTGGGGTTTTTATTCCCCCTTTGACTAGACAACCTTGAGTTGGTAAGTCGTGGTGGACTTCGATGAGGCACTCTCTATACTCGAAAACAAGGCACGTCGAGACATTTTGAAGCGTCTTGCCAAAGAACCACATTACCCGTTGCAACTGTCAGAATTGCTTGATATCAGTCAGCAGGCTGTCGTCAAACATCTGAAAGTTCTCGAGGCTGCTGGCTTTGTTGAATCACAGAAGGTACCTTCCGCAAAAGGTGGGCCTCCAAAGAAGATGTACACCGTTAACCAATCCTTCTCACTGCGTCTCGATCTTGGTCCAAACCTGTTTCGCGCTGAGCATCGCACAATGCCGAAAGGCGGGCCAATACGTCTGTCTTCGCGGCTTCCGGGGGGGCTCGACGACGTGATTGACAAGATTGGTACCAGGCGTCGTCTTCCTCTGGTCGAAGCCATGTCGATGCTTTCTGAGATGGATCGTACGCTCGAGCAAATTGATGAGCAGCGCGACGCAATTATCGCACTGCATCAGCAAGTGATGCAGAAAGTGGCTCCTACCATTGACGAATCATCGGAGACCTACGAAGAGCGGCAGCTGGCACACGCGATGCTGAATCATCCTCGTAGACCGTTAGATCTCGATCTCTTCTCACAAGGTCTGCGAATTCAATCGATGCAGGCTGAGGTGATGATGGATGGCCTACGCGAGAGACTCCTGCGGGATTTCGCATCTACTACCGGCAGCGTCATCGCCGCTAGAGAAGGCACACCGCTGCCTTGGTGGCTGGCCCGCTGAGCTCACGCTCTACTGGGCTAGGCCCGTAATTGGCCCCTCGTCAGAAGACTTGGTCGTCATCACTGAGGTTCGCTATCAGACTGCTCTTCTCGGCGAAGCGAGTCAGAGCCTCCATTCGGCGGCCATACATGACGACGCCGGCAACGCCCATCAGGGCAATTGTGGCACCGAGGATAATTGCTGGAACGGAGTACTGAGCAAATATCTCGACTCCTACGTCGATGAATCCTAGGTTAGAGCCCATCTTGCCAGGAATCATCTCGATATTGTTCTCTTCATTCGATTCGACGATCATGTTGTCGGGATCGAGAACAACGGCGATATCATGAGATCCAGCCTTCACCAGATAGAGTAGCGTCAGTGAAGGTGGATCTTCGTCGCCACTGGAGCCGACCGGCATGATGGCTTCGACGAGTTGTCGGTATGCGACATTCTCCTCGTGACAGCCGTTCTTCTGAATCGAGCGCTTCGATTGATCTACGCAGAGCACTACGTTGACATCAGTGGCGTGGATATTACCTATATTCCGAATTTGGACGTTGACCGACAGCATCTCGCCAACCTTGGCCTTCTTCTGATCAGCTTGGACACTCACGATCTCAAGATCTGGAGCGCGCAATCTCAATTCAAGAATTTGCTCGTTACTATCGCAGTTCGGATGAGTATTGTCAGGCAGCCCATCGCCATTCATATCAATGGTGCATGAATCATCCCAGATAGAGGTCTCATCGTAATCGCCGCCAGTTTCGGCGGAGCCAAAGGCAGAGAGCACCTTGATGCCAATCTCACGATTACTGAGAGCGGCGGCTGGGTCAATGTGAATTATCGCAACAAGATGCAGGGTCGTGTAGGCCTGCATCTGTGGTAGCATCACAGTTCCAGCCGATGTTCCGACCGCTGTCTTGTAGCATTCATCCGGTGCCGGAGTATCTCCAACAGTCAATTGAACGCATTGGCGCTCGATTGGGAATTCCGAGTCAAATCCTTCGAGTAAAGCGAAGTTGACTCGCCATCCGCTTAGAGTATTCATCCCTGGAATAGCATCCCAGCCCGCTCCGGTCTGAGTGTGGTTGTG
>DAFD01000074.1 GCA_002497895.1 Euryarchaeota archaeon UBA175
GAGGCACAGCCGATGAGGGACGGGAGGGTTAACCTGCCTTTCCTCCGACTGAACTCGGAGCGGTCCGGCAACTGGAGGAAAAGGAAATGTACAGTCTTGTGACCATGGAAGACACCATCCGTATCCCTGCGGAATATATCCGCAAGGACCGAAAGCTCGAGGACCATATCGATGAGTTGGCTCACGCCGCTTTCGAGGGTCGATTCGATGAAGATGAGAATTACACCTTACTGACTTTCAACCATGAGACTGTTGGCCGCGGTAAGATAATTCACGGAGATGGAGCGATCTATCAGCGAGTCCGCTTCAAGGCGCTCCACTTCACCATGGAAGCCAACGAAGTAGTCGATGGTGCCGTGTCAGAAATCTCCGAGTACGGTGCCTTCGTGCGTATCGGTCCAATCGAGGCTCTGCTTCACAAGTCGCAGATTCTCGACGAACCTATTCAAGTCAACATGGGAATTCGTCGTATCGAAGGATCCCAGTCTGGAAAGCACATCGAAGAGGGTTCCTTCGTCCGATCTCGCATCGTCTCAAAGGCGATCAACCAGAACGACCCTCGTTCAAGCAAGATTGGCCTAAACTGCAAGATGTCAGGATTGGGCGCTCACGATTGGTTGACTCGAGGTGATTGAAGATGGCAAAGAAGCCCTTCGCCTGCGGTGAGTGCAACAGGATTCTGCCTGACCCAGAGAAAAAGAACGACCCTGTCCAGTGCATGCATTGCCCATCCGCCCCAGTAACAACTGACTGGTCTGGATATGTGGTAATCCTGCACCCAAAAAGATCCGAGGTCGCACAGCGACTGAACATTGACGACCCTGGATCATACGCGCTGAAGGTAAATATCCGCTGAAGGAGGAATTTGTATGGAGATAATCGAGAGAAAAGAAAATCCATTGCTGAACCGTGTCGAGCTCCGCTTCCGCTGGGAGCATTCGACCGAATCCACACCGACACTCGCAGAGATGGTTGCTGCTGCAGCCAAGGCCGAGCCGGGTTCGAAGAAGGAATTGACTTTCGTCAAGGACGTCAGCACCCGCTACGGTCGCCCACAGACAACTGGAATTGCTCTGATTTACGGCGATTCAGAAGCCGCTACCCTAGAGCCGGAGTATGTGCACAAGAGGCACGCGAAGCTCAACCCTAAGTCAGAAGGAGGCGATGAGTGATGTCAGACAATCCTAACGCTAATGCGAAGTGGTCAAAGTACACAATCGAGGGCGAAGAACTCGTCCGCGGTGAGACCTGCCCAACCTGTGGACCCGGTGTCTTCCTCGGTATCCACAGTGACCGCAAAACCTGCGGCAAGTGCGGCCACACTGTCAAGAACGAGTGAATGGGAAATCGGCCAGCGTGCCGTCATTGGTCAGTACTCGCTGGCCTACGAATCCCACTCCGATTTCTGATCGCTTCGAAATTTCGAGTATTCCCTCTGAGAGGCGTCCATCGAGTCTCCATCCGGTAAATTCCCAGGCTCCGTCCTGATACCGAGCTGCCATCACAGGTCCAGATGTCGGATGGGATTCGAGAATCTCTTCTGAATCAGTTCTGACGATTCCGCCTGTTGAGAGGGCGAGCAGATGTTCATTCTTTGAGTGGAATACTGCTTCAATTCGCTCGCCTACTCGAAGATTTCTCCTGTCGAGCTCGATACCATCTTCCATCGACAGATCAACCACGAGTCCATTATCGAACCAGATTCGGAGGATTTCTTCCGAAACTGACATCGAGATTGCAGTTTCTTGTCCCCGTCTTTTTCCATCGATTACACTCGGCATACTGGCACGCCAGATTTCCTTCGCTTCGATATCCATTCGGTAGACTCCACGACTGCGCAGAGCGAAGCAGAACCCACCTTCGACCTGGCAGACTGCAGTTGGTTCTGCATCGAGCGCGCGCGACCAAATGGCTTCAGCTGGGTGTACTAACGTAGAATCATCCGAGGTTCGTAAGGCACTTCGGGTCGCGCCGTCTTGCCAATCTGCTTCGATATCGAGGCTGGCCATCCTTGCCAGCCTCATCTCTGGCTCGACCCATATTCCCAACCAAGCCCCTTCGAATGCGGTCGAGCAGGAGATACCTGATGGGAAAGGTGTCGAGACTTTGCTTGCTAGTTCCCCCTCGGCACTAATTTTAGCTAATTCACCGAGGGTTCCGACGATGATGTGATTGTCATCGGAGTTATCGACTCGAGCAGGTGTGAACGGAATGATTCTCTGCACATCTCCACCTGCTCGCTCCGGTGTTTGAACCTGTGGTGTCGAAGGTCGAGCCTTTGGCCTCGACTTCGGATGAATTGAAGGCGCGAGGCTCGCAGCGTCGAACATGCTCACCCTGCTGCTCGCCTCGTCGGCAGACAGCGCCTCGGTTAACCTTCATGACGCGGTCTCCGAATTAGACGTCTGGTCTTCCGAGGAGGTACTCGAACACGGTGTTCTCCGGCGCCATTTGAATCGCGAAGTCCATCTTCTAATCATTGACCAATTGCATATCCACGCCGATCATATCGACGCGATACACGCCAAGGCGATCGGTCAAACAGTCGACGAAGTGCTCGTACTTTCTCGCCATGCAGCGAAGAGCGGCATACCTTCTCTGACCGTCCATGCCATCGGAGTTCCTGGCGAAATTCCTCATGGTGAAGTGGGGTTTGCTGGAGGGATGAAGGGAACAGCAGTACCTCCTTCCCCTCGCTTCGCATCAATCTACAGAGCCCTCCGCGAAGAAACTGAAGCATCTCCTCTCGCGGAGGAATTTGATGTCAGCCTTGAGACCACTCACCACGGCCCGGTGCTGACGGCTCCGACACTCTACCTCGAAATCGGTTCGAAGGAATCTGAATGGAGGCGAACCGACGCCTCGACTCTCTGGGCACGAGTGATATCCCGTGTCCTAGGATTAGAATCGACAACCCCTGAGGGCGAGTGGCGAGGTGAAGGAGAGGTGATGATTGGGTTCGGAGGTGGCCATTATGCACCACGACATAGTGATGTCATAATCCGCAGCGGCCTACCATTCGGCCACCTACTAGCAAATTACGCTCTGGTTTTCGACGAAAAGACGGATGAAGAACCCACGGGACCTTGGAGGCATAGTCTGTGCGAGGCGGTTGAGAAAACGCGTCAAGCATTCCCTGGAGGGAGGGTATTCGCTCATCTGGATCGCAAGTCGTTCAAGGGTTGGCAGCGCACTGCAATCGCCGAAGAATTAGCCAGTCTAGGAGTCGAAGTTCGCCGCGGACGCGATTTCATCTCTTAGCAACCGTGAAAGTGCTCCCGTCACCGCAGGTCAACATGGGCGTCTTCGGCCGTGTCATCATGCTGATGATGCCCATCACTCCGAAATTCATCATCCGATGGGTCGCCAACCGCTATGTCGCCGGTCCTGATCTCGAAAATGCACTAGAAGTAATGCGTCAAATTAGCGCACAGGGAGCATGCTTCACCGTCGATGTACTTGGCGAAGAAATCACGACACTGGCTGAAGCAGATTTCTTCGTTCAAGAATACGCGCGAGTATTAGATGCTATAGTTGCAGAAGGGTTGGACGCAAATATCTCGTTGAAACCAACGGCTTTCGGATTGCTCATCGATCAATCAGCAGCCGTTGAAAATATTGAGAGTATCACTAGGAAAGCCGCTGAGAACGATATCTTCGTTCGCCTCGACATGGAAGATCACAGAGTCACTCAACCCACCATAGACCTCGTTACCGCCATGCACGAGAGAGGGCTAACCAATATCGGGACTGTTTTGCAAGCCAGATTATTCCGCACCGGGGAGGATATCGCAAGCTTATCAGAAAAATTGGCTAACGCTTCTGATGTGCGTATCTGTAAGGGAATTTACCTAGAATCGGAGGACATTGCACATACCGGCTACCATCAGATTGTTGAGGCGACGAACCGAGCGATTGACCAATTACTCGACGCCGGTTCGTATACAGCAATCGCATCCCACGATATGCCTGTAATCAATCATTCATTGGCAGCCCTGAGCGAGAGAGGGATGGGCCCATTCACTAACGAATCGGGAGAAGGAGGGAGCTCGCTACGCAAAGGAAAGGGCCCCGGATATGAATTCCAAATGCTCCTCGGCGTCCGCGGAAACATCCGACGTAGACTCGCATCCGAAGGTCACCTGACCCGCGTTTACATCCCATACGGGAGCCGCTGGTATGAGTACAGCATGCGACGACTGCGCGAAAACCCCGACGTCGCATGGCACATTGCCAAGAGCATAATCATGCCTTGGACAAATCGCCGCTAATCATCGCTGGCGAGTGTCTCTACGGTAGTCATCCCGGCGATCATCTCGATAATCACGAGTGTCTCTACGGTCTTCGCCACGAACTCGTCCGTAAGGAGGGTGAAGGTAGACTCGCTTGATGTCCATCGCCGAGCGCTTGCCGCGCAGAGTTCTTCCTCGACCGGTGTGGAGGGCGCGAATGCGCCATCGCTCACCGTCGACTTCCATAATCGAACCACATGAGAAGACATCTTCAGGTGAGCATTCGATGGTTTTGGATCGACTTTCCTCACCATCGGTCATTGTCAAGCGAACAACAGCCTTGTCACATCGCACCGCCCAGAGAGTTGAGATGTCTCTCGCGTCAATGATCTTCTTAGGGCGAGATTCGGAATCATCGAGTCGGGTGATCTTGTAGAGGATTTCATCATGCTCGAAAACATCGCCGACCGAGATCTTCTCGTCATCGTCCGCCTCGACGTAATCTGTGCGACTATCGGCACCGTCTGAGAGAATCGAAGTGATGCTCACAGCTTTTCCTGGGCGAAGGTGTAGAGTTTGGACTTCCTGACAATCTACGCACTGTACCAAAACGTCCTCGCCCTCGCCCTTTGCTTGCCTGCGCAGGACGTTGTGCTCAGTCAATTGGCGACAGCTGCCGCACTCGGCGACATCGACCGAATCATCCTCGTCAAGAGCATCTGTCACGACTCGGCGGCAGGCCTACTCCTCTTGAAGCCATCCGCGCGTGGGATGGTTCAAGAGAGGACCGCCCGAGGCAGGCACATGAGTGATATCGGCGGTGGATTGGGCCTCCCGACGATGTCGCAGAGGGAGATGTTTGAGAGGCTCCTCGGTGAGGATGAATCTCGAGATTCCGAGGAGCCTGAAATCGCTGCTGCGATTGGTGAGCAGATGATTCACATGGATCTGCGACCTCTACCTCGTTCTGTTCGTACAAGAATCCGAGATATCGCAAGTCGTGTTCCTGCTCGCAATGTAGTCATTGTAGGTGGCGGAATCGGCCATCTGAGCGCCTGGATGATGGATCTATGGTGTGGAGACCCATCCTCTGAGGAATCGGTGCCGACAAATCGGCCGGAAACGGTTCGTATCATCGAAGAGGGTGGTAAGTTTGGAGTGATTATCGATAGATTGTTGCGCAGATATGATGCCTCATCTTGGGCTCAAGTCATCACTCGTTCTTGGACCGAGATTGCCGCAGAGACACAGTCTTGGAATGCGGCTGGCGCAGCCCTACCGGACGCCGCGAGAACTGCACCGCTACCTCAACCAATCGATCTCGTTATCATTGATCTTCCAGAGCTTGATCGTGCTCAAGCGGCAGCGGCAGCATTTGACCTGCTGGCTCCAGGTGGAATGCTCATGGCACTCGAACCTCAGGTGCCTACTGGAGATGTTGGAGAAGCAAGTCAAGGGGAAGAGATGACCTCTGCTCAACAGGTCGTCGCTTCGTTCAATCGTTGGATAGAATTCGTCCGAAGCGTCGATACGGAACATTCTGCTGCCTTCGTCGAATTGACAGGCGGAACACTCGGCGTCTTCCTTCGTTCCGCCTGATACTCTTCTGAATTCAGTTCAATCTGCTCAGAACCTGATGATTCTGCAGAACTCGAAACTATTTCTCCGACCACATTCGAAGCAGAGGAATTATTCCCGAGCGCTTCAAGCATCAAATCAATGCGTAAAATTCCGTAACCGAAGCGGTCGTCATGGTCATCTTGACCATTATCCATCTGTGAATTATCGCTCAATACTTCCTTCACCAAATCGATCGCTCCCGACCCACCCGAAGCCCCTTCTCTCTGCAATTCAGGATGGGCTTCGAGAATCAATGCTAGGCCGCCAGAAACCCAAGCCGTAGCAGCAGAGGTTCCGCTAGCCCATCCCCACCATGATCCGTCGCCGCTGCCACCAGCCATCAATACCGGCACTTCAGCCCCCGGAGCCAAGACTTCCGGCTTCTTATCGGGGTCTGATCGAGGAAGCATCGGCGGCCAAATCCTTCCATTGTTATCTCCTTCGGAACTGCCGCTCCATACATTGCCAAGGCGGGTCGCCCCGCCAACACAAATGACATCGGCAACCGAGCCGGGCGAAGAGACATCACCGTCGTCATCCTGACCATCGTTTCCTGCCGCGGCGACGACAAATACACCCAGATCCAATGCATCTTGAACGGCTTCCTCGAGTTGATCGGTCGTAATTCCAGCGAACCCGAATCCACCCTCACCACCAAGGCTCAGTGAAATGATATCTGCTTGTTCATCGACACACCAATTCACCGCTTCCGCAATTCCTTCATCACTTCCGCTACCTTCGTCGTCGATTGCCTTCGCCACTAGAAGTTCAACGCCCTGAGCATTACCTCTCAAACCGTCCTGCGCGACGATGATACCTGCCATCGCAGTTCCATGTCCTTCATCGTCGTAGGGCGCATCTCGGCCATCGATTACATCCAACCATCCTGCTAGAGTAAGGTGACTGAGGTCGGGGTGATCCATCTCGATTCCCGAGTCGACTACGCACACGAGCACACCGCTTCCATCTAGCCCACTCACTTCGTCAAAACCAGTTAGGTCACGGTATGATTCCTCCCAACCAGTCAGTGTTGGAGGCGGCCCTCCGATAACGAAGTCGCTTGCACCAGCCCAGAACCAGAGTAGAAGCACGAGAAAAGAAAGCATTGCGAACAATCCAGAGACGACTCCGATCATCCAACCCAAGGCGTCTTGAACTTGTTCCGGTTTTACAGAGCTGTCTCCGTTTGCAAAAGGTGGAGGAATTTCGTCTCCGTCTGGCTCATCGTACATCGGTCACGCACCTCAAAGAAGGGGCCCTAAAGGGCCCTCCTCACCATGCCTCCGATCTTGAGAAATGGCTAATCACAGTCGTGCTGGAACCGCAACCGCTGCATGAAATTCTTGCCGGTATAGTTGCATTACATTCCGAGCATGCGGTGCCAGGTTCCCCGCCGCCATCACATTCTGAACATGGTACTTCGATTGAACCATCTTGGTGCTTGATCGCTGCTGTTTCAACGCTGCAGATAGGGCAGGCACCTTGCCTTCGCTCGAGCGTTACAGGGATTGCTTCGCCAGCGACTTCGCGGGCGCGGACAGATTGGATTCGGTCGCCAGCCGCGCCCAGCATGAATTGTGGATACCAGAGAACGTGTGTCCAAACTGCGATTGAGAGAATACCGAAGAACACGTGTAGGACTGCGAATCCGGTCATGTCGGATTCGATTGGTGGGCGTGGAGCGATTGTGTGTGCGCCAGCCCAGGCCGAGATATTCAGTAAGATCATCCACGACCCCAGACTGAGACTCCACGCCCTAAGGCTATGGTCGCGCCACGCCTTTTGGACCACGCGTGGGTCCGGGTGGGCGTGACGCTCCTGAACGTGAATATCTCGAGTTTCTATGACTGCTCTATGAACAACTCCCATCGAGAGGAATACCAAGACGAGATTACCGATTGCGACGCCACCCCAATCGCTTACACCTCCATCGAATGGAAAATTGGTCGCCGTTGTGTGAGACATGATGTAACCCAATTGAATTGCGAATGTTGCGACAGTCGTCCAGATTAGATTCTCACGCATCAGCGGAAATCTCGCCCAGAGTGATGCGAGCAGACCAATCCAAGCAATCAAGGATAACAAGGAGAGCATAAGTGAGAAATCCGAGATATGAAGGAATCCTTCGAACGAATTTCGATTGTAATCGCCACCGGAGGCGAGTTCCCCTATCCCAAGGTCCCAAGCACCCAGTATCAAGGCGAGGGTTCCGATGCCGAGGATGAGTGCTTCACTGAATCCCCATCGCTCGAGGATCATCCTAGAATGGAAGACATATTCTTCCAATAACGAATCGATCGATTGCAGCCGCGAATCCCTCTCGGCTAGACTGAAGGGGAGCTCGATGTCGCTAAGCCTCACGCTCGCGAGGGCTGCTCCCTCATCGGGAGACACTCGCTCTCCTTCGCCTTCCACATTGGCTGCGGTGTTCCATCAGGCATAAGAAATCCACTTGGAGATGAGAGCTCCTCATGGTGAAAGAGATGGAAAGTGGAGGAAGAGGGGTATGCAATTGATTTTGGCGCCGAGAGGGAGATTTGAACTCCCGAGGGTAAAACCCACATGATTTCCAGTCATGCGCAATACCAGGCTATGCGA
>DAFD01000044.1 GCA_002497895.1 Euryarchaeota archaeon UBA175
CCTCATTGCAGTGAGTGGGTGTTCGCTGGTGGCAATGAGGTAGTACTTGTCCGGCTCGATGCCGTACATGACCGTCTCAAAATCGGCGAGATCCGTGACACCCTCGTAGGCCTCCCGATTCATCATCAATGGAGGATGGACGAGGGTGTAACCGCGTTCCATCAGGAAGTTGGCCGTGTAATTCTGCAAGGCCATCTCAAGACGCGCGAGGTCGCCTTGTAGGAAGTAGAAGCGAGAACCTGCTACCTTTGCTCCGCGCGCGAGGTCGACCCAGCCATTTGCTTCGATTAGATCGTTATGCGTGCGCGCCTCGAAGCCCAACTCCACCTTTTCGCCATGCAAACTGTGGAGTGTATTCTTCTGGTCATCCTCACCAACCGGCACCGAATCGTGTAACACATTCGGGACACGCATCCGAGCAGCATCGCGCTCGGCCAAGCAAGAATCAACGCGTTCGCCGAGCGCATCAATCTGCGCACCCAAGTCGGACACCTCTGCGAGAATCGCGTCCGCGGTCGCTGAATCGCCTGATTTCTTGGCTACCGCAATTCCACGCGCAGCCTCATTTCGCTTCTTTCTCAATTGGTCAGCATCGTATCTTGTCTGACGCCATTCTTCATCGAGGCGGATTACCGCATCGATGTGTTCGTGAGGCAAGTCACGCTTGTCATGGTCAGCCCTCAGCACATCCGCGTGCTCTCGGAACATGGTCATGTCAAGCATGGCGACCGAAGTGAAGGGTCAGCCCTCCTGCCTTCAATGAATCGGGGAATACCGGCCCGAGCCCCGTTGAAAGGAGCCAGAGAGCGAAGCCTCACAGGAATGTAATCGCCTGGAATAGTGGTCCGATATCGTATGCGTAGATGCCGCTGACAAGATATCCAAGAATTGCTCCACCATTCAGTAGTGGCAAACCCGGCTGTGGCTTACCTTGTGCGACGAAATACATCAGAGCGACATAACCGACCAAACCGCCAATCAAAGTCCCAATACCGACCACCAATTGAGCGAGGTGAATTTCACCGAAGGCATTCCACACCTCGGGCCCCCATTCTGGCAGGAAGGAGAGCGCTGAAATCACCAGCATACCAGGGAAAATGACGTCTCCAAGACCCATGAAAAGTGCATCTCGACTCTTTTTCTTCGGTCGAAGCCTTTCGGCTTCGTCGACCATTTCAGCCTCCATCACACCATCATAGCCGGGTGGAGGAGGTGCCATCTCGCCCGCATTACTTGAATCGCGCATGATATCGCCTTCTTGGTCGAGGAAGGAGTAGCCCTTTTCCTTCGGTGAAACCAGTAAAACCGGTAATTTGAGCCCAATCATCGTGTCAGCTAGTTCCAGCATGTGTTTGCTCTTGTGAACGGCCCAGTAATCGTAAATCGCCGCTAACAACATGAAGATAATCACCAAAGTTGGAACGAATGAAATTCCGATCATCACGATGACTCCGGCCCCAACCATCACACCGACGCTATTGACCACATACCACTCTGGGTAACGGTGCAAGGCAACCATGCCAGCGATTGTAATTACTAGAGCGCTGAGGCCGACACTCGCGGGTGTTGCGAAGCCAGCCAGATAGAGGATGATGAGAGTGAATGGCTGGAGGGCGTAGAATAGACTGAGACCGAGCGCAAGCATGACGATTCCTTTGATCAGTGCTTCGAGTCCCTTGCGCGCGAGCCATATGATTGCGACTGTGAAGACGCCAATCAACACCAATTCTAAGAGAATGAAACCGGATTTCGTCGTGCCTTCTTCACCAAAAGCGCGGGCCTCGGGAATATCGTAAAGTGGCTGGATGAACATACCGATTCCGATGGTCCCAATGAACATCGCAGCCATGCCAGCCATGGACTCCCATTGATCAATCATCATGTCGATGACACTTTCACTTTCTGCGGACACACCCTCCACGAACTTCAAGGACCATATCACATTGACCCGTTCCCGCACTGCTGTAACCGACGGCTCAGGTGAGACTATGAATGCACGAGAATGGCTCGACGACCTCCGATTCGCAGGTATGAGGCTAGGCCTTGAGCGGGCCGAGGAGCTACTAGAGCGCCTCGGGAACCCACAGCTTGAATTTCCTTCAATCCACGTCGCTGGATCTAATGGAAAAGGGTCGCTCTGCGTCCAACTTTCGGCCAACGCAGCGGCTTCTGGCCTATGCGTTGGCTTGTTCACAACACCACACCTCGTCATGGTCGAAGAGCGAATAAGAGTCGACGGTCGACCGATAGACTCGGCTGACTTCGACAGACATGTCGAGGCGATTAAGGCAGCGGCGAATGAAGGAGATCTTCTCGAACCGACATTCTACGAGGTTACTTTCATCGCCGCCATGCTGCATTTTGCCGAAGCCGGCATTGAGCGCGCCATCATTGAGACGGGACTCGGTGGACGAGGCGATGCAACTTGCCTCGTCGATGCCGATCTATGTATCATCACGACGATTTCACTAGATCACACCGAGGTGCTCGGAGAGACCCTGTCCGAAATCGCTCGTGAGAAAGCCGGCATTTATCGCCCCGGCGTACCGCTCATCGCTCTTGAGTCGGACGACCCAGAAGTAGCCGCTATCATCTCCGAGATTGCGGGCGATGATTTCTACATACATCAGAAGGACCCATACGAATCGCCTTGGGAAACTTGGCGAGAATTATCCATCATGGTTTCCTTATTGATGAATTGGGGCCCTAACCAAGCTGAGTGCAGATGGCCGGGGCGTTCACCAGGATGGAAACCAACCAATATGCAATATGATGTAAAATTCAGTGCGGCCCACAATGACGAGGGTTTTGACGCGGAATTATCTCGAATCGAAGAACCATGCGTCTTCCTCATCGGGATGTCGCAAAAGGACGATATCCTGCAAGCGACGTCATCCTTAGCTTCGGAATTATACCATTCTCCAACTTTCCGTCATATCGTCGTGAGTAAGCCGACGTCGGGTCGTTTACCCGCCATCGAACCTGCTGAGCTTGCTGATACAATTTGCTCAAATAGGCTCGACCCCCCTCTCCTAATCGACAACCCAATTCAGGCCTTTGAGTGGGCACAAATAATGGCCCGACAAGCCGGGGTACAGTTGGTCGTGATGGGTAGCATTTACCTCATCGGAGATATCCTCAAGCATTGGTGTGAGAACAATGGACTCGACCTTCGTGATGAGTTGAGCGTTCATTGAGAGTCAAAAGGGATGACCCACTTCGGGTGCTGCGCATGACCTCCAACAGCGACGACAAGGTGGAAGTGAAAGTCACCGTCGAGTCGAAAGACACGAGCTCGAAAGTCATCCTAATCCTACTCATCTTGGTCCTTTCCGGATTGATGATTGCTGTGATGATGAAAGGCGGCCCTGAAGCGCTCTTGTCCGATGTCAATCGCGGAGTAGGTAACTGTGGCGACGGAGTTGACAATGACAAAGGTGGCCAGGCCGACCGAGACGATCCTGATTGCTACAAGAATCCAGAAGTCTGGGATGGCTATGACCCGAACCGCTCTGAGGCGAATCGAGATAACGACCCGCCGGGTGGTCGACCCTGAGGTGAAGTCATGAGTACGAAATGGGATACACGATTTCTTGGTCTCGCCAAGCACATTTCGGGTTGGTCAAAGGATCCCTCGACCAAGGTCGGATGCGTCGTAGTTGGCGAGGACCGCGAGGTGCGCTCAACAGGATTCAACGGATTCCCGCGTGGAATCGAGGATACGGCGGAGCGACTGAACAATCGTGAGATGAAGTATCCTATGATTTGCCACGCCGAGGAGAATGCCATCATGCACGCGGCACGGATTGGTATCTCTCTGAAGGGCTGCACTGCGTACGTCACTTGGCCACCTTGCTCGCGTTGTGCTCGCTCACTGATACAAGCCGGAGTCCTCGAAGTCGTCTATCCGGCTGATTCAGAAATCCCCGATCGCTGGCAGGAAGATTTTGAGATCGCCACAAGTATGTTCAATGAATCAGGCGTATCCTATCGCTCAGCCTGATTACTCAGATAAGAGAACCCAGAGTTCCTCGAGATCAGAGTGTAACTCCTCTAAACTTCCATCGTTCACCAAAATTAGGTCCGCCAGTGCTGCGGTTGCGTTCAGAGCCTGTCCTGATTCATCCTTGGCAACCGCCTCTACCTCTTCATTAGCGAAGAAGGTCTCTTTGTCAGAAATATCACCAGTTCTTGCACGGGATTGTGCTCTTTGCCAGCGTGCTTCCATTCCCGCTCGAACCTCGATTAGAATGAAATCCTCACGCTGTCGTAGGGCTTTGACTTCACCTGGTGTACGAATTGAATCGATGACAGCATTCTCTCCGTCTATTCTCTCGAGTAACATTTCGGCGAGGATGCCAGTTCCACCAACTCGGCGTAATTCATTACCGCCCTCGATTAAGTTCTCTCGAGATTCTTCGATTCCTTTCTCTTTGAGATGAGCACGAATAGAATCAGAGCAGGATTCGCTGCTCAATCCTTTGGAAACAAGCCAAGCCACAACTGTAGATTTACCCGAGGCATAGCGGCCGGTCAGACCTATCAGCACACCCCTCCGATAGGTTGGCGTTCCATATCGGTTTCTAACTCCAATAACGGCGTGTTCTGGCATATTGCAGCTCAGCGTTGTGTATGGCTCGCAGCAACTTGACTCGGTTACCTCGGGTATGACCTCGCAAGAGCCTCGTTGCGGTTTCCTCACCCACTCCTCTGCCCATCAAGGCCAACACAGCATCGTGGCCATGGGTTCGGATGAGTTCTGCATTCTTTTTCATGCGTGCGCGCTCTTTGGGATCTTCGCTGGCAACCCAGCCAGCGAGCATGGATTCCATGCGTTCTGGTGCGCACGCTCGCATCGTGCCGCTGCACTTTGGGCACGGCTCGATACGGTCCTCCATTCTCCCGACGCGCTTGTGCGTCTTGTCTTGACAATTGAGACAGATGAGCACTGCTCGCTCTGCTACAAGTCGTGTTTCTAGACGCTCGCGAAGCTGTGCATCAGACCAGGCAGGTAGAAGCAGATCACGCTCGGACTTTGGTGAGAGTCCGAGCGGTCCGCTAGCTGTGTGAATAACCTCGACCTTGCCTGATTGAATTTCGCGGATGAGATCCATCGTACCTTCGATGTCCATCCGTTCATGGAAAAGTTTTGACAGCGCTTCCTCGACCACTGGCGTTCCTCGGTAGCGCTGCATCAGACCCTGCAGATTTACCCGTCGAGGATCGACTGCCTTCTCCAGAACACCCATTTTTCGGGCGACTTGAACGATACGCCAGCGCAAGGCACGACCGTTGGGGATTGTCATCCGTAGAATAGTTTCGAGGGCTTCTGGAGAGGTCTCAGTGAGCCATTCGATGACGTGACCAACTGTGGTTCCTGGGACTTGGAAGGCGATGCGATAGGGGTCGATCAGTGTCGTTCCCATCTTACCTTCACGCATCGATCCCATTGCTTGTATGAAATGCGCAAGGGTCTCGTTGATTCTACTTCCTCGGCAGGTATTCAACACGATTGCTTTCTCTCGCATCTCGACGGTCAGCGTGGTATCGGTGGGTAGGTATTCTGTGGCGTCGAGATGCTGAGCGACTGTGTTGAGCAGGTCTGTTCGCGCTTCGTTTGAAAGAGGGTATTCATCGTAGTCGAGATCTTTGGGTTGTGCCTCCAGCGCACCTATTGCAACCGCTGCACTGCGCCGTAATCTGCCGACTTCTAGAGCCACTTCGATCGGCACAGGTGGTAATTCTCCAGACCACACCGGTGCCTCTCCAGTATCCTTGACTGGAGCGACGAGCAACTCATTCTGCTCAGGATCTGCGTCGACTATCATCCAGGTTCGGCCGGCCATGACGAATCTTCGCGGTCGGCCGGCGTCGTCTTGCCCGGTGTCTGAGAGTGAGAGGACGAAGGCCTCGTCGACTGAGCCGAGAGAGCGGCGCGTGACGGCGTCTCTGACTCGGTAGGATATCTCGTCGGGAATCATCGAGATATGGTCGGTGCGGTTTCGACCAAGTTTACCCGCAGGTGAGAACCAACCCTCGGCGAGGGTTTCAGGGAGGTGAGGGGCCATGGCTCGGCGCCATCTCGACTTATCTCCGTCGGAGTGTTTCTCGTCCCATGGCGGGCGTTTTTCAGGAACGATATCTGCGGGCCTCGCATCTGCATTTGCCTTCTTTGCGAGGCCTTCCCAGAGTTTGGGGTGCCAAAGTGTGGCGTCGGATTGGAGAGGTTTGTCGATTAGTCTGATCAGCCAACGATCATCTAGAATTCGTAGCACTGCAAGGGTATCTTCTTCCTTCCAATTTGGAAAAATTGTCGACCGATTGAGCAATTCGGTTGCTTGGGATAGCGGTACAACGCTTCTCTCAGCTGCCATCTGGAGGAATTGATTGGCGGCAACGATGGCTGGCTCATAACGCCACTCAACTCCCTCGAGCTCTCCGGCCATTGCACGTCGTGCGATTACTGCACACTCAGCGATGTCGTCGATTTCCCAGGCAAGGACATCGCCGCGTCCGGTTCCGCCGAGATGATGCTCGGCGCGTCCGACGCGCTGCAGCATTCTGTCGACTGCCCGTGGACTGTTCAATTGGTGGACGCGTCGAATAGCGCCGATATCGATGCCGAGTTCAAGGCTTGAAGTACAGATTAGACCGTGTATCTTACCGGCGCGTAGAGCCTCTTCCATTTCTCGGCGAGTTTCGGCAGCTAGACTGCCGTGATGAACTCCAACCTCGATTTCTGGTACGATGGCAGAAAGGCGCTGTGCAACGGTTTCAGCAGATGAGCGTGAATTGACGAAGACCAGCGATGGCGGGTCTTCGATTAGGGTGTGAGCAAGGTGTCTGAAAGCGGCAATCGACTTTGGCGAAATACTCCATTCGCCCGCCAATAATTCGTCCTCGGGTGTCGGCGTCTCTCGATGTACGATCACTTCCGTGGTTCGGGGCGCTGGGCCAAAGATCGGCTCTGCATCAGCCGACATCCATCGCGCGACCTCGGCAGGGTTGCCGACGGTCGCTGACAATCCGATTCGTTGGAATCTTCCTCGAGCGTTTTCCAGACCAGAAATTCTCTCAAGTCCGATTAGCAATTGTGCTCCACGCTCGCTGGCCGCCATATCGTGAACCTCATCGAGAACTACCGCCTTTACACCGGCCAAGTGCTGACGCAATCGACTCCCGAGTAGCATAATTTGCGCAGTTTCGGGAGTCGTTACCAACAGGTTAGGGGGTTTTTTTGACTGCTTAGTTCGCTCTTTCTGGCTAGTATCACCATGGCGCAGTCCCACACTTAGCCCCAATGGCTCAAGCAACTTTGCCAACCTACGATCAATATCGCGATTCAATGCACGTAGCGGAGTGATATAGAGAATCGACAATCCATCCCATTCCTCCGCAAGCGCCCTAGAGGCGAGCGGTAAAACCGCCGCCTCGGTTTTCCCACTGCCCGTTGGTGCGACTAGAATTCTGTCTTTTCCAGCAACCAAATCAGCAGTCGCGGCTTCTTGAACAGGAGTCAAATTCCACCCACGCTCATCGACTAATTCCCGCACGCGTGGGTGCAGCAAGTCGAGGGCTCCGGAATCGCCCCCAGCGTTGGACATCGACCATGTCGCCAAGTCCACCCAACATGAACCAATGGGTCAGTCATCAAGAGCCCCAACATTCGAGTGTTCAGGAAAGTAATTTCTCGTAATCATCCACGGATCTGGAGATTAATCCATTGAACATCACGCGATAAGGGACATATCTCAGGAGCGTGACCCGAGCCGCGATGGCAGGCCCACTCAAGCGACTAAATTCCGCTCTTGGGCGTTGGTGGGACGGTCACAAAGACAACCATTTCCGCATCGTTTCATGGGTTACCATACTCTCGATGGCTGCGACTATCTGGGGTATTCTATTCCTCTTCATTCTCGATGGTACATCCGATCCTACGAAGGCTGAATGGGTGCCATGGAGTTGGGCTGGATTGTTTTTCGGCGGTTTGATTGCATTCTGGATGGTCCCCGAATTCTTCGTTTACATGGGTCAAAAGGCGAATCTTGATGAAATTCTGCTGATGGATAATCGGCCCGAGATTCTACGCCGACGCAAGGAGGCGGAAAACGCAGCTGAAATGCTCGGGCCTGGATATCAGGCGCAACTCGTGCGCCTGTACAATGAGATGGGCATCAAGGTCAGTGCCCGCTTCAGGCATATCCGACCGGCGGGGGGTTCGACAGAGAATGCCCAATCCGGGGTAAGAGATCGCGACTTCGCTGAGCCCTGGGACGAGATGAATGTCGACTCGGAAGTAAACGGAGTTCAGTCCTATCTCTCGGCTTGGTGGAATACTGGCGATTCCCGCCTCTCTCGACAATTACCCGGTGCCAAGCTACTGAGGCAGACCGAAGCCAACCGCGTAGTGCTTGGACTCAGCGGATTTAGTGCAGCAGCGTTGCTCTACAACATGGTTGCCGGACTCGCCACACAGGGCGGTGGCGCCCGCGAATATACAGTCGATCTCACACTGATGCTAGCTCGTGACGATTCGATTCATGCCGCTGCACCTCACTTTGACGGCGTGGGGGTTCTACTTGCAACCGCTTCCCTCATTTTGCTATACCTCACGACGCCAGCCGGCGTCCGTATATCTTCAGGGAGTCGACGCAGCAAATCAGCGAATGATTCCTCGAGTTCCGAGGAGGAATAAGGTTGGACCTTCACGTTCTGAAACGTGAGGCGAGCCTCGCAATCGGATTGGTCATCCTTCTGCTCGGTTCGATGACCATTGCAACAGGATCCTACCCTCCAATGGTGGTTGTCGAATCAGGTTCGATGATGCATGACAATGAACACGGTTCGGTCGGAGCAATCGACCCCGGCGATCTAGTCCTCGTCATGAGCCCCGACCGCCACGATATCATCACCTTTGCAGAGGCCACTGAACCAGGTGGTGAGCACGAGGGTTACGAGACTCACGGAATGCCAGGTGACGTCATCATTTTCCGAAAGAACGGTGGCTCTGACACTCCAGTCATTCACCGCGCTTTGCTACAAGCGATTGCTAATCCAAATGGTGGCTGGGATGTGCCTGGAACCGATGTCGTTGGCGCGGAATCAGGCTTTGTGGAACTCGAATACGATTGCTTTCATGGGAATTCAAATCTGAAAATCGACTTGTCAATTATCACCCACGAGGGATATATCACAACTGGCGATAATCGATGGAGCAATGGCTGTCAATACGATCAACAATCACTCACCGACGAGAATGGTGAACTGGTTACTGCAATCAAGGACGAGTGGATAATGGGCGTTGCCTCCCTTGAGATTCCGTGGGTCGGCGCAGTCAAACTCTACGCCAGCGGCACCGCGGGGCAAGTTACCGGCAATACCTGGGGAAATCTCGCGGTTCTGGTCGCCATCATCATCTCTGCACCGGTCATAATTGAGATGATTACAAACCGATTGAATCCGAAGGATGAGGACGAAGAATCGAATGATGTCGAGGCCTCTGAGACTTCTTCTGAAGAAGAATGAATTCCATCTTGTCCGCTCTTCTCAAGCGACGAGTCGCGGCAGAATAATCGGAATCGCGACGATGAAGAGAATGAATAGACTGCTCATCGAACTCAATCGATTCGCAGCGCCCTCGATGCTAATCGGGTCAGCGCCTCGCATTACGAATCGCATAGTCGAGTGCGCTGCATCTCGGAACATGTGACCACCATCGAAGGGAATCATCGGAATCAGATTGGCGAATCCGAGAATGAAGTTAATCCAGGCCAACCAGAAGAGGAAATCGAAGGTGGCAAGCATACCGTCTGTGCCTAGGGTGGAGGCAATAGGACCGTCACCAGCGGTCAGCATGGCTCGTTGTTCGAGTGGCATCGTGTGTCCATCGAGAGCAATGGGAGTGCCCAGCAAAACCAATGGTGTGATCAATAAGCCGAGACTCTTCTGAGTAGGGGTAAATTGGTCATCAAAGACGAACGACCAGCCTTCTACAGCTGCGGTGTTTGAGCGGAGACCACTGACTCCTACGAATGCATCACCTTGCTCGATTCCAATCTCAGTCAATTGCTCTTCTAACTCAGATTGAACACAGTTTACGTCCTTATCGCATTGGTCTATGTGGTATTGCCAACGGTCGGTGAAAGTAATCTCGACAATCCGAGTCTCTATTTCACTGTGAGCGGCAGATGAGACTACGGTAAATTCCGCTGTTTCTCCAGATGAATAAACACCCATCGCATCGGTGAATTCAGTGTAATCGCTTATTCTCTCTTCATCGATGTGAGTGATTGTCTCATAGGGCATCAATCCAGCATCTTCCGCCCCTGTGTCCTCAATAATCGCCGCGGCATGGACGCCGGGCGTCTTTGCAGCAAATCCTGTGGCAGTCGCAGATAGCAAAATCAGAACTACGAAAGTCGCAATCAGATTGATCGAAGGTCCAGCCGCATAGAGTCGCAACCTCTCGCGGCGAGGAGCTCGTACCATCTCCTCATATTCAGGCTCAGCAAAAGCACCCATAGGCAACGGACCAACTAGGAGGAGTCCGAAGGAACGTACCTGCATTCCGTGAGCCCGAGCCTGCAAACCATGACTATACTCGTGAATCACTAGAGCGATTACCAGCGCAATCACCGGCCACCAAAATGGTACGAAACTCGTCACTCCTGGTATCAAAAGAAGATCGGAAGCCGGCAACACATTCTGTTCTGAGGGGGCTGCCGCAGTCGTCAAAGCAGCAGTGACAATCAATAGGATCACGCCTAGCATGACAATGAAACACATCCAGATTGAGAGTTCGCCATAAGCCCTCCAAAAGCGGCGAGGGCGAGCCATTTTTTCCAACGCAATCTTGCCTCGACCCGTCCGAACCATCAGGATCATTCCGAGGACCCGCGTCGCATTCCATCGATCCAAGGTTCCATTCTGCTCTAGGTACAAGAGGCCAAAGTACCACGCGGCGATGATTCCGACGGCCCAGAGAGGAGCAAAACCCCTCATCGCAATCCAAGCAAGGATAGCGAGGAAGAGGATTTGGTTCAGGCCCAGCCTTGGCTCCATGTGACTCGGTCGACGAGGGCTCCACTTGAACTCTCGTGGCGCGCTGCGCAACTGACTTGACCTACGGCGTATTGGGTGGGTCGTGACGGAGGCGGGCGATTTGAGTGAGCGCAAGCGCGCTCGTGAGATCGATAGGTTGCGTCGTGAGTCAGAAGCTATCGCTCGCCTACTGAAGCGAGCACACCTCGATGGAGTCAGAACTGATATCGAGTCGGCGAAGAATCAACTCGGCGAGGCGGAAGCAAGACTCGAAACTTCTAGCAAAGACGATGACTGAGTTTAGATTGAACGAGCACCGTCTGAACGACTGATGAGTGCGAGGAATCTGTGTAGAGGCATTCCATCGTGCCAATTGAGGTAAGGCGTTCCGTTGCGGTTAAGTGGAACGTTTGGTATGCTTCGTGCAAGGCTTCGCAACTTTCCAGTCAAACCTTCGACAGGGACTTTCATGATTGTCCAACTATCTCCTCTGACACCCTTCAGACGGAATGCATAGAGTGGCAGCAGGCCACATCTTTCTCCAGTTGAGATTAGTGCGAGATACTGATCCATGGTGCGGCCTGAGAGATAGATTCGATCGGTCTTCGAGGATTTCACCTCGATTGGCATACACATGTCTCCACGCAGCGCGAGAATGTCTCCAGTACCCTCTGAGCCGCTGCCGGGTGCGCGCACGACGAGGAATGGGCGTTGGCACACCTGCATCGCTCGCGCGCGCTCGACCTCGGTGCACGAGCGCGTGATGGCTATCACACCCTTACGCTCGCCAGCCAAGACGGAGCGTAACTCGCGCTCGTAGACCCCAGCCATGAGGCTAGCCCATTGTCAGGGTTCTTGACGACATCGCTTGGTATAGGCTTGGAGTGCATCGTTTCGAGATTTTGCACGGGAATCAGCTCGAAATGGTCGGCGCGAGATTGTAGTCCAAGAGAAAAAGCCGACGATGTGATTTGTAGACAGCAATGATTGAAGGCGAGGCCCAACATTCGCGCATCGTGCCAGAGGTCGCGGTCCGCACTGATGATTTCCGCCTGGCATACAGGCTACTCGGTCGCTTGCGCGATTCTGGTATCGAACATATGCAGATTGACCCCGAGCATCCGGTGCCTAACGGGGTCGACTATTGGATAGGATCGCACGCCGAAGTTGGGCGATCCGAGGATGATCGAGGAGTCGGATGTGCGGTAGAAGAAATCGACTCAGTTATCGGCTCGATTGTCAATCGGATGTATGTTGGTGAGAAAGTACAGCGCATCTGCTTCGGAATCGATCCAGGACCTAGACCCGGCCTTGCTTGGCTTGCTGATGGAAAAGCGGCCGGTTCGATGCAGATGGAATCGGTCGACGAGACCGTCGATCGAATAATGGAGATTCTACGCGATCTTCGGCCGGCTGAATCTGTGGTTCGGATAGGCGATGGGGCGAGAACAATTTCTTCACGCATCGCCAATGTCTGTCTTGCGCGAGGTCTCTCAATCCAATTCGTCGACGAGCGCTCGACCTCACGTGGCTCGCGACACGACCATGTTTCAGCCGCGCTTACCATCTGCTCTCTCGAAGGGATCCCTGTCACTCAGCGCTTGCAGGTCATCCCAACTGAGGGTGAGGTGCGCGAAATTCAACGGCGCAGTCGGCGCATCTCAGAAGGTCGCTTGACTATTCCAGCCAGCCTTGCTCGAGCTGTTGCAGTCGGCCGACTGACTCTCAGTGAAGCGGTCGAATTGCACATCGATTCTCTCGACCGCTAAGTCGAGAAGCAATCAGGGGTACTTTCCGCGTCGGAAAGCACGAGTTCGGTCAATCCCAGGGAATCTATCCTCGGACTCGCGATAAACTGTCTTCATATTGTTGAGGAACTGATTGTCATCGGTAACGATGAGCACCATATCGGTACCAGGATCTTCACCTTCATCCATCCAAGCGAGAACGATTTCCATCGTCCTTCGAGCGCCTTCCCGGTGAGGGTAAGCAAAGATATCCATACTCACCGGTGACATCACAAGTGTCGTGCGTTCATCGACTGCTTCGATTTGCTCAAACATAGCAGCATAGGACTTCTTGAGCAGATCTCGCCTGAAATTATCTTGATTTGGACGTCGACAATCTGGCCCCACCACATGGATGAGGTTGTTGAATGGCAAATTGAATCCAGGAGTAGTAACAGCTTCCCCGACTCCACATGGCTGCAAATTCTCCTTTCGGCGCTCAACAGCAATACCGTGGCAGAATTCTCTCAGTTCTGGTCCAGCCTTTTGATGAATTTTCTCATCCAAACCTTCCCTGCCTGCCAATCGGTTGTTGGCGGTAGTCACTAGAACGTCTCCTTCGACACGTAGGATGTTACCAAACAGGACGCGAACCTCCCCATACTTGCATTCGCGCACAATGACTGTCTCGGCCATACGCTTACGAGAGGGGGCCGCCCGCTATCACCCCTTCGTCGCTCAAATCTTGTTTCGACGCGCCGTCAAAGGGTTCTTCGCCACTTAGCCCCTCCCTGTCGATAAGATGTCTGTTGGATATGTGCTGATTAACGTCGAACCGGGTTCAGAATTCTCTGTGTTCGAGACGGCCTCGAACCTGCCGTTTGTGGTCGATTCGAATCTCTTGTTCGGCGACCACGATCTCATCCTGAAGATAGAGGCCGCTAACATGGGTGAAATCGCTCGATTAGTAGTCGATTCCATCCGTTCAATCGAGGGTGTTCTCAACACCAAGACCCTCGCTTGCGCCGAATTATGAGTAAAATTCCCTCTTTCAGAGGGTCTCGGAATTTGAGAAAAGGTGCTTACAGCGGCGCAGTGAAGCGTTTATCTGCCTCAAACTTCATAATCTCTCTGAGTGGCCCGCCTTGTGGAGGTGGATAATTCAATGTCTGGCAAGAAATACTTCGTTTTGATGGAGGGCGGTAATGATACAGCCCAAGTTTTCGTGAGCAAGCAGCCCCGTGGCGCAGCTCTGAAGGCGGCTACACGTGGTCACACTGCAATTGAACTGCGCGAGCGCGGTACAAACAAAGTGCATGTATTCGTCGGCTCGACCGCAATGGTCGATAAGCCGAAGAATGGACCTGCTTGGCTCCCAGCCAAGATCAAGAAGGCCAACGTGAAGAAGACCGGTATCAAGCACCTCTGAATCTAATCAGGGTGCGCCGTCTTCGAACGTCTGCGCTGATCCACGTAACCCCACCCGCGATTCCTTCTGCGGATGCGTGGGCGGGGGATATTATCGACGTCTCAGTTTGTTTCAACTCAGTGGATTCCCACTTGAGTCACTTGAAGTGATTATTTTCCACGAAGCCCGAGTTTCTTGGTAATCATTGCAATTGGATCATAGTACTCGGTCACGACTCTTTCCTTGAGTGGAATTATCGCGTTGTCCGTGATTTTGATTCCTGCGGGACAGACCTCGGTGCAACACTTCGTGATATTACAGTAGCCAAGGCCGAAATCCTCCTTGATTTCGGGAATGCGACTCTTGGTGTCGAGAGGGTGCATCTCTAGTCCGGCCAAGCGTACGAAGAAGCGTGGTCCTGCGAATTCGTCAAATTTCTGGTGTTCGCGAAGAACGTGGCAGGTATTGACGCAAAGCATGCACTCTATGCAAGCGCGGAATTCTTGGATTCGATCGGCCTCTTCTTGCTTGAACTCCCAATCGAACTCTTTGGGTCCACTAATCGGGACCATTTTCTTGTTCATCTCAAAAGCCCATGACAAATCGGTCACGAGATCCTTGGTGATTGGGAAAGCCTGCATTGGCTTGACCGTGACCGGCTGACCATCAGGAGTCTCCTCCATGATATCCTCCATTCGAGTCATGCACATCAGGCGCGGCATACCGTTTACTTCAGCACTGCATGAACCGCACTTGCCAGCCTTGCAATTCCAGCGACAGGCAAGGTCGGGTGCGTGCTCGGATTGAATACGGTGGATAACATCGAGAACGACCATGCCTTCATCCATCTCGACGGTGTAATCGACCATCTTACCCATGGCATCTCCATCACCGTCACCGACGCCGCGGAAGACTCGGAAAGTGACATCTTCGCTCATTTTCAGCCCTCCTCGTGTAGGTCCTCAGCATCTAGAAGTGCTTTGAGTTCATCATCTATCGGGGGGTAGGTTCGGTGTTCGATGCTCATCGAGCCATCTGCTTCTTGCACGATTACGCTGTTGATCTTGCCCCAGTGTTTGTGATCTGGAACTGGGAAGTCATCGCGTGTGTGTCCACCACGTGACTCTTCTCGCTGAAGTGCGGCTAGCGCACACATGCGCGAGACATCCAGCATGGCGCTCAACTCGAGTGCTTGATGCCAACCGGGATTGTATATTCTCGAACCTCCTGGGCTGGTCAAATCTGCGCGAGCCTCAAGTTCTTCAAGGTCTGAAAGCGCTTCTTCAAGCAAACTTCCGTTTCGAATGATCCCGACCTTTTCTTGCATCATCTCACGTAAATCCTCGACAACCTTAGCTGGATTTTCCCCACCTTCTCGATCGAAAGGAGCCAACGTTTCGGCGATGACCTCAGCGATTTCAGCCTCATCGACATCGGCGAAGCCGTCGGACTCAGTCGCCCGCTGCGCCGCACTCTCTCCAGCAATCTTGCCGAAGACAAGCAAATCGGTCAGTGAGTTGCCACCCAAACGGTTGGCTCCGTGCAGACCAGTTGCTGCTTCACCGGCAGCATAGAGGCCCTGAATAGTCGATTCCTGAGACTCTGGGTCGACCTTGACTCCACCCATGACATAGTGAGCGGTCGGCCCAACTTCCATCGGTGTCTTGGTGATATCAACGGCAGCTAATTCTTTGAATTGATGATACATTCCTGGTAGTTTCTTCTTGACTTCTTCAGCAGACCGCCACGAAATATCGAGGTAAGCCCCACCGTGTTCACTTGCACGTCCTGCCTCACGCTCGGAATTGATTGCCTTCGCAACCACGTCACGAGTTAGTAGTTCAGGCGGGCGTCTCTTCGTGGCCAACTTGCCAGAGATGACTTCGTCAACCCACTCGAGAGCTTCTTTCTCGGTATCGGCGAACTCGTCCTTGTACATGTCAGGGATGTAATCGAACATGAAACGCTCACCCTCAGAATTGGTCAGCATGCCACCTTCACCTCGAACGCCCTCAGTAACGAGAATCCCCTTGACACTCGGTGGCCAAATCATGCCTGTCGGATGGAATTGAACGAATTCCATATCACCCAATTCAGCCCCTGCCCAGTAAGCGAGGGCATGACCCTCTCCGGTGTATTCCCAAGAGCCGGAGCAGACCGCCCAGCAACGGGTGATTCCCCCAGTCGCGAGGACGATTGACTTGGCTTTGAAGAGGTGTAGAGAACCATCGTTACGGTCGTAGGCGAAGCAACCGACAACAACGCCATCTTTGGTGAATAGTCGTCGAACCGTGAATTCCATGAAGACGTCCATTCCCATGTGGACTCCCTTCTCTTGCAGAGTTCGAATCAGCTCGAGGCCGGTAGCGTCTCCAATGTGAGCGAGCCTTGGATAGGTGTGACCGCCGAAGTTTCGTTGACTCGTCAGACCTTCAGGTGTCCTATCAAAAACCGCGCCCCAGGTCTCCAACTCACGGATTCTGTCAGGTGCCTGTTCCGCGTGAATCCTCGCCATTCGCCAATCACTCAGGTACTTCCCGCCCTTCATTGTGTCACGGAAGTGAACTTGCCAATTATCGCGAGGATCTTTGTTGCCAAGAGCGGCAGCGGCTCCACCTTCAGCCATTACAGTGTGGGCCTTACCCAACATCGACTTGCAGACGAGCGCCACGCTGACACCCTCCTGACTAGCAGATATCGCGGCGCGAAGTCCGGCGCCGCCGGCGCCGATCACGACCACATCGTGCTCGTGAGTGGTGTAATTGTCATCGGTCAAATCGTAGCGCATTCACAATCCTCCCCACAGAATAATGTCACTTAGACCGAAAAATGGATCAGTGCAAGCATAGATGTAGAAGTCAGAAAACATAACCCAAAACAGAGAGTAGAGTGCCCATTCCTTATGCTGCTCGTTTAGTTTTGTAGATAATTTCCAGAGTTTGTATTTCATTCTGTTAATTGGGGTTGCAGTCCAGTTATTTGCTGCCCCTCCAATTACGTGCCTGAAAGCGTGGCAGCCGAAGGTGTAACCAGTCAGCATAATTACGTTGATGAGAAGAACTAGGCTGCCTATTGTGACACCGTAAGCATGCGTGTCTCCCTCATGAAAATTGACCGACATCCAGACATCAAAGGAAAGGAGAGGTAGGTAGGCTAGCATCACATACATGAAGTATCGATGCAAATTCTGAACAAGCAAAATTCCAGTCTCTCCAGAATACTCGTCCCAAGGCTTCGACACTGCGCAACCGGTTGGTTGAGCCATGAAAGCGCGATAGTAGGCTTTACGATAATAGTAGCAAGTTGCTCGAAAGCCTGCAGGGAAAATTAGAATGAACATTGCTGGGCTTAACCATTGCAATTGTTGAGGCACCCAAGATTGCTCACCGGGGACGATAAGAGGCGAATATAGTGGGCTTAGTACGTGCGATCCAGTATCTTCAATTGCCATAGTTCCAGCACCATGACCGGCACCCGCTGACAACCCAAAATCGGAGAAGATCCAGAAGTCGGCCTCCATGAATCCGCGCCACGTTGCATAGAGGATCATGATACCCAGATATGCGGACATTGCGGCGGGGCCTTTCCACCATTGGTCGACACGGTCGGTCGCTCCGAATCCCTTCTTCATAGGGAGTGGGAAGGTGATGCCCTTACTCATCCTTACACCTTACGTGCAAAGCGAGTTGCCTATCCTCCATAAGCAATTGCTTACGACCTGTTCAACCACCTGACCACAGGTCCCCTCAGGGGCCTAACTCTCGTTATCCGGAAGTAGGTTCAAGGCAGTCGGCTCCGCTCACTAATTGATTGTGATGAGTGTGTTCGGCGGAGACATCGAGACGAGCATCTGCTCCAATTGTGGACATATGCCAGGAGCTTGGTTACCGGGACTCCCTTGCACCGTGTGCGGAGAGCCATACTTGTGATTGTGAAATTGTTGTGCCAACCATAATCAACTGTATTCACTCCTCCAGTAGTATGGAAGGAGCCTCCATGTTCAAAATGCCAACAATCGATCTCTCAGCAAAATCTCTACTGATATTATCTCAGTTGGGAGTTTTTGCTGTTTTTGCCTACTGGGCAGTAGAGGAGGGATCAGGTGACAATATGGACTACGTCTTTTTGACGGTGATGGCGGGTGCTGGTTTGGCGCTCTTCCTCTCAGTCCCAAACGCGAGGATGGTAGTATCCTTGGGGATTCCAGCATTGATGGTCGTAATGGGCTTGGCTATGGGTGAGAATGAGATGATGTTCTGGGCTGTTTTCATGTTGCTAATGATTGGTCCAATTGCCTACATGCCAGCAATGGCAATCGGCGATCCGACATTGGGTCTAGATGATGAATCCAGGTTGCTAAGACTTGGCATTCTTTGGATTGTCTTCGCTCTGCTCATGATGTTCATGATGTCCGGTTTAGGAAGTTTGGCTATGGAGGGCGAACTCACAGAACAAGAGTCGGAAGGGGAAGAATTTACCATCATACTAGACTCTACCGAGCAGACAATTGCACAGGGTGGGCTGGCAGTGGGTGTAATCGGGGTTCTGGTGTTCCTACTGACTGCCGTAATGAGCAGGGAGCTGGGGCCGATGCGGCCCTGGCACGGTGGTGCAATGGCAGCGGTTGCTTTGTTAATCGCCCAATATCTCTGGATGACGGCAGAAGGAGCCCCTGGCGAACAAACTAGTGATTTATTCATGATTATCTGTTTCGTTGGTATTCTTACGCTGACTCCTTGTATTGCATATGAGGGGTCATCCGACTCATCGGAGAGTGAGTGAAATGGACGGAATAAAACGATTCATGCAACCAAAGTGGTGGTTGACAGGTGTGGGTGCCTTATTCACACTCATGATGCTGTTGACTTACGCTGAAATCATGAACGCAGCGGAAGTAGGATGGGGTGCTGATTACACTGCTACCGACACTTTCTACGAGAAAGCGTGGGCTGCTACCTACCTCATCATCGCAATTATTTGTTTAGTTTCTGGCCAATTTATTGAGGGGAGATCTCAAGCAATTCTTGCAATGACGATTGGAGGAGGCAATATCCTCAATTTCATACTAGTGTTCCTTGCAGCTGGTGATTTGGGTTATGGCTTCACGGAAGATCCTGTTAACTGGGCGCCACCTATGATAATGGCGGCTGGTCTTCTCTTGTCTGGATATCTTCACTTAGATGACGAATAAGCAAGTAATTCAAGCAAGGCCGGCGTAGTCGGCATCGGCTTCTTCGAGCTCGATTTCTTCGACGTCCATCTGAGCTAATTGCAACTTTCCAGAGAGCTCGTCGTTAACTGCGTGCCAGTATGAATAAGCCTCAATGACCCAAATTCCAGACTCGCGCGTACCGTTCCCGCTGCCCTTCACTCCACCGAACGGCAGGTGTGCCTCGGCTCCAGTGGTTGAGTTGTTGATTCCGGTCATTCCAGCCTTGATTCCAGTCTTGTATCGGTAAGCCTCGAGGCGGTCGTTGGTGTAAATCGCTGACGATAGGCCATACGGACTTGCGTTTGCGAGGTGAAGCGCGTGCTCGAAATCGCTGGCCTTGACGATTGTGATGACCGGCCCGAAAATCTCCTCTTG
>DAFD01000018.1 GCA_002497895.1 Euryarchaeota archaeon UBA175
AGCCTATCGAGACCAAGTGAGCGGCGTTTAACTTCCATCAGGGCGGCTACCGGAATGCTGGTTCTCTGTCCGAGTCTACGAGGTCTTCTGTTTCCTCGCAGGGGTCTTGGCTTGGTTTTGCCACCGCACTCCTCGGCCACCCCGGGGTCTGGTCTGTTATGGCAGCGAAGCATAGGAGATTCCATCCCGCATTTCTTGCAGATACGTGGACCAGCGTCTACTCGCACTCTTCCTCTCGATGCTGCGTGACCGAGGAGCCGCTGTGGACCTCCATGATCGCCGATTGGGAATAGCGAATGGACTAGCGGTTTCATCTCGCGCCTGCTAGCTTTCTCTGGTCTCCCCATCCTTGAACCAACGCGGCATGATACAGCGTCCTCCCATCTCAATTCAGAGAGGCGACGGGCTAGCCACAGAGATCGGTCGACCTCATGGTCGTCGAGAAGGTGGCGAGCCGCCATCAATTCCTGCGGGTTTGGGGCACCAGGGTCTTCGATTTTTGCTGCAGCCTCATCACCGGCAGCTTCGGTCTCTCCGATACTCATTCCACGTTGGCGCGCGGAAGTTTGCTCACGTATGCGTTCGACATTGCGCGCGTTTTCGATTTCGGCTAGGCGCTCATCCTCTTCGCGAATGGTATTCGTTGCTGTTCTGATACGTGCTACTCGATCGGTAACGTGCGGGCCAGCCTCTGTTCTCTGGCGAATGCTCGATCCATCCAGTTCAAGCCCTAGTCCATCGATTAGAGGCTCCCAGAGAGAGGGAATGACGATATCGCCGCGCTTGTGATGATGCTGGATTCCGAGAACCAATAGTGAGGATTTTACTACACCGTGACGCTGTACTTCTGTCCAGCGCGGCCAGACACCAGTCGAAGGAGTGTCAAGACCTACATCCTCGAGGTGTTGTTCTGGAGTCCAACCTTTGACGACACCAGGGATTCGTAAACCTCGGCTCTCAACCTTGGAAGATAGCAAAGCCTCAATCAAATGCGGTGCGAAGGAGAGTGGTAGGTCTGACCACCACGGATTGAATGGGGGCGGTGGTGCAGTTCCAAAGGAGAGGCAGATGCTTCGGACTTGCTCCCACGTCAAGTCGAGCCCGCGCAAGTATCGATTCCAATCGCGGCGCCGACGAGCACGTTCGAGTGCAGGCTCACCTCCTCGATTGATGGCACCGTTGAATGCTAAGCCAGGAGGCATCTGTTCGCGACTCAACCCCAAAATTTCCGCGAGTGAATCTACTTTCTGTGGCTGGTTTAGCGCCTCCGCAAGGTCGGCTGCCCACCAATCCCGATTGTATGGCGAAGGAACTAGATTCTTGTTATTCTCAAGGAATTCACCGAAACCAACCAGAAACTCTCCACTATCCCACAGCGAGACGACTCGGTCACTCACATCGCGCCATTCTGTAGCCGTATCGATGCGTTTGAAAGTACCATCATCGAGTAGAACCGATGGCCCTTCGATATCCACAGAAGGGGTCACTGCGGCTGCTTTCCCTGGCCTCTCAGTCTTCATCTGAGTGCCGATTGCTAGGAATGACCCCATCGCTTCCATCGAAACCGGATTAATCCCTGCCGCCGCTAAACCTGAGGCTCGGCTGCGCCCATAGCGCAGCCGAAATGCGCCCGGCTCACATGGCTCACCAAAGACCGGGCGCCCAGCGATGACATCGTCGAGAAAACGGTCATCGCGCTTGATGATTCGGCGTTTGAATGTGGATTCGGAATCGTCGGATTTGCCCTTGGAGGCGAAATGTGCGATGAATTCCCAACCAGGAATTTTCAACCTTTCAGTATGTTTCTGGATCTTTGGAGCCTTGAGACAAAGACCCTCTCCAATGACCAGCATCACACCACCGCGGACCCTCGATCCCTCGATATTGCGGACTTCTTTGTAGCCCGAGCACTCGATTTGTTCAGTCGCCTCGCCGTTAATCATCACAGGACAGGCGCGGACGATGATTTCGATCTCCTCGGGTGGCGGCTTGTACTGCATACCGGCTCGATACAAGCCAAACTCTTCTTTGACGCGCTCTACTTCAGGCGTCGTTGGGATGTATCGGTTAAGCCCGAGCTCACGGCGAACCATATCGCCAATCAGCACACCGAGAGCCTGCGCTGTCCCTCCCGCGGCACGGATTGGGCCACAGAATTCGATTGAGAGAAATTCGCTTCCATCCTCATTATTGAGAATCTTGACATTTCCGATTCCTTCGAGCGGTGCTACCAGCACCGCCTCGGTCAGAACTGCAAGTCCCACACGCAAACCGGTATCTATCGAGCGCCGGACATCTGCGGTTAGTGCGTGCATTCGCTTTGCGACATCGACCGCAATCTGAATCGAAGCCGCCTCGCGGTCGACCCGACTCAACAACTTACGAAGATCATCCTCGATTCGAAGTGGTTCCTGATCTGGCTCCGGGCGGAGATAATCTTCGAGCAATTTCTCGGTGCGACTGGCAAGGTCAGCAGCGCGAGGAATCTCAACCACGTCAGCGAAATCAAGACCCTTCGAGCGAGCCTCACCAGCGATGCGGTAAGCCTCCTCCGTTCGCTCGTCAAGCCAGAGGCTGTATGACTCCATTTCGTGGGTAAGTCGGGCTTCATCGACCACCACTTCTGGACCATCTGCTCCGACCATATCTCATGCGCTCCGTTGTTGGACATCCGACCACCGAACGCGGCCGTCCAAGAACATTCAGTGTCTTCCCGCTGCCTAAGCCCTCTCCTAGTGCGAACCTTCATCCGGTTCCCACCGAGCCGAAATGGAAGGGAAGTGACATGTCGACCACAGTTGCCGAAGCCAAGCAACGCCTCATTGAACGCGTTCGTGAGCTCGCTTACCTCCACTCTCCGGATGATTTGTTCACCCTCGCTAGTGGGCGACAAAGTCCACATTTCTTCGATATGAAGCCGGTGATGATGAATCCCGAGTGCGCTCATTTGATCGGTGTGTTGCTACATGCTGAGATTGGTTCACTCGGCGGAATCGATGCCGTCGGTGGATTGGAACTGGGAGCGGTCCCGCTGGCCGGCATCGCCATCGCAAAGGCAGAACGAGGATCGAATCTTCGCGGCTTCATGGTGCGAAAGGAAGCCAAAGGCCGCGGCGGGCGTAAGACAGGAAACCCTCCTGGTATCGAGGGTTCGACGCTAAACTCAGGTGATCGTGTAGTATTGCTCGAGGACGTGACGACAACAGGCGGCTCAGCATTGAAGGCTGCTGTAAGACTCACCGAAATGGGCTGCGAAGTGGCCGCCTGTATCACGATTCTTGATCGAGAAGAGGGCGGCCAGGACGCTTTTGATTCGGCCGGAATCACCCTGGTTCCGTTGATTGTTCGCTCCGACGTGACGGGTGAGTGAATGGACTCGCACGTCATCGATTCGAGCGAACCTTACCATCCCGAAAAGTTGGCTGAGAAGGAATATGTCGGCGCTGCTGCTTACTTCGAGCAGGATCTCCGCGCCGGAGTGATTCTCCGAGTTGAGGAATTTCCCGAGATGCGCAAGCCCTCTTACAAGATCGAGGTCGATTTCGGGCCGGTTATTGGGCGCAGGTGGAGTTCTGCGCAAATTACCAATTACGCACGGTCTGACTTGGTTGGCCGGACTGTGGTTGGCGCACTCAACTTGGGTGACAAGACTCTGCCAACAGGTTTTGTCAGCCAATTCCTGGTTCTTGGTGCCCTCGATCCCGATGGAACGGTCCGATTGCTGGAATTGCCTGATGGCATACTACCTGGGTCGATGGTTGCCTAATTGAAGGCCTCCTCAACACCAAACTCCCTTCAGAAATACGGAGGTGAGCACCATCATGCTCTTGAGCCGAGCGCGCTGGGGCTGAGTCATGCCTACTGTAGTGAAGATGACGACGAGTGCAGGGGAGATCACGATAGGTCTCTACACTGAAGATTGCCCCGAGACTACCGGTAACTTCCTCAAACTCGTGGATGAAGAATTCTACAACGGTCTTCACTTTCACCGTGTAATCAAGGACTTCATGATTCAAGGTGGTTGTCCACATTCTCGTGACCCAGGAAACGGCAGAGCTGGAACGGGTGGTCCTGGTTGGAAAATTCCTTGCGAGTTGTCCGCTTTGGGGAAGAAGCACGACAGGCCCGGGCTTTTCTCGATGGCGAATGCTGGTAGAAACACAGGTGGTTCCCAATTCTTCCTTACGACCATCCCAACGCCTTGGTTAGATGGTAACCATGCCGTGTTTGGAGAGGTAATTGAGGGGATGGAAGTGGTGTACAAGATTGAGAATTGCGATACCGCTCGAGGAGATCGCCCCTATGACCCTCAAAAAATCATTAAAGTTGAGCGAATAAATGAATAATCGCTGCATAGGCAGCCAATAATTATCTTTATTAATAAGTAATTATTCAGCATAGACATGGCGAAACACCGGGCGGGCGACCGCCGAATCATCAGTATTAGCATACCAGAAGACCTCGCAAAGAAGCTCGATAGGCGTGTAGGAAAGGGTCGTGGCCAGGGTCGGTCAGCGACGATTGCGAAAATGATCCAGAACAACCTCGAGACCGAGCAAACGGTGCCAACGACGCAACGAGCAAGCGAGCCCAGAGCAGCTTCGGGAGCAACCGGGACTGTTCGTCTCGAAAAGGACACAATGGGCGAACTTGAAGTTCCAGCAGACCGCTATTTCGGAGCCCAAACCGCTCGTTCACTGATAAATTTCGACATCGGAACCGATACCATGGATCCCTCAATAATCCGAGCCTTCGGCATACTCAAGCAGGCGGCTGCAGAGACCAATGTTGGACTCGGTCAGCTTGACCCTCAGATTGGAGCACTCATCTCAGCCGCCTGCGACGAGGTAATCTCAGGAGCGTTGGACGAGCATTTCCCACTCAGAGTCTGGCAAACCGGTTCCGGCACACAGACCAATATGAACTCCAACGAGGTCATCGCCAACCGAGCCATTGAGATGGCCGGCGGTGAACTAGGAAGCAAGTCTCCAGTCCACCCAAATGACCACGTCAATCGCGGCCAATCAAGCAATGATACATTCCCGACCGCGATGCACATCGCAGCTGCAGAAGAAATCCACAACCGACTCCTGCCAGCAATCCGCCTTCTGCACAACGCGCTGGCGGCCAAAGC
>DAFD01000027.1:0-636 GCA_002497895.1 Euryarchaeota archaeon UBA175
TTAATTCGACACCAGATTCCGTGACAACCGCCTCAACTGGCTTTGACGAAAGTAAAATGTCAGCCCCAATATCAAGGGCTTGAGTGACGACTCGCTCATCGAATAATTTTCTACAAACTGACCAAGTTCGTGTGGACTCTTCTGCCCCTATCTTAATTTCGATTCCCGATGGGCTGTACATTCTAGCGCCCCAAATCCTACTCAATACAGTGTCGTAGGCGCCGATTCTTTCCATTGCTGATGGATTGACTAATCCTGCACATTGGAAAGGTCGACCGATTTCAGCATGCTCCTCTATGAGTAGCACACGCATGTCGTTTTCACTCAACCTCCTTGCTAGATATCCACCAACGGGACCCGCGCCGATGATTATGACGTCATATTCGTTGCTTGACAAGAAGTCGACCTCCTGAGCAGTTGCCGAGGGTAGCTTGACGTGAGTGGCTTTTGATTTCACTTCTTTCGTTGACGCCTGCGCGCCTGAATAGTCTTTTTGAGGCGGTCGATGAGGGTGCTAGCATCATTCTTAGTGATCTCATCAATTGTGGTAGTATCAACCAAAGCCATTGCATCCTCGACCGCCATTTCGAGATTCTCACACATTGACTTGATTGTTGCGACTTGCTTCTCAGTTGC
>DAFD01000027.1:1020-4434 GCA_002497895.1 Euryarchaeota archaeon UBA175
CCTTCTCGACCACCAGTTAAAGAATCAAGATCTTCCAATTCTCTTTCTTTGAGGAATTGGTCCAAATCGATACTATGCTTATCAGCGAGTTTGATGATGAGAGCCATTTGCTTCTCACTCGGTGGGACATCACCGGAATCTTCACCGTTCATTGCTTCGATAATCCTACGGGCATCATCTCCTGTGAGTTCCTCGTAGTCCTTCCCTTGAAGGAATTTGGAGCGGACATCATCTTCCATCCGAACTAATCTATTTTTCATGTAATTCATTTGCTTCGGAGTAGGTTTTTGTTTTCGCAATTCTAGCGCGCTATTGTGCATGGCGCGAAAATCTCCAACGAAAGTGTGCCAGACATCCGCACCGCTAGAATTCCCACCTTCAACTTGGTCGAGATTAGCTTCCATCAAAGCTGTAAATCTCGGTGTGAATAGTCCCTCCGACATAGTTCCCGATGAGTCGCCGCCCGTGCCGTAAAACGGGACGACTTCAGTCCAGAGTGTCCTTCCTTGGTCAGTTGGACTCAATGATGAGCCATCCTTGAGAGCATATCCTCTGTCAACCAATTTACCAACAGTTGTGAGGTAAGTGGAAGGTCGCCCGATATCTGCTTTCTTCATTTCTTGAATAATTGAACTCTCAGTGAATCGGCGAGGTGGTTTTGTTTCGTCCGATATCATACGGGGATTTTCCTTTTTCTTCTGGAAGGACCATGCCGAGCCGATCTCGAATCCTACAGCAGGTGGGCTCGTCATGACTGTTTTTCCATCAGAATAGACTGCTTCCCATCCACTGTGTATTCTCCAAGAAGATGTGCCATAGAGGGGCTTTTCTAGACCGGGGACACTAGCAGTTAGATCCCGCCGTTCGCGAACCGAATCTGACATTTGGCTCGCGGCGAAGCGCGCCCAAATCAAGCGATACAGGGCTTGTTGATCTGCATCGACTCCATCAAGCGTGCGCGCTTCCGGCTGAGTTGGCCGAATTGCTTCGTGAGCATCTTGTACATTCTTTGCACCCTTGTGTGCGTCTGAGCCTAGGGAACCTGATCCTAGGTGATTCGCACCGTATTCCTTTTCGATTACCTTTCTGACTCTGTCTCTTGCATCTTTGTTTGTTCTTGTCGAATCAGTTCGAATGTAAGTGATATGGCCGGCTTGGTAGAGTCCGGTGGCTACTCGATTAGTCCGTGAAATCGCCCAGCCCATTCTACCATTGGCGCCCCTAAGCATCGTCTCTGTGGTGAATGGTGGTTGTGGCCGTCGGTTGGTCTTGCCTTCTTTTACAGTCTCGAGGGTCACAGCCCCGGCCTTGCGCGTAGCGTCTTCTGCAGAACTTGCTAGATCTCCATCATAGGTCCGGTCAGGATGATGTTTCCCATCATCTCCAGTCCATGCCTCTGAGTCAGTCTTCTCGTGGAATCTAACTTTGAACGTGACTGCATTCGAATCGACTTGTACTGAGTGGTATGGGATTGGCACGTGGGCTTCTCGTTCAAGTTCGCGGTCGACGATGAAGCCGAGTGTTGGGGTCTGAACTCTTCCCATTGATGCGAGGCTCCAAGATCGGCTGAATCTTGAGCATCGGAACCCAACCAATCTGTCCATAAATCGACGTACTTTTGCAGCGTCGACTAGGTCCATGTCGATTTCACGTGGATTTGAGATTGCATCTTGAACAGCATTGTTAGTTATCTCGTTAAATGAGACTCTGTGAATGGTTGGGAACTCGTGAAAGATTTCCTTCAATCTCCATGCGATGAATTCTCCTTCTCGATCTGGGTCGGTCGCGATATAGATTTCATCGACCTTCTTTGTCTGGGCTTTCTTCAATAGCGCACTCATCGTTTTCTCGGCTCTCTCAGTAAAACTCCAGGGAGGCTTAGGAAGCTCTCCTGGCTTAGAAGACCACATGGCCTTGTTGTCCTGCTTGCTGCGGCCACGATTGGGTAGATCCTGAACGTGGCCGTTACAAGCATCGACAATCCATCCACGCCCGAGATACTTCTTGACGGTGCGAGCTTTGGCTCCAGATTCCAGAATCATTAACTTCAAAGAAACCACTCTCAAATTTCTGAGGCGCTGCTGGCGGATGTCAGCATACCTCGATTCGCGGTGGCAACAATTACCCTGTATAAACGTGAGTGGCGGTGGAGCGATGCAACGCGCGCACGCTCACGCGTGTGTGGCGCGCGCGCCCTGTGTACGCGCGCGAGAGAAGCGCCGATTGCAGCCATTAGGAGCCTTTTCTCCAAATCAAAATCCGAGCCGAATTGATTTCTCATCCCACATCTCTTCAGCATCAGGGCCACCGCAGCCGACGCACCCAGGATAGCCGGCTGCCGCGAGTTTCAGCACCTGTTCAATCAATTCCGAAAAGCCAACATTGTTCTCCATAGGAATCCAAACCTGAGAGATGTTCGGCTCTTTCATACCGATGGATCCTCCATCTTCTCCTATGAGTGAAACTACAATTTCAGTATCTGAATGAACTTTAGATTCAAGGCCGAAATGTAAGGACGGTGCTAGATCAGAAATCTCCAAGGATAATTCCGAAGGCACCTCAACTTCTGAAGGATGACGAATGATTACCCCTCTAGATCGGAGTATCCTTCGGGCAAGTTCCCGCAATGACTTGGTGCAGTCATTCGCGCTCATACAACTCGCACTGCACGCAAGCCTTGAAGGATGCCTCATCCGCCGACAGCAGGATGGGCCTGCCATATCGCTTGATGGTGCGGCCTGCAATGCGTTTCATTGACTCGGAACGAGCTCACGGATTGAGTGTCCGAGCGCTCTCTACTTTTGTTGAAAACAGAGGTGCTCAGAAGTTAGTGAGTTCAATTTACAGAACTCCATCTCTACCGATCACAGTTTTTGGTAGATTATTCAGACATCCACTAGGTTTGGCTGCCGGCTTCGATAAATCGGCTAAGGCTTTGGGAGCTTGGCCGGCATTAGGATTCTCGTGGTTAGAGTATGGTGGAGTTACTCGATTCCCACAAGAGGGTAATCCAAAACCGAGGATGTTCCGTTCTGATTCTGACAGCGCTTTGATTAATCGAATGGGGTTCAATAATCCCGGAGCTCAGAGTATCAGAGAGACTCTAACCGCTCGACGTACTGCTGGACGATGGCCTCACACTCCTGTTGCCGCAAATATCGGTCGTTCGAAAACCGTGGACAATGCCCGTGCTCCCTCAGACTACGCTGAGACCTTCGACTTACTCTATGATCACGCTGACATCTTTGTCCTCAATGTATCCTCGCCGAACACACCGGGTCTTAGGGAACTTCAGGAAGATTCCCACATCCGTGATGTTGTCAGAGCTTGTACCGCGATACGGGAGAGGCGCTCGGGTCTGAAACCGATTCTCCTGAAATTTTCACCCGACCTTGATTCTGATGTTTTGTTGTC
>DAFD01000027.1:4774-4942 GCA_002497895.1 Euryarchaeota archaeon UBA175
TGTGCAGGCGCTGCCCTCTCGGCAGGAATCGATGGCTTTGTTGCTACGAATACCTCGATCGGACGCCCTCCTCCCTCGAATACGAGGTCGAGGCGTATACTTGCAGAGCAGGGTGGATTATCGGGGCGTCCACTACATTCGAAATCAATCGAGATGATTGGTGAATTG
>DAFD01000052.1 GCA_002497895.1 Euryarchaeota archaeon UBA175
GATGAGTGTCAGCGCCGAACCTCCACTTGTGAATGGAAGGAAGAGGGAGATTTCCGGTAGTATGTTCAAAGAGTAGATTCTCTAGGGCGTATTGTGGAAAAAGAGTGGTGGAAAAAGGACGACCCTCAGTGGCATGAGGAAAATCAGCAGGACCCACCATCCGAAGCCGACCTAGCGGAGCAACAACGCATCGTACAGGAGCGTTATCGTAAAGAACACTCAACAGGCAATGAAGAAGACAATGAAACAAACAACATGTTTCCAAAATCTATTGTTATTGTTGGTGTTGTTGTATTGGTAATAGGCGTCATGCTCATCGGTTTTGCAGCTGCATCTGTAGGTGATCTGGGGTCTGATGAAGAATGGATATCCGTAGACTCAAAGATTGATGCAAAATACCCAGGATACAACGAGATTCGGGTTGAAGATTGCTACACTGACGATTGGGGTGATGAATACTGCGAATATTGGTACGAATTGGAGTGCTGGGTTGATTTGGACGTATCCTACATAGTGGAAAATACCACTTATCATGCTCAGTTCGATCAATATCATATCGAAAATTACGAAGACTACGATGGAGCCGAGGAGGATTGCTTAGAATATGGCCAGAATGGAACTATGATGGTGGGCACCAACTTTGAGATTTTTTACAACTCCAACGACCCAAGCGATGCACGCCTTGAACCTCCCATGAGCGGTGCTGCGATTTTGTTGATGTTTTGTGGAATTGGAGTTCTTTTTGGAATTCTAGCTTTGGTCGGCTTCCTTCGTGGGGATTGGGGAACGAGTGCTTCTAGTAGGGCAAGTACTGGAATTACGTTCAACATTGGTGGCCGTGGTTCTTTCATGGGAAGAGGAAGAAGACATCGGAAGGTAAGTCGTAAGTCACGAAGAGGTTCTAGAGGTCGGTCTGGTGGCGGCAGATCTGGCGGCGGTCGTTGATTTCCCAGCCCTGAAATAACCGCATTTCAAATGAGGTGAGCCTTCCGTGTGCTCATGATGGAGCGCTTACAAGTTCAGTCTCGCTCCCCATTTGAGATTCATCACATACTGACTGGTTTGGAAAAAACACCTCAAACTACAATTGAGGCTGAACTATTCCTTCCGGAAGGCGATGGACCGTTTGGGTGTGTAATTGCCCATCATGGAAGCAAAGGTTGGGCAACTCATCATCAAGACCACATCGATGGTTGGATCAATGCTGGGCTGGCGGTTTGTAAGGTAAATTCATTCGCCGCAAGAGGGATTGATTCAACGGTTGACGACCAACTTTCGGTAACTCATGCAATGATGCTTGTTGATACCTTTAGCACGCGTTCTGTATTGGCTCAAGACCCTAGGATCAACAAGATTGGAATCGCAGGTTGGAGCCTCGGTGGAACTGTTGCTCTGTACTCGGCATGGTCTCCTATTATCGATATTCTAGGATCTGCATTCGATGCTCATTTGCCATTCTATCCAGCAGCTCATATTCGACCCGATATCCAAAATTGGTCGGACTCACCAATTTTGATTCTTCATGGAGATGCTGACAATTGGACTCCTGTGCATCTGGTTGAAGAACTACTTCCTCAACTTCCGAATGCTACCTTACATACATATCCTGATGCACACCATTCTTTCGACAGTGAAAAAGAACTGACACTTCTTCCAAAGGCGGTTCGATTAAGGAAGCGAACTGCTAGATTAGACAAGAATGGATACATGTCTGGGGAATTATTCCTTGGTATTCGATTACCTCTAAACGAGCGCTGGCAGCGAAGATGGATTATCCGAATTTTGCGAAACAGAGGGGCTCATGTGGAAGGTAACCCCTCTGCTCGTGCTGATTCTCTAGATAGGGCTAGAGATTTCTTCGTAGAGCAACTTTCCTAGGATAATTGGACTGCAAATTACTGGTGTAAATTTGCATATCTTGAAGACCGGCCTGCACTCAGTCGATGCATGCCTAAGGTCTCGTCTCGCTACGATGGGCTGGGTGTGGGCTTCGCACCTTACCTGCAACCCCCTGGTCCTGAGGTTGTCCGCTGGACTGTGGGTGAGCCGGGATTTGATACGCCGCGCGAGGTGATTGATGCGGCGATTTCCGAGCTTGAGGCTGGCAATACGAAGTACACGCGCGGGCCGGGTGCGATGGACCTGTGTCAGGCCGTAGCCGACTACATGGAGCGCCACCACGATGTCAAGGTGAGCGCAGAGGATGTGGTAATCACGCCGGGCGCTAAGCAAGCTTTGCTCTACTCATTCATGATCACTACAATGCCCGGCGATGAAGCCATCCTCCTGGCTCCATCGTGGGCCAGTTACGAGCCGATGCTCGAATTGATTGGAGCGGTGCCTGTCCACGTACCAGTCAAGAGAGAGGATTTTCATCCAGACCTCGATGCAATTCGAGCAGCAGTTACTGACAAGACTCGGATGATTTTGCTAAACTCGCCATGCAACCCGACGGGCGCTGTCTTTACTCCGGCTGAAATTCAAGCGATTGTCGACATCGCAGTCGAACACGACCTGTGGATCGTCTCTGACGAAATCTATGCCCGCCTCAATTGGACCGATTACCCCCACGTCTCTCCAGCAGCGGTGCCCGGCGGAGCTGAGCGAACGCTCGTCGTCAATGGATGGTCGAAATCATGGGCGATGACTGGTATGCGCATCGGCTTCCTCACCGGCCCGCCCGATGCAATGAAAGCCGCAATCAAGTCTCAAGCGAATTCGGCTTCCCACATCCCAACATTCCTCATGGAAGCCGCGCGTGTCGCCCTATCGTGTGACGACGCAGTCGACCGATTCAACACAGAATACCAGAAGCGAGGCGCGATCATGACCAAGGGTCTGTCTGAGATTCCTGGTCTGCGTCTAGGGGCGTGCGAAGGGGCATTCTACGTGTTCATTGACGTCACCGGAACGGGCATGACCGATGTTGAATTTGCAGACGGGGCGCTGGCGGCTGGTGTACAGTTGATTCCGACCAGTCTAATCGCCGGCGGTGAAGGCTTTGTCAGAGTCTCATATGCGGCCGATGAAGAGGTAATTCAGGAAGGATTGCGCCGGCTCAAGGCTTGGCTTTGTTGAGAATCATTGAAATCGGAACCAGCACCGAGCACTCCTGCTTGAGGTGGTATGATGACTCGTTCGCACGGCAAGCACGTCTACGTCGACTACACCGGATACCACCGCAATGGGGTCCACGATGGAGAGTGGATGCTGGAGTGTATGGTCGAGGCTGCGAACGCTGCGGGCGTGCGGATTGTGCATTCTCATGTCGAGGAATTCGACGGCAGCGTCTCACCGACGGGCTTTGCTGCCGTCGTCCTTCTTGATGAAAGCCACATCAGTGCACATTGCTACTACAACAATGGCTGGCTAGCCATCGATTCATTCACTTGTGGCGGTAGTGATCCTGAGGTTGCTGCCGATGCACTGGATGAGGCTTTACGCGGCGCTATGGAAGGATTAGTTCAGATGCGCCGCGAAGTTGTTGAGAGATTTTTGCATACTGATCTCGAAGGCAGTGAGGAGGCTTGACGTATGGCGATTAGAGAGTTCATTCAACGCCACTATCATCACTTCAATGCCGGAGCGTTGGCCGATTGCGCTGAGTCACTAAACGGCTTTCTCGACGGCGGCGGCCGGATGATGATTACACTCGCTGGAGCGATGTCGACTGCTGGAATCGGCCGATCATTGGCTCCGGCAATTCGCGCCCAGAAGGTGCATGCGATTTGTTGCACTGGCGCGAATCTCGAGGAGGACTTGTTCCGATTGGTTGCCTCCTCGTCTTACGAGAGAGTTCAGGATTGGCGAGACTGGAGCGCGGAGTCGGATGCTAGTTTGGCTGAGCGCGGGATGAATCGAGTGACTGATGTAGCGATTCCTGAGGAAGAGGCAATTCGATACATCGAGAAGCCTCTGCTACAACTTTGGAAGGACGCGGAAGCTGCTGGCGACCGCCGTTTTCCCCACGAGTATCTCTACGACCTCTTACTTCACGGCGAACTTGAACTCGATTCCGACCCAAAGGATTCCTGGTTGATGGCAGCCGCGGACGCAAATCTACCGATCTTTGTCCCCGGCTGGGAGGATTCGACACTGGGTAATATTCTGGTGAGTCGTGTCATCGATTGTACAATTCAAAGTGCTGACATCGTCAAGAGTGGTTTGTTCGCAATGCAGTCACTGGCAGACTGGTATCGTGAGGATGATTCACCCACTGGTATTCTGCAAGTTGGTGGTGGCATCGC
>DAFD01000003.1:0-1771 GCA_002497895.1 Euryarchaeota archaeon UBA175
AAGGTCGGATAATGTGCCTTTCCCTGACAGAGAGACCCAGTTGACCTGTGATAGGTCCATCAGATGAGTCTCATATGAAATTACATCGCTTCCGGCGGCCATTCCACCGATCGCCTTCTGAGTCTTATTATGCAAGTCCTCGGCATAGTGATTGTCGTAGTCGAATTCGGTTTGTATATCACGAAGGCGAATGTCGACGATTTGAGTCATTCCTGCGTTGTCGGTCATATTCCCGATGAAGGGGGAATCATCGACCGTGAAATAGGAGTTTGCCACATAATTGTTGATTGTGCCATCATCAAGCTCTTCCCAGTTAGATGACCAATGGTAGTACTGGGAAAGATAGTCATGCCAGAATACGTAATCGAACACGGCAAAGGTATTGTCCACATCAAGGAAGTATTCGTTTTCGCATGTGCTATTGTGATTGAATTTCCAAGTGTCATCGTCCCATTGGAATTCCTCGGCATAACAAGCATAGGTTCGACTGAGGTTTGAAATGTCTGGAATCTGGATAGTGGTCCCGTTGGTCCATCCATCCCATATTTCGGTGTCGCCGGTTGAGCTCTCGAGTTCAAATGTTCCATCTTCCAAGTCAGTAATGCCTACACCGAAGCGATCTGAGAAACCAAAGTTTGAGTCCGCCGGGGGGTCTATTCCAGCGGGTAAATCATCGCTTTGCCATATCCATATTGCCTCGAAATCGTCATAGCAATCTATCGTCCAAGGCGTCAGGTCTACCTCATCTGGTGGATGGGAGAAATGTGATTCGCCGGAAAAGCCATCGTTACTTGCGTTGATGGTCATCGCAACACTTTGAAGCAATAATACAGAAATCAATATCGAAATTTTTCGATTAATACCCTGTTTACTGGTTGTCATACTGTGTCCACGGGGAATACTTTGGTTTAGTCTGATTGGGGGGTTTTCTTTGACTAGTCGGCTAGAGTAGTGGTTCCAGATGCTTGCCGGTGTAACTGTGCTTGTTGCTTGCGACTTCCTTGGGAGTGCCCTCTGCGACAATGTCGCCACCATGCTCTCCACCTTCAGGGCCGAGATCAAGCACCCAATCGGCGCACTTGACTACGTCGAGGTGGTGTTCAATGATGATCACCGTGTGGCCATTACGTCGCAATCTCAGAAGAACTTCGATGAGTTGGTGGACATCGGACATCGCCAATCCTGTAGTCGGTTCATCGAGAATATACACTGTGTGTTTGCGGGCGGGACGGTGTAATTCCGTTGCCAATTTCACCCGCTGGGCCTCCCCGCCCGAGAGGGTCGTTGCTGGCTGACCGAGGCGAATATATCCCAGTCCAACGTCCTTCAACGTCGAAAGTATTCGATGGATGCTGCGCTGATTTTTGAAGAAATCATTCGCCTCTTCAACTGGCATTTCAAGGATGTCATGGACTGTTTTTCCGCGCCATTTGACTTCGAGTGTTTCTCGAGTGTAGCGTTTGCCTTTGCAGATGTCGCAAGTGACCCAGACGTCGGGTAAGAAATTCATTTCCAGCTTCATCGAGCCGGCTCCCTTGCAGGCTTCGCATCGCCCTCCCTTGACGTTGAAGGAGAAGTGTCCTGGCTGGTAACCGCGTTCACGGGCGAGCTTGGTCTCTGACAGCAGAGTTCGAATTGGCGTGAATGCTCCCGTATATGTCGCAGCGTTAGAACGAGGGGTACGGCCAATGGGAGATTGGTCAATGACGATCGTCTTGTCAATTTGTTCGATTCCTTCAATGCGGTCGTGGCTTCCTGGAGTCGTGTCGGC
>DAFD01000003.1:2157-4746 GCA_002497895.1 Euryarchaeota archaeon UBA175
CCTGAACCTGAAACTCCTGTGACTGCTATCATACAACCTAGTGGTATGTCAACGTCGAGATCGCGCAGATTGTTTTGTCGGGCACCGCGAATTGTAAGCCAGCGATCCTCGTCAGGAGTTACTGGGTCTTCTGGTAGTGGAATTTCGCTGCGGCCTGAAAGGTAAGCTGCTGTGATACTGTCTTTGGATGTGAGTAGAGTGTCGATATCCCCATTTGCTACTACCTCGCCTCCATCTCTGCCGGCACCAATTCCCATGTCGACGAGCCAATCCGCCTGGCGCAGAGTAGCCTCATCGTGCTCGACGACGAGTAGAGTGTTGCCAAGCTCTGTGAGTTCTCGGAGAGTCTCGAGGAGGCGGTTGTTGTCTCTTGGGTGTAAGCCAATCGAGGGTTCGTCGAGGACGTACATGACTCCCGTCAAGCGCGTTCCAATCTGAGTCGCTAAGCGGATGCGTTGCGATTCCCCGCCCGAAAGTGTGTTTGCACGGCGATCGAGTGTTAGATAATCGAGACCCACGAGTGCGAGGAAACGCAGTCTAGCCTCGATTTCTTTGATTACCTCGCTACCAATGAATAGGCTTCGCTCGTCGAGGTGTTCGGTTATTTCGACGATTTGTGTTGTTGGGATATCGCGCTCGAGACGTGACCAAGTGTCGTCTGTTGTGCCGAGGCGCCAATTCTGCACTACCGCCAGCGCCTCGATAACGCTGCATGCTGAGAAAGCGGGTAGAGTCACTCCTCCAACCGTCACCCCACTTACAGCACGGTTGAGTTTGCGACCATTGCAATCGGGGCAGTGCTCATCAGTCATGTAGGATGCAAGGCGGGATCGTGTGCGGTCAGAGGTGGTGTCAGTGTATGTGCGACGGATGCGCGCGAAGACGCCTTCCCAAGGACGTGTCATTTGGTAGGCTGAGCCTTTCTCTGAAGTAAATTCGAAATTAATTGCAGTGCTTCCTGTGCCATAGAGAAGAACGTCTTTCGAATCCTCGTCGAGATTTCCAAATGGAATGTTAGATGGTATTCCATAGTGCTGGCATACCTGTGTCATCTGCTTTCGATACCAGCCTGACATCATCGAACTGCGGAATGGTCGTATACAGCCCTCCTCAACTGTAGCGAGACGATCGATGACAAGGTCGTTGGAGAATTCTCGTTGAATCCCCAACCCTTGGCACGCGGGACAAGCTCCGAGTGGGTTGTTGAATGAAAACACACGAGGGCTTACTTCAGGGAGGAAGGAACCGTGCTCTGGGCAAGCGAACTCTTCGGTGTAAGCAATGGTTTGGCCGATTTGAGTCTGGAATCTCTGGGCTTTTGCGTCCTCTCCTTTCTCGGCCACTGGGGCTTCAAGGCTCTCAATTGCTACTGCTCCGCCACCAAGTCGCATGCCTTCGGCGACTGCTTCAGTAAGGCGTTGTTTTGCTGTGCGAGATAGACGTAAGCGATCGATTCTGACATCGATGTCGTGCCTCAAATTCTTTTCGAGAATTGGTGGTTCATCAAATTCCGCTTCTCGGCCATTGACTCTGCCGTGAAGATAGCCCTGTTCGACTAGTGCCCTGAACAGGTCTGCGTGGGTGCCCTTGCGAGCACGGATTGTAGGTGACCAGATGGCGATTGCGTGTCCCTCGAAGCGCCAGAGCACGTCGTCGACAATTTCCTGGACTGTTCTTCGTGCAACTTCCTTACCGCATTCTGGGCAGTGTGGAAGCCCTACTCGCGCCCACAGTAGACGGAGGTAATCCATGATTTCAGTGACTGTCGCAACTGTTGAACGAGGATTGTGGCTACCTTGTTTCTGGTCAATACTGATGGCTGGTGAGAGGCCTTCGATGCTATCGCAGTCCGGCTTTTTCATCTGGCCGAGGAATTGCCGCGCGTAGGATGAGAGGGATTCGACGTAACGACGCTGTCCCTCAGCGTACAGAGTGTCGAATGCGAGGCTGGATTTGCCACTACCGGAGACCCCGGATATGACTACGAATTTACCACGTGGAATCTTCACGTCAATATCACGAAGATTGTGGGTTCGCGCGCCCTTGACAACTATCCAGCCGTCTTCGGCTACGCCGTTCTTACTTATTCCAGCCAAGGCTTCACCCTCCTACGGTACATTACGGTGAGAGAGATTGTCCTTGAAGTCATGTATTGGGATTGTTGTTTGTATGAGGAATATTACTCACTGATCTATGTAAAAATAGTCTGAGATTTGGGCGCTTTTGCTCCCATTACCCCATGGATCTCGTGACTTAGATTTCTTGGAGCGAGACAATTGCTTGTTTAGTAAAACAGCAGACAATAGAAGTGAGCTCGAGGCAAGTATTCCTACTAGGATTTCGAAGTTGTTCATATCCGTCGCTTGGATGGTTAGTATATGATGTGCTGTTTGTAATTTGAATATGAAAAATGCTGGAAAGCGAGATATTCTCTATATTAATCTGAGTACTTTGAAATTATTGTGTCGTCCCTAGAGAGCACCTCTTCTTTCTTGGCTTTGTTGAACCATAACAGATCACACTCCTTACAACCGTCTAGATCAATAGTTCTGTAGGACCCGGTTGTCAGTTTCTGGATGTTTTCAACGG
>DAFD01000003.1:5140-5594 GCA_002497895.1 Euryarchaeota archaeon UBA175
CTTTCCACAATCTGGACAATCGTGCTCGCCTTCCTGTGTTGAAGCAGATAGTGCTTCTCTGACATATTTGGCCTTGTTCAACGCTAAACCGAAAGCATCTCCCTTGAGTTTTTGATCTATGGACTTGGACTCTAGAATGACTCCAGCACAGGTGTTGCACCGCAGATCAGTGGTTACCAATGATGAGAGATACACGCCCGGAATGAATAGTAGCGCACCAATAATGACTCCAGGATTAGTTTCGTCGCTTCCGATTTCAATTGAGTTGGCAATTAGGATCAATCCTGCCAAATAAAAGACGGTGCCGAGTGGATTGAAGGCCCTACTTTTCAGATTTCTAGTCGTCTTGTATTCCATGGGGCCGCAACCAGCGGGGCATTGGACATCCGAACTCATACGATGCGAATGGTGGAGGGGGTAATGGAGTTTCTACCGGCACCAAAGTGCGTCGATT
>DAFD01000004.1:0-18720 GCA_002497895.1 Euryarchaeota archaeon UBA175
CGGAGCAGCCATCATGGCGAACAATCTCAAGTAATTTCATGATTGGAACCGGATTGAAGAAGTGCATCCCGATAACCCTGTCAGCACAGGTAGTGGCCTCTGCGATTGTACTAATTGGGAGTCCCGAAGTATTCGTCGCAAGTATAGCGTGGGCCGGAGCCTTCGATACGAGATCACGGAAGATGCTCTGCTTCAATTCCATAATCTCAGGAACAGCCTCGATAACCAAGTCAGCTCCTGAAACGGCTTCAGCCATATCCGCGCATGCGCTTAGATTTCCTTTCCACTCTGCCTTCTGCTCAGCAGTGGTCTTGCCACGAGCAATTCCCTTGTCCCAGAAGGAGTCGACAGCAGCCATCCCATTCGCTAATCCTTCAGGAAAAGCATCGAACAACCGAGTCTCCCAACCTGTTTGGGCGCAGACTTGAGCAATTCCAGCGCCCATCGTACCGGCGCCGATTACGGCGACGGTACGAATGTCCATCGTTTCACTCCCTACCATATGCTGCTAGTGCAGCCTGAAACAGTCGCTGCCGAGGAACATCATGCTCCAAGAAGCAAGTGAAAGGAGCCACATCTTTGAGCAATTCAATCGCCGAGACATAAGCGCCGTAAATGAAGGGGTCAGCGACCTCAGTCGCTGGAATTTCAATTCCTAACTTAGCCAATCCCTTCCGCGTATCTTCGTCCCAAATCGCATAGGTATGTTGAGTGAAGTGGAGGTAGGAGGAGAGCCTGACTATGTCGGATCGAGCATTGGGAGTGAAGGAGTCAAGCAGCAGTGTGTCAGGGTAACGAATCGCATACATCGCGAGTTTCACTTCGCGCGTAGTCTCTTCTCGCCAATCGCGCTTGTCTAATCCCATCCATTCATCGACCATATCGAGCATGCCATTGGTGTAAGGTCGATGCACTTTGTAGAGTAGCACTTCGTAGCCTTCAGCGTCTTGATCGGCCGAATGGTGGTGCTCGTGGAAGAGGTCGGTTAATCTGTCAAAAAATGGCTTGCAGCGTTCCTTATCGAAGGCAAGAAGTGATAGATGTTGCATGAGATCACCTCTGAGGCTCAGTCGCCCTTCCATTCGCGGTATTGAATCCATTCTTCTTGCATGTATTCGTTCATCAGGCGTTCTTCGTCTGCATCGGTGGGAAGAACGTCGTCGAGGTAAGCCTGCCAATCATCGTCACTTCCTTCGAAGTCGTCGCCTTCAAGTGTGTAACGCTCTGCAGAGTATTTTCCGATTCCTCGATTGAATTTATCAGACGGAATAAACAACTCTGGCTCACCTTCCTTTCGAGCTTGACTAATTCTGCGCATCTCATCGCGAAGTTCCTGGAAATAGAGCTCACGGCTCGCTTCGTTGAGGTGAGCGCGGTCTGCATCATCGCTGGACTCGCGCTCATCATAGCGCCCCTTGATTCCGTAAACATAGGCCCACTGGGCGCTTGTCGAGTCGTCAGTTCCAAACAGGTCGAGACCAGTACTGACCCACTTGTTGACGTATTTCTGGAGAAGAGCGCAGGGGATTACTCCCTGCTTGACGACTCTGCGTAGTCCATTGGCTCCGGTGCCGAGATGGAAGGATTCCTCCTTCAGCATAGGCCCCATCGAGGCAGCGAGTGGCTGGAAAGAAGATGTGCTGAGCATCTTCAGTTGGTACTTACCGTCTCGGTCGATAAAGTGAGTGAAGCAGAAGAAGTCCAACCAGTGGTCAATCGGTGCGTTGAACGAACCTAGGATGCGAGTTCCTTCCTGCGCATTGCGCTCGAGCAACTTTGCTGCCTCGCGCACTCCGTGCTCGCCGAAGTAAGTGCAGAGAAGGTAAGCCATCTGCCATCCGTGGCGCTGTTCTTCGCACATGATTCGCAGGGCTGACTTGCGGTCATACTCTGTCGGGGCGGTCGCCAACAGGTGGTTCTGCTGCTCGACGCTGGCGAATTCTGTATCGCCCTGCACGCTGACCATCGAGATGATTGCATCACGGATGTTTTGCTGTGGAATCTGCATTCGTCGCTGCCACTTGGGCATACCTTGGAAATCACCGAATTCGATCTGTGAACCAGCGGTGTCCCAGTCGAACTTGATGTCGAATCGGTAATCACCCAGCCACGACGGGTCAAATCCGATTCGTGTCTGCCAATCGCTGAAATCTTGTATCCACGCCTCGAAGTTCGGGGAGTAGTCCTGTACGATCTCTGTATCTGTCATGAGGTGGGGCAGAAGGGACCTGTATTTCAACCACATCACCGAAGACGTAGTCTTCGGTCGCCCGAAATTTTTGGATGATAAGTTCAGTTACCTTCGAAGCGAGGGGTGCGGCGCTCGACGTAAGCGGCGATTCCTTCCTTCGCGTCAGCGCTGTTGAACAGAGCCGCTTGCAACTCGCGCTCAAGCGCAAGGTGATACTCGAAAGGCATCTCAGGTCCTGATTGGACTGAGCGCTTGATGTTACCAACTGCCATAGTAGCCTTGTATGGTAAGCAGAACTGGCTGGCGTAGTCGAGAATATCCTGCCGGAAATCGTCTAGTGATCCATCCCAGACGTCGTTGAAGAGGTCGATTTCCTTAGCCTTCTCGAAGGCCATCAGCTCGCCGCTGACCATGTATTCGAGAGCACGCGACTTGCCGATGAGGCGAGTTAGTCGCGCAGTGCCGCCTGTTCCTGCAAGCACACCGAGGTTAATTTCAGGAAGTCCACACTTGCCTGCATCCTTGCGAGCGATGCGAATGTCGCAGGCCATTGCGATCTCAAGTCCGCCGCCGACAGCGTGACCATTGATTGCACAAATGACGAGCTTCGGAGTCTGCTCGAGGCGGCTCAGAGTCTCGTTAGCGTGAAGGCAGAAATTGTACTTGAATCCCGGCGTGACCGAGTTCAACATCTGGATGCTTGCACCGGCAGAGAAGAACTTGTGTCCATTGCCGGTGAAGACGATGACGCTGACGTCGTCATCAAAGCGAGCCTTGACGACAGCGGTATCGATGTCTCGCATCATTTCGTGTGTGTATGTGTTCGGGCCGACTTCGTCGCCCTCAAGTGGAGCGCCCGCCGAATTCGAAGCAAGTTCGATGATGGCGATTCCGTTTTCTGTGACTCCGTAGTTTACCAAGCGGTTTGGCATTGGTTCGAGTTCAGGCCATGAGGTCATGGCGCTTCGACCGTAGGTCGGATTATGAATCAAACGGGTAACGCTTGGAGACTCCAAACTCGCTCAAGCGTCGTTTTCAGAGAAGGAAGTATGACCTCCTCCTCGCTGGTGGGACTTCCACTGAACCCCTATTTCTTCGGCCCGTGGGCTTGCTTCCCAGACATCTCTTGAGAGAGCTTTTCGGAACGGCATGCGAGAGACCATTCGACCGTCTGCGAGTTGTTTTCGGCGGAGCATGCCGATTTTGACGATGGGCCATAATGCTCGGCGAAATAGTCCAGGTTGGTAGACCCATTTCATGAAGGCGAGCCCATCTCCTTTGCGAGCTTGGTCACGCATCCAATAGCGTGCGACCATCTTGAATCCACGATCACCAATTCGGTTCATCAAAAATCGGTTTATAGCGCTCGCTCGAATAAGTGGAATCAAACGATTGCGGACTTGTTTCTCGTAATCATTCGAGCCCACAATCGAGTTGGCGGCCATCACTCCACTAGTGATTGCATAACGCATCCCAAAGCCCCACATGAAGTCCTGCAAACCGCCGGCTTCACCGACATAATGCCTGTCTTCGTGGATGTAGCGATCGGGTAGTGAGAAGTCACCTTTTCCGCCGACGCGTTTTATCGGCTGGCGGTTGAGTTCGTAGTGTTCCTCATACCATGCGATTGTCTCGTTGAGGTATCTGCTGGATTTCTTTTGCTGACGCCAGAGGCAGGTGCAGATGAGACCTATTCCATCAATGATTATCAGGTAGGAATAGGCTCCAGGAGCGAGTTTGTCGTTGAGTTGGAAAGCGACGTGGTTGGGGTGGTCGGTATGAAAAATCTCTCCGAAGGCAACAGCACTGGATTCCTTTGGCCCAGCAGCGATTATGTCGCATTCACTGGGGTCCTTGCGCGTCTCATAGTGGATATTTGCACCAGCAGCAAGGGCCATTCGCTTGAATCCTTGATCGATGCAATGTTCGTCGGTTCCACGCTCGACGACTCTGAATGCAACTCCATTGGTTACTGGATTACTGATTTCGTCATCTGGGTGGATGAGGTCGATGATGCTGAATGCATCCGACTTGAATTCGTCAGGATCCAAACCCCATCCACGCATCTCGTCGAAGAAGTCGGTATCACTGGTCCAATTCTCAATACCTTGGAAATCGCCGTCGAAGCGCGCGCCTGAGTCCTTACGAATCTCGTGCACATGGACCTCGTACCCTTGATGCGCAAGTATGGTCGCAGCCGAGAGCCCCGAAAGTCCAGCCCCGAGGATGTCAATGCGGCGGGTCACGTCGCGTCGACCCTGATGCCGTGTTTGAATGGTTCCTTGTCTGGCGAGGCATTGAAGCGCTGAGAGGGGATGGGGCTTCATGCCTCGAGTCGTGGTTCGCGTCGAGTCCGAGAAACTCGAACCTGAGAATCTTCGAGGGCTGGTCGACCTACAGGGCTGTGGTAGCGTGGTATCCTTCGTTGGTCTGACTAGGGGTGTGGACGACGACGTCGAGGTTGAGAGACTGGAATTCGACGCCTGGGAGGAGAAGCTTCCGTCAGTGCTCAACCGATTGGCATTCGACGCGGTTGAGCGTTTTGGCGTCTCATCGGTGGTAATTGCGCATCGTACAGGTGTAGTATTACCCGCCGAACCAATCGTTTGCATTCACGTTGGAAGCCCACATCGAGCTGAGGGCTTTGAGGCCTGTTCTTGGCTCATAAGTGAACTCAAGGCGCAAGCGCCGTTATGGAAGAAGGAAGTTCGAGCCGACGGTGAGTTATGGAAGGCTGGACTAGGCTGAGTGATTCGACTGCTCATTCATCGCATCGAAGCGGCGATGTCGTTTACAGCATGAGGCACATTTGAGGCGATTCCCTCGACCATCATCCAGCCGTGACCCTTGACTCCGTCGCCAACACAGCGGATGCCTTCAACTCCGACATCCATCGGCAGTTCGGCACCTTGCGGTGCGCGATTACACGGCCAGTTCCGATGATATGTATGGACGCAGATTTCCTCGCCATGATCGGCGAGCCAAGGGATTGACTCGTAGAGGTCCTCGCGCCCTTTGCTAATCTCGGATTTGACCGAGGCGTCGGGTACGAATTGGTGAGTGATCATCAGATGCTTTCCTTCAGGCGCGAGGGTCGGGTCGGAGAAGGTTGGAATGACAAAGCCTCCGACCCGCTCAAGATTAGGCAACATTGTCACCCCGCTACTACGTACCGGAATGTCATCGTCGAGCGCGAAGCAGAACCCGATTCCACCCACTGCTTGAGTGTTTTTGACCTGCTCTCGCACGCTGTCGGCCACTTCGAAATCGTCTGATAGCGCCTTCAGCAAATTTGGGTGGCCGCCATTGTGAATGATTGAATCCGCGCCGACCCAACTTGCTTCATCCCGGCCACGTCGTCGCACTCCGACGCAGAATCGGTGCTCTTTCGTCGATTCCTCCGCAGTTCCCGGAAGAATCTCAGTCACTTCATGACTCAATTTGACGCGCGCACCATTCTCCCGAAGGTCCGCGCGCAATCCATCGATTACACCCTTACATCCTCCCTTCGGAATGTGCGGCCGATCTGACCAGAAGGAATTCTGCAATATCCGAACCACAGTCGAGGCCGGCATCTGATCGAAGCGCAGACTCACAGCAAAATTCGAGAAAGCATCGAGAAAATCGATGAACTCGTCGCTGAACCTCCTCTGAAGCCAAGTCCGTCCATCTACGGTTTCGTCTCCCCATGCTTGCTTGGCACCCTTGGCAAGAAGTCTTGGAAGATTGATTGCATCCTTTGCAGAGAACCACGGCAATAACCCATAAGCGGAGTTTGCGGACTGAAAATTTCCATCTTTTATTCGACACGCAAAGTGGCTGGTAGGTAGGAATTCTACTCCATGACGACCGAGGTCTAACCCACCTTTCGAACGAGGGCCAAGTATCAGGTCTGAGAACGGTCCTTTGCGTCCGTGCGGAATCATGTGGACCGCACCAGTGGGAATCTGATATCCGTCGTGATCATGTTGTGTGAATCGACCACCTGCAAAGGACATCCGCTCGTAAACAGTGACGTCGAAGTCACCCGTTTGGGCAAGCCGAGCAGCGGAGCCAAGCCCACCGACTCCAGCTCCGACAACGAGTGCCTTCGGCTTTCCCATTCATAGATCACCACTCAGGCGTAGACCAGAGCCCCAGTTGGGCACCAGAGAAGACAGCGAAGGCAATCAGTGCAATTTTTTTCAATGACCTCGCATAATCCTTCGACGATGAGGGCATCGTCTTGGCAAGCCATTAGACAATAGGAACATCCGACGCACAAGTCGTTGATGACCTGCAGTTTCTTGCCCTCTTCACTTGGCCTGTCATGGTCGACCCCCGACTCGAGTTGTGGAACTACCCCTGGAGTAGCCTTGTCGCGGAATGCCTCTGCCACGGTTTGTAGTAATCAATCTAGTATTTCAGAACCACGTTCCTCTTCCGAGTCTCTGATTAGGGATACACACCTCCGCCATCCTGAGGCAGAGGGATGGAGGAATCGTTCACGGGGATAATCGATGTCGGTTCGAAGCCTGTCGTTTCCCGCGAAGCTGTCGCAACGGGACTGCTTCGTCTCTCACCTGAAAGTCTGGATGTAGTAGCGAATGGCCGCTCGGTCAAAGGAGATGTTCGGGAGGCCTCCACTATCGCAGCGATTCAGGCTGTGAAAGAGACGCCACGTATGCTCCCTCACTGCCATCCAATCCCTATCGAGGGCTGCACAATAGATTGGGCGGTCGAACAAGATGCAGAGGGCGGTGTCGGAGGAGGTGCTTTGCGTTGCACGGTCACCGTTCGAACGCACTGGACAACCGGCGTGGAAATGGAGGCACTTTGTGGAGTAAACGCAGGGCTGCTCTGTGCTTGGGATATGCTAAAATCAATCGAGAAGGACTCTGAGGGGCAGTATCCGAGCGCGCAAATCGATGGGGTTCGCGTAATTCGTAAGAGCAAAGGTTCCGCTTAATTTTCGGTCGCTGAGTCGAGCCTTGTCGACCCGTATGATTGAATGCCGAACGCTATTCGCAGCGGTCATGGCGACCATCGATTTGGAGAGTCATTTCCTCGATGCGACTGAGTCTGCTGCGATTGCTGCTTCGGCTTGGAGAGGCAAGGGAGATGGAAAGGCCGCTGACGGTGCCGCGGTAGAAGCGATGCGCGCTGTGTTCGATGGCGTGCCTTTCGATGGGCGCGTAGCAATTGGTGAAGGGGAGCGCGACGACGCACCTATGCTTTGGATCGGCGAACCACTGGGTTCGATGCAAGGTGATCCGAATGCCCCATCGATCGACATTGCAGTTGACCCGCTCGAATGTACCAATCATGTTGCCAAGGATTTGCCGAATGCGATGGCGGTTCTCGCCGCAGCCCCACGCGGGACTCTGCTTCACGCACCGGATTGTTACATGGACAAAATCTCAGGACCAGCTGAGTTGGATGGTGTGATCAGCCTCGACGCCTCAACCTCATACAATGTCGAGGCTGCGGCCTCGGCCCTTGGGAAGAAAGAGTCTGAACTCAATATCGTCGTAATGGATAGACCGAGGCATGAGAAGCTGATTTCAGAACTTCGAGCACATGACGTAAATGTCGTACTGATAGGCGACGGCGACGTCTCGGCTGCGCTCAACGCGGCCGACCCAAACTCAGAGATTGACATGCTAATGGGAATTGGCGCAGCACCAGAAGGCGTCATCACAGCCACTGCACTTCGCGGTCTCGGCGCCCCATTCGAGGGTCGACTCGTGTTCAAGGACGAGGGTCATCGAGAGCGCGCAGAGAATATGATTGATGGTGATATTGAGAGGCTCTGGGATAGAGATCAACTCTGTGCTAGCGATGATGCTGTATTCATCGGGACTGGAGTTTGTCCAGGCCGAACCTTCGGTGTAGAGACTCTTTCGGACGGACGTTACTCGGTTCAGTCCGAGGTTATCGACGTGGCGAGTGGGGGCCACAGATTCGTCGATAATATCCGTTCAGCCTGAATCTGAATCCATAATTCGTGGGCAAAGGTTTCATCTCTCAAACCCACCACGTCGAGTCGAGGTTCGTTCATGGACACCGAATTACTTGAGAAAACAGCGCGAGAACTTGTTGCACCTGGACGAGGAATCCTCGCCGCCGATGAGAGCAATGGAACGATGTCTAACCGCCTTGCAGCTGTCGGCGTCGAACCATCTCCAGAGGCTCGTAGATCTTACCGTTCCAACATCTTCGCAACCTCTGACTACCAATCGGCAATTAGTGGTGTAATTCTCTTCGATGAGACAATCCGTCAGAAGATGAACGATGGAACTCCGATCCCAGAATATCTCGCTAGCCGTGGCGTTCACCCAGGAATCAAAGTAGATACTGGAGCCAAGGAATTAGCACACCACTCCGGCGAGAAAATCACAGAAGGTTTAGACGGACTTCGCGAGCGCTGTGCTGAATACTTCGCCATGGGAGCCCGCTTTGCAAAGTGGCGCGCAGTCATTCGAATTGGAGATGGGATGCCGAGTGATGCCAACCTCTCAACCAATGCTCATGCCCTCGCTCGCTACGCAGCGATTTGCCAAGAACAAGGCCTCGTTCCAATCATTGAGCCGGAGGTTTTGATGGATGGTGAGCACGATGCTCAGACTTGCTACGATGTTACTGCGAGAATTCTCGATGAGACATTCGCAGCTTGCGAAGTTCAGGGAGTGCACATTCCTGGGGCCTTACTGAAACCGAACATGATTCTACCTGGAAAGTCCTGCTCTGACCAAGGTAGTCGAGAACAGGCGGCTCAGTTGACTGTGGATTGCCTGACTAACCACGTCCCGCACAACTTGCCTGGAATCGTCTTCCTTTCTGGCGGTCAGTCCGACGAGGACGCGACCGCCCATCTCAATCTGATGAATGGCATGGATGTTGAGCATCCATGGCAGCTTTCATACTCTTACGGCCGAGCTTTGCTCGCTCACGCGTTACAGACTTGGGCAAGTGGTTCAAACGAAGATAGCCAAGGAGCTTTTGCTCACCGCGCTGCGATGAATAGCCTAGCTCGAACTGGAGCTTGGTCAGCCGAGCTTGAAAGCTGAACAATGTTCCATCGCCTAGGGCGAATCGCACGCTAGGTGCATAATCGCTTGAAGCGTGATCAGTTCTCGCCGTCGAGCACACCTGGTCGCAGAGTCCAGACACAGATTTCGTAGCGGCCGGAGAGTGCGCCGCCGCGCTTAGTTGTAGCAACCTTGAGTATGTCTTTGTCCTTTGATAGGACGTTGCCCAATTGTTGCGGGGTGGTGCCGTGACGCATCGTCGAGTTGACGTGCTCGAGGATTTCGGTCGTGTTTGCCTCGCCCCTCTCGTTCAGGAATTTCTTAATCTTCTGTCGTAGTCTTGTTGTGCGCATATTTAGCTCTCCTTTCGTTGTTCGGACCGTTTCCTCTCGTGATGCTTGACCCAAGTGTTTGACGCCCATTCCGAGACTGGTGACTCGGAGCGCCTCATACCGCTCTTGCGAACAGTACCGATTCGGACAATCTGATCATCCGCTTCTAGGATGCTCGTGATGTCCACGGGGCTGTTCGTTGGGTCGATCTGGCTAGAGAGCCAGGTCGATATCTCGATGGTGTTTCGCGGCCGCTCAGAGAGGTAGTTTCGAATCAGTTCACGCAGGTTTTGCGAGTTCATTTCCGTCTCATCCTCCGTCTCATTCCGGCCGCTTAACAAGTCCGTTACCGACAGGACGGCAGACGTTGATATAACAGTTCTGCACCTCTCAGGCTGTCTTAGTTACAAATAGTTGCATTAATCTCGCCTGATTTCACAATTCAACTCGGTGTGGAAATGAAACTGTTATGTTTTCCATAGGAAATGTGTAATGAAATGTAATGAAGTAGTATAATTTAATTAGGACATTCTAACTAATTGAATCAGGAGGGGGTGATTAGTGTCGGATGACTTGCAAATCGACGTTTCATCAGTTGATTCCGCTAATCTGAAACGGATTCGTAGCGCTCACCGTCGTCGACTTCTCGATCGGCTCACTGATGGTGGTGCGACAGTGAGTATACTCGCTCGCGATTCTGGATTACGAATTCCGCACGCTTCAGCAGAGCTAAGGAGAATGAGAAACGATGGACTGGTCTCCAGCGACCAAGTAGCCGGAGCCCGAGGTGCTCGCCTGCACCTGACCCAATCTGGATGGGAGGCGATCCGTTCCGACGAGCTGGCTAGGGCGATGGAGGCTCTACCTCTACCCTCACCCTCGTACAGATGCTGCTTACTCGCACGAGATGGAGCCAACCTACTGTTCGGCCTTTTGGCTCCAATCGACTCTCCACTCATCCTGATTCCCGACCGCCCTGCTCGTGCACCAATTGGGGAAGGAGGCTCCACCGGAAGAGAAGGGGTCTCTTGGGCTTGGGCGGCCCTCAGGGAGAGATCTCCGCGTTGGTTCGATCTCAGAACGCTTGAGATGCTCCCAGAACCTCCTTCTAGCCATGATCCTGAGAGCATCTCGGCCTATGCCGGAGAGAATCACACACTCGGTATCGTCAGAGCCCGATTAGTCGATGCAGATAGGCCGGTAGCACTAGCTCCTGGAATCTGGTTTGAGGCACCTACCCAAAGACCTGACACCCCGCTACCGGAAGCCAGCCACCACCGTGGTAACTGGGTACTCGGCAATTGTCACGAACAATCTCCAGAAATCCGTCCGAAAGATCCAGTTTGTGCGGTTATGGAGGAGAGGCTACCCCGCTCAATGCTGCTTCGGACAGCTAGAGCAAATGCCCTCGTCATCGCTGACCTTGGTGGCCTCGATGCAGGAGGTCACGAATATCCCATATCATGTCTCGATCACTGGATACAACGGGCTCATCCCCGGCTCATCCCTTCGGAACGCAAGCGTCGCCTCAACAGTCTGAGAGAACGCCTGACATCAACGAGACGTGTGCGCACGGAGGAGTCGACTTGGAGGAGATTTAGGAAAGATTGGGGTGAGTCAACTTTCTCGACGGAAGAGCGTGGATTACGAATGTTCGATACGCGCGGGCTTGGGGCGACTGCAGTAACTTCGCTAATTGAATGGGCGGTTGGTGAAGAGGAGAGGCCCCCGTTGGTTCTGGAGATTTCCGATGGACTACCCGACGATGTTCTGACTGCTGTAATTTCACATCCATCACTTCGCCTCACACTCTCGCATTCTACACGTTCTTCTCTGGCTATATTCGATGAATTGACCGTCGACCCACTCAGGCCTCTACCGTGGTTACGACTTCGAACCCGAGGTGGGAGAGACCTACCTGTTCGCCTCGTTGATCCAGTGCCGATGAGCCCAGAATCGATTGTCGATAGTGAAGAGGCACCATCTCCTTGGGCTGTGCTAGGTCTGGAGGTTGGCGGCGCTGGCGCTGGTACCACTGCTGATGATTCTTCGATGATTGGTTCTGCAATCGCTCAATTTCCAGAAGGGAATGAGGATTGGTCGAATATGATGGAGGCGAGCTATCCGGTTGCTGCTTGGATTGCTTCGCCACCGCGGACGCGATGGCATCGATGGCAGCGATTGCGGTCACGGCTGGATACTGAGTGGATTGCTCTGCTCGATCTTGATTTCATTCCACTCGAGCGTTTGGCTGAAATTGCTGACGAGGCTCCAGTGAGTGTATTGGAGATGTTCGCTGAGAAATTGCGGGCGATGCTTCGAGATGACCCAGAGATTGCTCTGAGGACGAGGCCAGCGACCGATCCATCACAGGCCACTGAAGGAGCTTCGTGGGTAGCGGCTCAATTGCTGAGCAATGCAGCGTGGTTGCCCGATGACATGCAGGATGACCTGATCCGTTGGGCTCTCGAGGCTTGGTTGGTGCATCCTCCTGCAGATTCGCTTGCTGCATTACAGGCAGTCGATTGGATTCACGGGGGTGAGAGTGCTGATGCGATTGGATACGCTCCTGTTCTGCAAGGTGTTTTGCGACGCTCGACCGGATTTGAGTTGGATCACGACCTCAAGATATGGTCACTACTGGTCGAGCGGATACGTGATGGTAAGAAATTGGATATCGAGGGAGTTGAGGCAATCGTGGAGAATCTCCCTCTCGATTGGTGGGCGCTACTCGCGCCGGAACTACTGACAAATCTGCTTGCGGAGGATGGCTCGCTCGAATGGCTACTAGAGAATCCGATTCCATGGGCAGCGGCCGTGTTACGGCCGCAGGGCGAGGCGAGCAGTGCTCCGGGTTTACGAGATAGGGTGCATCCAGGATGCTCGCCGGATATTCGTAACACCCTCGCGCGACGCTTACGTGCGCGTTACGAGAGAGGAACTCTTCCAGAGGCAACGGCCCCTCTCCTCGACTTGCTTGATTCATTAGACCGAGCTATCGAAGGCGGCTCGCCAGCTACCGGCAGAACCCATCCACTCGTAGGATGGCTGGCCCAACCGATCGAGAAATGGCCACCGCTGAGCACAGAGATGGCGATGAGCGGTGAGCCACACATCAGCGAGAGGCTGATTCTGCGCAGTTCCGGTTGGCATCAAGACCTCTCACGTGATCACAGAACATTCTGAACGAAACAATTGAAATAATGCCAATTTCGACGTTTTTTCTCGCTTCCCAACCACTCTCCCGCTATACGAGGGGTTCATGAAGGGTCCACCGGACGAATCGACGCCCGACCGGCAACACCGTGCCGACGAAAGCCCCAGCCGGAGTTAGTAGGATGAACCACGGTACCACGGAACGGGATTTGCCGTATGTCGAAGACCGGAATGAGCCACTGCTGCGCTGTGACCTCCGGAGCAACACATACGGTCGGATTGTGATGGGTCCCCGGACGACTGCGACCGGAAGAGAGCGGAATGACTTACGGGACAACCACACGGTCCAACAGACGTCCCGGGGTGGGTCAGGTGCCTGAGCATTGCGATGAAGGTCACCGTTACGCCCCGGGGCACACCCCTTTTCCAAAGTCCTCAAGACTTCACACACTGGCTGGTTGACGATGCACTCACTAGGATTGGTCGGCGGTACCTTCGACAGATTCCATTCTGGACATCGCGCACTCATCGAACGTGGATTGGCTGAGTGCGTGCGTTTGGAGCTGTGGCTTACGAGCGATCACATAGCGAATTCGAAGGATTCACGGATCGAGCCTTGGGCCGATCGCTCGTCAAAAATTCTCACATCGCTTGGTGATTCAGCGGATCGAGTCAGCCTGCACGTGCTGGAGGATGAGGATGGGCCTGCTCCTTGGCACGAAACTGCTAACGCGATTCTTTGCACTCCTGAGACTCTTCCTGGTTGTGAGAGAATCAATCAAGCTCGCGCCGCCAATTCCTTGGGCGCTCTCGAGGTTATCGTGGTCAAGCACGTGATTGCCCATGATGGCACTCCGATTTCGAGTTCTCGAGTGCGAGCGGGTGAAATTGACTTGGACGGTGAGCCCTATCTTCCTGCCGATACGGGGTTGGTCTCGATGATTATGACGCACGAGGTTGAAGCCAATCTAAAGGACCCGTTCGGTCAATTATTCGAGGGTCCTGAGGATGACCCGAGCGTTGCTATGCGGGCCGTCCTGGAGGAAATCTTCGGTAGTCCCGGCCCGGTAATTGCTGTGGGTGATGTCACTGTCAAGACTCTACAAGATCTTGGCAGCCCAGCCGATATTGCCCTTATCGATGGTAAAACAAAGCGCGAAGAGTGGGAACACGCTTCGACAATCGATCATTCTCTGTACAACGATACGCGTACATGTGAGAATCCTGCAGGCCAACTCTCCGCTGGACTTTACCTCGCCTGCGCTGCTGCGATGCAGGCCTGGCGTGAAGATGGCCGAAGTTGCCTCATCAATGTCGATGGCGAGGAGGATCTTGCTCCGCTCCTACTGCATCCGCTGGCTCCACTTGGGGCGGTTGTACTCTACGGTCAACCGGGGCGGGGAGTTGTTCTTCGTTGGACTGGTGCGGATTCAAAGTCGCGCTGCCGTGATTTGCTTACAGCAATGGTTCGCGATTGAGAAAGCAAGGTGGCTTGAGGAGCCAGCCGCCTAAAATCAGGCTTCAGCCTTGTCGAGTAAGTTCAGCCCGATTCCGAATGAGAACGGGGCCACACTGACTGCGAAGACACCGGGGTCGACCCAGGTATTGTTCTGTATCGACCAAGCCAGATAGAAGAGGACACCGACAACGATCATCCAGTCGGCAAGGGTCTTGCGGATTCCGTTCTCGGTGGAACTGAGTCCTGAGAGGCAGTTTGGTAGGTCACGAATTGCGGCGAGTGAGCCACCCTCTACGGCCTGTGCCATCCCTACATAGCCGAGTCCAGTTACGGCGAGGCCGAGAACTGCAAACACGATATCGTCGAGAACAATCGTGATTCCATCGTGAGCAACATACACCTCGCCAAATGCTCCATTACTGAGGAATCCGAGCCAAAGCACCTTGAATCCGGGTGAGTAAGCCCCGATGACGATGTTGACGATGGTCAGCAGGAGAACCCATCCGCCGAGCAGCAAGAAGCCGGTTGAGGCTGTGCGGCTCGGGCGAGTCAAGGCCGAGTACCAGTCGTTGTCAGCGAGGGACATCGAGTGCGGCGACCTGTGGACTCGGTTTAACCGTTGAGGCCCTGAAAGGCCTCTGTTTCGACAGCACTGAGGCTCTATCCTAAGTTCGAACATGCGACTTCAGAGATGGCTCTGGAGTCGGTAACGGCAGCGCGCTGCCTCAGCGATTAGTGGATCTGCATCACTCATTGTAGTCACCGCATCGATAGTCTTTGGAATCGCCGAGTTGACTTGCTTACTGCGTCCACCTCGACCCTTGCTTACGTTTCGAGCCATAATCATCCCTAGGGTGTCCAGTTCGTTGAGCAGGGTCGAGATTCGTCGAGGTGTAAGTGGTTCGACATTGACATTGAGACAAGCGTCGGAATAGGTTCGAAACACTTCTCCGGTGGAAATGTTACGCAAACCATTGTCTTCATTGATGCGGATTGCAAAGAGCACGAGCTTCTGGTGCAGTGGTAGAGTCTGTAGCACTGGCGTGACCTGATCATGCTCAAGTTGCGACTGCGCCAGACGGACGTGTCTTGGGTCAACCTTCGTCTGTGATCGCTGTTCTGCCTTCTGTACTGAGATTCGTAGAAGGTCGAGTGCGCGGCGTGCGTCACCGTGCTCTTGGGCTGCGAGCGCAGCGCACAATTGGATTACTCCATTGTCAAGGACGTCCTCACGTAGACCAGTACTCGCTCGCGCTGTGAGAATATCCGTAATCTCGGTCGCGCCATACGGATGGAAGATTAGGTCCTCCTGACCGAGTCGACCCGAAACTCTCGGGTCGAGCAATTGTGTGAAATGCAAGTCATTACTGATTCCAATGATGCAGCAACGCGAGCGCTTGAGAATTGTGTTAAGGCTCGTCAGATTGTACAGCAGATTGTCACCTGCGCGCTCCACGAGGTTATCGATCTCGTCCAGTACGATGATGTGGACTCCGCCAGCGCGGTCCATCCTCTCGACGAGGTGTTCGAGAACTCGATCGGTCGGCCAACCTGTGAATGGTATAGGCACATCTCCGCGTTGAGCCAAGCGACTCGCCAGAGTCTGCACTACTCGATAGCGCGTGTCGACTTGCCGACAATTAATCTCGTACGTACGCACGGACTTCCCGAGTTCAGTCCCCTTCTCACGCAATTGGCCGAGAACGAATCTGGTTACCACAGTCTTACCGCTTCCAGGTACACCGTAGAGAAGCATGTTCGAGGGAATGTGCCCGTTGAGAGCGTCGACGAGATTGCGAACTAACGCCTCAACTTCTCTATCGCGGTGAGGGAGCGTGGTAGGTTCGAAAGCGTGGTCGAAGGCCTTTCTATCGAGGAAGAGGGAATCTTGTCCCAAAATCTTCTCGAAAATATTGCCGTCCATTTCTTATCACACAACCGCTGTCCATTCCATGTTCGCTACCTCCCAGAGGTTCTGAGTCATCGGCGGCGAACGCGGATTCCTCACGAAGGCGTTAGAGGTAATGAAAGTTCCCGGACTGTTGTTGAGGTAACGAGTAATTCTTAATCTTCAGTCATCCATTATGATTACTTCTCTCTCCGGCCGGAATCCGGAGGAATTAACAGTTCAGCACAACGTTTTCGTAAAATTCTTATCACTTCGGTTTCATTTTCTCATCGGAATTTTAGCAGATGAACTGGATGGGATCGGAGAGGTATGTATTCCAGCTTGAAAAAAACTCTTAAATTGAGCGGAAGTACTGCTCTAATGTGTCTTGAAAGTAGTTTGAGAATGTCAGTTCTTATTTATAGAAGAAAATAATTACATTCAATTTTTAACAAATATAAACTCGCCATTCTCTTCGATTGAGAGTTCATCTCCGTCTTCAAGTTGCACCACGTTTCCAGCCATGTCGGGCATCGGGAATCCCCCGCTTCTGCCCTCACCATCGGCGTAATTATGAGTCACCAATACCTTCGCTTCAGGATGACGTTCGGCAAGTTCCTGCACCTGTCTAGGATTGTGATGGTTCGGGCTTTCGACGAAATCTGGAACACCCATTTCGACGAGAATCACATCGGCTTGATCAGCCCATGATTCGATTCCCTCACATGGCCCGGAGTCACCACAATGAAGCAGTTTGAATCCACTTTCATGTCTCAAGAAGTAACCGTGGGGGTCAGTCTCTGGTGTGTGAACAACCGGAAATCTCTCAAAGCTCCATCCAGATTCACCAATCGTTCCAGACTCAGCTTCATTCCAGACGATCTCATCCTCTAAGACATCGCCCAAACTCCCTGGGAATCCCACCTCACTGAGTTGTGAGAGTAACTCTCTGCCACCCGCTCGCAGGTGAACGGCGAGCGGCGTATCTTGTTTCGAAATGTAGTGCCGCTCGAGAATCAGAAACGGAAAACCGAACATGTGGTCAGCGTGCCAATGAGTGAAGAGGAGATGTTCAATTTGTCCTGGCGAGGTTCCGACACGCCGCAGTTGTGGAAGCACAGATGGCGGCGCATCGACGAGGATTTTTCCATCGATTAGAACCAGCGCATGCAGTCTACCGTTGGGTGAGAAAGCATTGCCCGTCCCGAGGAACTGCACGCGCGGCATGACCTGCCCATGATGCGAACATGACTTGAGTCGTTCGGGTAATCACGCCCGCTACGCGGGCGAACTACCTCCCCCTTCTTTGATAAATGAACTTCGGCTCCGAGAGGCACTGGTGAGTGTTTGTCCGATTGGAGTGCAAAGAATCCGTACGGCTCAAAGCTGACGGAGAATTACATCCTGAATAGTGAAGGTTCTCGTAAGGAGACTCGCCACATTGTCTTCGACTTGGGAGATTCAGGCCTTGAATACAAGGCTGGAGATGCTCTCGGAATTATTCCACACTGTCCACCAGAACTCGTCGATGATTTGTTGACGACAGCCAACTTTTCGGGTGACGAGATGGTCGAGACTCACCTCGGCGAAGCCACACTGAGAGAGGCCTTGGCCAACCACCTCGAAATCCACCGCGTCTCAAAGAAGTGGATTGTGAACCTCGGTAACCGACTTTCCTCCGACGAAGGACCGGTGGAAATCCGAATTGCTCGCCGGCACAGAGTTTCGACTGAAGACGGAGCACTACTTGTCGATTGGTCTGGCTCAGGTGAGGGGGAAGATGTACCGACTGGCTACGAGGAAATTGGTATTGCTTGTGATCCTGCTGAGGCTCTCTGGCGCGAATTGACCGAAAATGCTGACTCGATGGAGGATTACATGTGGTCACGAGATTACATCGACGCACTGGGAGACTTCGGTCATATCGGATTCACAGCTCAACAACTCGTCGATGGAATGGACCGGCTCAAGCCGCGTCTATACTCGATTGCAAGTAGCCCCGATCATGAGCCGGGAACAGTCCATTTGACGGTTGGAATTGTCCGCTATTCACACCACGGTCGTGACCGTGCTGGTCTTTGCACAGGATTCCTTTCCGACTACTGCGATGTTGGTGAGACTGAGATTGGAGTTTTCATGTCGCCGACTCGTTCATTCATTCTACCCGAGGACGGTGACACGGATTGCATAATGGTCGGTCCAGGAACTGGAATCGCGCCCTTCCGTGCCTATCTCCAGCAGCGAGATATCAACGGCGACAAGGGTCGCAATTGGCTCTTCTTCGGCGACCGAACCGAGGCGGGAGAGTACTACTACCGCGAAGAGATGGCTGATTGGAAAGAGCGCGGAGTCCTCAACCGCCACGACCTCGCTTGGAGCCGTGACGGTGACGAGAAGGTATACGTCCAGCATCTAATGGCAAAGCATGGTGAAGAAATCTGGAATTGGATTGAAGGTGGAGCTAACTTCTACGTTTGTGGCGATAAGAATTACATGGCCAAGGATGTCCATTCTACACTAATCGAGATTTGTGCTGAACATGGCGGCATGTCCGCTGATGAGGCCAAGGAATTCGTTGAAGTTGGAATGATGAAGACCGATAAGAGATATCTGCGTGATGTCTATTGAATATCGATCTGATTGAATTCATAATCAAACCGACCGCCTACGGCGGTCGCCGAACC
>DAFD01000004.1:19044-19376 GCA_002497895.1 Euryarchaeota archaeon UBA175
CCGAACCTTACATAGGATTCAACCCACAGGGGTGATTTGATGTTCAGGCGAGTTCTGATTGCGAATCGCGGTGAAATTGCACTGCGAATCCTACGCTCGCTGCGCAGCCTCGGAATCGAGGTTGTGATGATTCATGGGCGAGAGGACCGACTCACTACACCTGTGCGACTCGCCGATGAAGCGGTCTTCATCGCTCGTGATGACCCTCTCGCATCTTACCTCGACATCGAGGCGATCGTCGCCGCAGCGAAGGAGGTCGGAGCGGATGCGGTCCATCCTGGCTACGGCTTTCTAGCCGAGAATCCTATCTTTGCAGAGCGATTAGCCGAGGA
>DAFD01000004.1:19700-19870 GCA_002497895.1 Euryarchaeota archaeon UBA175
GGAATCACTTTCATCGGTCCAAGCCCAGAAGTCCTGAGAGTTCTGGGCGACAAAATCACCGCTCGAGAGGCGATGTCAAGGGCTGGTCTTCCCATAGCCAAAGGCTCACCCGGACCAATCTCAGATTCGGCAGAAGCCTCAGCAATCGCTGACGATATCGGCTTCCCAGT
>DAFD01000004.1:20196-20559 GCA_002497895.1 Euryarchaeota archaeon UBA175
ATCATCAAGGCGGCGGCTGGTGGTGGTGGAATCGGAATGCAAGTGGTAGAATCCGCCGACGAATTCGAATCAGCACTCAACCTCTGTCAAGGACGCGCCCTCTCAGCCTTTGGAGACGACCGAGTATTCCTCGAGAAATTCATTGAGGGCGCCCAACATATCGAATTCCAAGTACTCGGTGACGGCCAAGATGCAGTTCACTTCGGTGAGAGATTTTGCTCAATCCAGCGCCGTCACCAGAAAATTCTCGAAGAGGGACCTTGGCTCTCAGAAGAGGTTCGTGCCGAAATCGGATCACGTGTGGTCGAGGGTGCCAAAGCCGTGGGCTACAAGGGACTTGCAACATTCGAATTCCTCAGAGAC
>DAFD01000105.1:0-1767 GCA_002497895.1 Euryarchaeota archaeon UBA175
CTATAATGCTGGTAATCTATACCGTTCTGTGGGCCATCTCAACTGCCTCTATAGCCTACTTCAGCGATACCCTCGGCTACAATCACATCTACACATGGGCAGCCAACACAGCCGCTTTCGGCTTCTTCGCTTTCCTCGCACTGCGTATCTTCGCTTTCCCGCTGTCCGATGGACGTGTTACTCGCTCAGAACGGCTCGAAGCCTATCGCGATAGCCGTAGGTCTTGAAGAACAATCGGCTGCCCCTCGACGCTATGGCTCAGGGAGTTCGTGGCACGCGCGACTTCTATCCAGATGATATGCGCGTGCGCAACTGGCTCTTCGAGAGATTTCACTCGGCTGCACGTGCGCACGGGTTTGAGGAGTACGATGCCCCTGTGCTCGAGAGTGAGGATTTGTACACGCGCAAGGCAGGAGAGGAGATTGTCGGCCAGTTGTACAATTTTGAGGATAAGGGCGGGCGAAGAGTAGCACTCCGGCCCGAGATGACGCCCTCGCTGGCAAGAATGGTAATGGCGAGGGCGGGCGCTTTGGCGCTCCCTATCAAGTGGTATTCGATCCCCCAGTGCTGGCGTTACGAGAGAACTCAGAGAGGACGTGGACGTGAGCACTACCAGTGGAATGTAGATGTCTGGGGGATGGATGGTGTCGAGGCCGATGCAGAACTTCTCTCCGTACTGGCACATTTCTTCGGTTCGGTCGGGCTCAGCTCAGAGGATTTGGTTATTCGAATCAGCAGTCGCAAGGTGCTTGAAGAGGTTCTAGGCTCACTCGGAATCGAGGGTGATACCTTCGCTAAGACTTGTGTTATTGTCGATAAAATGGATAAGCTTCCTGCTGATGCTATCGAGGCGCAGTTGGCTGAATTAGGACTTTCTTCTGATGCAACTTCAAAGATTCGTTCCGTCCTCGGTCTAACCGATTTGGAGGCTCTCGCTTCAGCTCTTGGTGGTGAGAGTGCGGCAGTAGTCGAATTAGGCGCGCTGTTCGCTCTGTGTGATTCCTACGGCATTTCTGATTGGGTTGCCTTCGATGCCTCGGTGGTTCGTGGGCTTGCTTACTACACCGGCCCTGTATTCGAGGCTCACGACCGGGCCGGCAAGCTTCGTGCGATTGTCGGTGGAGGTCGCTATGACAAGTTGATTGGAACTCTCGGTGGAAAGGACTTGCCCGCCACTGGCTTCGGCTTCGGGGACATGGTAGTGATGGAACTCCTCGCCGAGAAAGGATTGGTTCCTGATCTGTCTTTGGGTGTCGAAGATGTGGTCTTCGGAATGGGGTCTGAATTACGTGGGCCTGCGATGCAGGTTGCAGGGCGATTGCGCTCTAGTGGTCGGAGCGTAGATTTGGTTCTTGAAGACAAGAAAATGAAGTGGGTCTTCAAGCACGCTGAACGATGTGGTGCGGCCCGACTCGTGATGGTAATGCCCGATGAATGGGCCGCTGGAAATGTGCGTATCAAGAATCTCGATACTGGTGAAGAGTCGACAGTCCCAGTCGAAGATCTTTGAACCACTCGAGGAACTCGGCCGGATTGGCGAATTCACTCTTTTCGCTCAAAGCGACTAGCACCGATTGCTGCCATCGCAAGTGCGCCCAGTCCGGCTGCGAGTCCGAATCCGGGTAGAGCATCATCGACTGCTCCACCTATTCCACCATCATCGCCGCCATTTCCCGGTCCTACATCTGAGGCATTGATTACAGGGAAGTTTGCTTCTACTGAGTAATTATCCTCGTTATTTGAGTAGAACATAGTGAATTCTCCAGT
>DAFD01000105.1:2155-3048 GCA_002497895.1 Euryarchaeota archaeon UBA175
GGTTCTTCTCCACTCTTGTTCCAACGATACATTGTTTCATTGACTGGAATATTCCATTGTATGGTAAAGTCCTCGTAATTATTTACAGTCTCAACAGATTTGACAAATTGAGAAATATCCATGGTTCCTCTAGACAATGTGATGGTCAAATCCTTGCATTCAGATGTATCAGTGCAATCAGCAGAATATATTCTGAATGACATTTCTACTGTGATTGTTCCATTTTGATTGATGTACATATCTTCCTTGAAGGTCTCACCAGATTGGATACGACAAGAAATGTCAACCTCAACCTGTGTTCCTTGAGAGAATTCCTTCATGCCATAGCCCTCTGATGCCGACCCCGCCGAGTCATTGACATCGAAGTGAGTCCAGCACTGATCCAATTGACTGGTTCCCCAGAAATGCATGTGTGGGTTTTCCACCGAGGGCTGCTTCGGATCATCCGCTTGGGCGCTGGCTGGTGCAGCGATAGTTCCGCATGCTAGAATGAGCACGAGGCCAAGAGCCTGAATCCTGCGACTACCCTGCATGAATCGCTCTCAATGTGAATCCGGTTTGAGGCTTTGCACGATTCGACAGCACGTTAGCGCGAGAAATTGAGCATATTCACCTGCTCAGTCGAAGCGTTGTAGATTGCCGCCTTCACGGTGTTTTCCGTGACGTGCGATGTTGAGAGCGTCGCCGAGCATATCAGCACTCATCATCTCTCTATCGAGTCTTTCAGAGGCGACGCCAGTAATGATCGACATTACCTTGATTGTATCTCCAAATGCTGGGTCTTGACGCGCGCCGAAGATGACGTTAGCATCGGGTGATAGGCGCGCAGTCATCAGGTCACAGACCTGATTTGCTTGTTCAAGAGTCATGTAAGGGCCACCAGTTACGTGGAT
>DAFD01000007.1:0-3078 GCA_002497895.1 Euryarchaeota archaeon UBA175
CGGCAAGGAAATGATCCCAGTTACGCTGCCCGAGAAGGTAAGGGAGCTCCCGAAGGACCTCGGCATAGCGAAGCCCCAGAGATTCCTGCTCCCTCAAGCCTGAACCATGGGCCTGCTGGAGCCGCATTCAGGACAAAGTTGGGTATCTTCATCAGTGTACGTGTGGAGGCAGGCTGGGCAACTAGGCGCCAGGGTTTTTCCACCGACTAGGAGAGACTCGTTTTCTTCCGTGGATACCAGAACCAGTCGCCCGTCACCTACTTCCTCGACTTCATAGCGTCCAGCGCCACCCATCTCAAGCAATAGATCGGGAGAGAGCACCATGGTACCGATGTCATCAACAATCAACTCGCGGGATTCGGCCAAATCTGTAACCTCGAAGTCGGCTCCGTGTTGAGCGATAAAACGACCATCTCGAAGTTCGAGGCTGCGGTCACAGAATGCGGCCACTTCTGCACTGTGCGTGACCATTAGGAAGGCCACGCCCTTTGTTTCGTGTAGTTGCTTGAACAGGGCCAGCACCTCTCGACTGGTGATTGGATCCAATGCACCAGTGGGCTCATCGGCCAGAATCAACCGTGGATTGGTTATCAAAGCTCGAGCAATTGCCACGCGCTGTTGTTCGCCACCCGAGAGCATTGAGGGCAGGCCTTCTGAACGATGACCCATGCCCAACTCATCCAACAATTCTTGAGCTCGGCGCTTGGCCTCCCTATAGGGCACCTTCTGATGCCGTAATGGCTGCGCGACGTTGTCCAAGGCGGAGAGGTCGGGTAACAAATTGCCCTCTTGGAAAATGAACGAAACGGTTCGCTGCCGCAGCTCAACCAATTCCTTTCCAGTCAACCGTGTCATGTTGCTACCATCGAGTGAGACGATTCCTGAGCTGGGCTTCATCAGTCCACCTAGGCACTTCAGGAGGGTGGATTTTCCCGATCCTGATGGACCCACAACAGCAACAGCTTCACCGGGTTTGACCTTGACGTGCAGGCCTCGAAGTGCGATGACATTGCCATCTTCTGCCTTGGAATCATAAATGTGGTACAGCGCATTGGCCTCCAAAATAGGTTCTGTACTCTCCGACATCTTCACTCACCCTTGAGGACGCTCGCCAAATCAGAGCGAAGTGCCTTGCGTGTTGTAAACAAAAGAGCCAAGACCACCGAGACTAAGACTGCGGTCGAAACTAAGCCCAGTTCCATCCAAGGCCAAACCAATTCTCGGCTGATGATTCCAGTCTCGCCACCGAGGAATAATTGGAAGATGAATCCGAACACGGCGAACAGGCCGTTGAACGAGAGTGCCAGTCCCATCCCCAGGAGTATACCCAGAATCGTCGAGACGATGACGATGGAGAGAATCTCGAATAGGACCAAGCGGATGATTTGGTTGGGGCTCGCACCGACCGCCTGCAACACAGCCAACTCCTTCTGACGCTGGGTGAGCACCAGCGAGAGGAATACGAAGGCTGAGGCCACGGCAGCCACGCTGGCGACGATGAACTGCAGGGAGAGCAATCCGGGCGTTCCGAAGATGAGTCCCCCGTTTCGCTCGACATCGTCATGGGAGGTTTCCCAGTCTTGTGCGGATTCGAACCTTGCGTCGGCTTCCAGAACGACTCGCAAGGCCTTCAGTTCCTTGCCGCCGATATCGTCAACCTTGACAATCCAATTTGTTGCTTTGAGGTTGTCGACACTGGCATCCCCCAACAAGGCGCGATAGCCTGACTCGCCGATTATGATGCTCTCGGACATTTCTGCGGTCGGTGCGCCGGGGATGAATTGATGCGTCCCAATGTAGCTTAGTGTCGTACTGTGTGGGATGGTCTCGATGGCGAGGGAGCTGAAATTGAAAGTAAGCTCATTCCAAGTAAAACTGACGTTTTCAGCGCGATCGTCGTCGTCTCCAAGTAGGATATCACCTGAGTCTGAGTTGCCTGCACGGCCCGAGCCCCAGAGATCCAGGTCGTATGCTGCCTCCTCGCCCGCGGTGAAGCCCCCATTCTGATATGCAGCCAAGGCAGCCGCCACATCATCGCCTGGGATAGCCTGAGGGAACCAACGTAACACGTCAGTACTATCGCTCAACAGAACAAATGTACTGATGCTTTCGCCGCCCTCCGGGACCAAAGCAATCTGGGGAACGTGGACCGCTGTCACGGTCACATCGCTTCCGCTTATTTCGGCGATTATGGATTCCACTTCAAGAGCGGTTTTTTCATCCATCATGACGACCTGCAGGTCGCTACCCACCGCAACATCTGCAGTGCGCTCATCGACTAATGTGCCGGTATATCCCTGAACTGCTGCCAAGGTGACGATTGACAAAGTCAGTATCATGATGACTGCCAAACGGTTCACGGATTCTGCAGAACCACTGCCCTTCAGACCACGCTTGACATCTGATAGTAGGGGTGAGCTTCGGAAGAAGAATTGGATGGCCCTAGGGCCTGCAGCGCCCAATCTGCCAAGCAGTAGTGCCCCACCAACCCACAACATGAACGGGCCAAAGATGCTGATGAGGCCTTCAAGGATGAAGTTCGGGAAGAGTCCATCTTCGCTGCCATTCAATTTTAGCCAAGTGTGAATTGCGGATGTTGAACCGATTAGGAATAGTAACCAATGAAGCCAAATCTTCGGCTTGTTGGCCTTCTGAACCTTGCTCACACCTTCATCGATCTCAAGCTCCATGAACTCCTTTGTTCGACTGTTTCCGAAGATCAATGCCATACCCAATGTGGTTAGCATGGTGAACATAGTTGCAACAACGCTGAGCCTTGGGTTGACGGTGAAACCGAGCGGTTCAAACTGCATGAACCCAACACTAGCCAATACGGCTGGCACCGCAGCCATCGCTAACAAATAACCGAGGAACCAAGCAACTGTCGAGATGACGGCCAATTCAAGTAAGACCATTCCACGTAGCCCTGCAGAAGTGGCTCCAATGACCCGATGAATCGAAATTTCACGACGACGTTGCTCCAATGATAGGACTAATCCATAGACTAAAACCGATAAGGAAAGCGCCACAATTGGAATCATGATGATGTAATCAAAGGTCTGAATCAATCCTAGGAAG
>DAFD01000007.1:3361-5675 GCA_002497895.1 Euryarchaeota archaeon UBA175
ATTGGAATCATGATGATGTAATCAAAGGTCTGAATCAATCCTAGGAAGATGTTGAGGAAAAGAATGGTCCCACTGATGATGTCGACGTAGTATACTTCCACATCTCCGCCCCCATATGCGCGATTCACGCGCTCTCCTGCTGCATCCTGCGAGTACATCACGGAGCGACCCAGTTCTTCCAGCCAATCTGCGGCATCCGCTGTGGATGATGTTGGGAGCAGTGAGCGATCTAGCGTCAAGCCGAAGAAGACGTGATCGTTGTCAACCAAAACCTTGCGCTGATTTTCACTGAGAACTTCCCAGGTGGTGAAGATAGGATTTGCGGCCAGGGTCGGATTGCTCTGTGGCCAGGGCTCGTAAATTCCGAGTATGGTGACATTGTCTATGGTAATCGAAAGTTGACAGTGCATGAATCCAGTTTCACCAATAATGAGGATGCGAGCGGGGGAGGGGCAGTCCACTTCCCTCATCTCTCCTGGATAAGCAGTATCAGTGGTGTAAAAGAAAGTCAAGTTTGTTAGCGAATCGCCGACAGATGCGTTGGACGAGCTGGCGATATCTGAAGGGATGTATACACCCCTTTCATCAGCCACTTCGGCTCCGGTTTTCCAAACGCCTTCATTTCCTTCGACATTTATCACGTTCTCAGATAAACGATCGGCGATGATGCCATCAAAGGCTCCTGGGCCGATCAGTGTAATGGCGCGAGTATCGGCGACAGGTGGGCCTGTCGTATACGCATAATCCCAGATACCTTCAGCATCCCAGGAATGTCCTGGATTTTCTGATTCTACATTCTCCATCATTAACGGGACTGCATTGAAAACATTCTCATTACCCCAGTCTAAAGCGCTGTGAAGTCCTTTCTTCCCGAATGCGACTGTACAATCTGAGAATTCTTCCATTACAACCAATTCATCACAGACTTCAAGCAAATGTGTGGTGTTGTTACTCCACCCATCACTGTCATCTGAAGGTGCTTTGTTGAACTCGACCTTCGCATCGAATGCATTGATCTCGAGGAAGCCTTCGAAGAACACCTGTGACAATCCAACACCATAGGCTAGTACGGTGGTGATCACCAAACTAGACAGGAACACGCCTGAAAAGACAGCCATTCCTCGCTCTCTACCGCGCCATGCACCGAGTGCGGCCAATCGCAAGCTGTCCGGCAATTCCCTGGCCTTCTTGACCCATGCCTTGGATTTTCTAGTAATGTAGGGCTCTTCCATAACTTCGGCGGGTGAATCGTTCATTCCATCTCACCCCCATCCTCGTCCATTCCCCAAGCTGAACGAATATCGCTGGCCGCTACAGTTCCGTCACGTAGTAAGAGCATTCGATCGGCTTGGCTAGCCAAGTCAGGGTCGTGAGTGACCATCAGAATCGAAATCGGATTATCTTCGTCGTGGCACAGCTCCCTGAACAATCGCAGAACATCTGCTCCTGACGCGATGTCAAGATTGCCTGTGGGCTCATCTGCGAGAAGTAAGGGGCGATTACCGGCTATTGCGCGCGCAATGGCGACGCGTTGCTGCTGACCTCCGGACAATTGATCAGGAATGTGCTCCATTCGATCGCTGAGGTTTACTTTGGCCAATGCGGCTTTCGCACGATCATCGGCTTCTTCGGAAGACACACCGGAGATTTCCAAGGCAATCGCAACATTGTCCAGCGCACTGAGATGGTCAAGAAGGTGAAAATCCTGGAAAATCCAACCAACGCCATTCCTCCTGACATCAACCACCCTGCTGGGGGACTTAGTGCCATAATTGAACTCTGAAAGCGAGATTGAGCCCGAGTCCGCCTCCAAGAGGCCCCCGATTATGTTGAGCAAAGTGGACTTGCCGCAACCGGACGGGCCCATCAACGCGACGAGTTCACCTGACTTGATTTCGAGGTCAATCCCCTTGAGTACCTCCAGTCGCCTCCGGCCTGAGCCAAATCCCTTCTTGAGGTCCCGGACATCGAGCACGCCAAATCGTGAAATGATTTGTATTTAATTCTGTGTTACACGTCTTAGGCGGGCCTGACAGCTAGGTCATAGGCATCTGCTAGTGACTTGCCGTGCGAATCGGGGCTGAGCAGCGATTTGACGTGGTCGATCAGTTCCTCGTCCGGGTGTCTTGGGACTCCGCCGGATTTCCTCCACTCGGAATGAATCCTGACTAGCTCATCGACCCAATCCACGATGCTCGTGGGATTCAGTAGGCAACGATCGGGGATTATCTCGTTGTGGGCTGTAAGATCCGATGCCATGACTGGGCAGCCGGCGGCCATGGCCTCCGCGGGGGGGTATCCGAAGCCCTCGCAG
>DAFD01000033.1:0-231 GCA_002497895.1 Euryarchaeota archaeon UBA175
AACCAACAAAATTGCAGCAGTCATGCCATGCATCAAACGAACTTCGCTTGAATTCGATGCATTGCGACCCGACATAAACCAAGTAACAACACCCATCAGTGCGCTCCACAACAGTAGTGGGCCAGCGCGTCCACCCCAAACCGCAGACACACGATACAGCAGCGGCAGGTCTGCTCCGCCATAACGTGAAACCAAATCGAGCGCCTCAAGATCGAAGACGAAAGCCGTAGT
>DAFD01000033.1:598-928 GCA_002497895.1 Euryarchaeota archaeon UBA175
GAGCCAATGGCTCGCCCGCGGGTAGTTTAGTGAAGCACCAAAGCAGGCTGGAACCGACCGCGAGAAGCATCAGCAGAGTGCCGACGGTCGGTAAAATCTCCATCACCAACCGTAGAATTTAGCCCGCGAGTAGCCGAAGGAAAGCATCGCTGGAATGATGCGCTTCGCGTAGAGGCTAGGGCGGCGGAAGAGTATTCGAAGGCACACTGCGAGTTTGCCATGAGGGCCCATATCGCTCATTTCGTCGGGGAAACAGCGGGCCATCAAAGACATGTCATCATCGCTCAAATCAAACAAAGCAGACTTCCCTCGCAAAATCTTCCCATAGGG
>DAFD01000033.1:1251-1475 GCA_002497895.1 Euryarchaeota archaeon UBA175
GGGAACTCATCACTCCACAACTTCTGATAACGCGACATTTTGGCTGCTGAAAGGTCGCCTGATGCAATTTGCTCGGCGGCGACTGAAGCGGCGAAGGTGGCTGATTTCAGGGCAAGGTGAGAGCCACCTTCGAATAACGGGGAGGTGAAGCCAGCGGCGTCACCGACCAACATGAGGCCGTCGTCATAGGTTAGTTCGTAAGGTCCGGAAATCGGAATGGTTCC
>DAFD01000033.1:1801-1962 GCA_002497895.1 Euryarchaeota archaeon UBA175
CCGAATGCAGGGTTTCCCTTATCCTTCCAAGGTGGAGGTACCTGTTCTAGATCTTTGAAGTGGGTGATTTCGATGAATTCGTCGAGAGCTTTCTTGGTTCGGGGCTTGTCTTCTGTAACTAAGCCGACATTTGCGCGACCGTCGCACTTCGGAATCATCCA
>DAFD01000033.1:2300-6081 GCA_002497895.1 Euryarchaeota archaeon UBA175
TTCGGCGTACTCCGGCCAAATATAGAAGTCGAGATAATCATCGGTTGGGACTTCCAACATTTCGTATTGCATACCTGCGATTACCTGCCCTCGCGGATTGAGATCGAGTATACGCGAGGTGGCTCCTGCTACACCGGATGCATCGATTACGACTTTGGCTTGAATCGGGAATTGGTCTCCATTGCCATCGCACATCCAACTGATGAAATTACCAGAGTCATCGTACTGCTTCTCCATGCTGCGGAGTTTGTGCGAAAGGTGGAGTTGGGCACCCGCCGAGACCGCCTCTTCAGCAATCCAACGCTCGAAGAGGTGCTTTTCGAGGACATAACCCTCCTCTGTGAGCTTCTTCGCGGTGCCGTCGGGGAAGATTACACGAATGCCATGGACGCGTTTACTGATGACGTGGGGCGGCAGAGAAAGATTGAGATTATCGCAGGCGATATCGGAGATACATTCGCCGCAGTGAACGGGTGTTCCGATAGCCGAGTGATCCTCTATCAGCATGACTTTGAGACCCTTACGAGCACTGTGGAGTGCGGCATTGCCGCCACCTGGTCCGGCTCCTACAACCAGCACGTCACACGTCGTGATGTCTGCGACCACGATGATGGGCGTCACGCATTAGACCATGAAACCGTCGGCTGCGCTATCTATGATAGCGTGGCGAACATATTGAACGATGAATCGCCACGCGGGGCCATGACATGGCACAGGCTCTCGCGTTACCTGGACGCATTGGAGGGTGCTGGAGAGCTTCTTCGCGTATCTGAACCCATTGATTGTCATCTTGAGGCTGCGACCATTGCTGACAAGTTGGTGAAGCGCGGCGGGCCGTCTGTAATCTTCGAGCAGCCACGACTCCACGATGGTTCGATTTCGGAATTTCCGCTGGCGATGAATCTCTTCGGAACGCGCCAGCGCACCAATCGTGCACTCGGCGTTGAAGAGCCGAGTGAGATTGGAGAGCAGATGGTCGAATTGATGAAACCCGATATCGGAGCTATATTGCGAGCGCCTTGGAAAGGGATTCCACTGGCGCTGCGCGGAATGGCGATGGCTCCGAAGAGGGTTAGGAAAGGTGCCTGTCAGCAAGTCAGAATGTCTGAACCCGACCTCACTCGTCTACCTATTCCTACCACTTGGCCTGAGGACGGTGGTCCATTCATCACACTACCATTGGTGGTGACAGCGGACCCCAAAACGGGAGTGCACAACATGGGGATGTACCGAGGGCAGATCTTCGGGCCGAAGGAGGTGGGGCTACATTGGCAGAGTCACAAACATGGGGCTGAGCACGCCGCGGGAGCAGGTGACGGAAGGATGCCGGTAGCAATCTGTATCGGTGGTCCTCCCGAGTTGATTTTCTCAGCGATTTCACCCCTACCTGACAACCTCTCGGAATACGAATTCGCTGGATTACTCGGCGGTAAGCGCCTGCGATTGACCAAATGTCTGACCAATGACTTACTCGTTCCTGCGGAAGCCGACTTCGTCATCGAGGGTTACACAATCCCCTCCGAGACGCGTACTGAAGGCCCATTTGGAGACCACTTTGGTTACTATTCTCTCCAGGATGAATTCCCTGTTCTTCATGTGACTGCGATTACCCATCGACGTAACGCGGTGCTGCCAGCGACCATCGTCGGACTGCCGCCGATGGAAGATGGATATCTTGGGGAAGGGGTCGGAGATGCATTCCTGCCAGTGCTCAAATTCCAGCACCGTGACGTCATCGATCTATTCCTTCCGCTTGAAACTGGATTCCACAATCTCGCTATCGTTGCGAGCAAACACCGTTACCCGCGACAGGCCCGCAAGACCGTATTGGGACTGCTCGGTGCGGGCCAAATGATGTTCCTCAAATCGGTTATCGCTTGTGACCCTGACCACCCGGTAAAGGATCTCGAAGCTCTGCTAGACGCGCTTGATTCCAAGGTCAGCATTACCCATGACATACAGATTCTCGACGGTCAAGTCGCGGATACTCTAGCCCACTCTTCTCCTTGGCAGGATGTCCACTCGAAGGTGATAATCGATGCCTCAAGCCCTGTTGCCAGCGACCCTCTCTCTGGACTTTTACTACCTCCTGGACCTGGTGAATCATTTGCTGAAAAGGTAAGCCTAGTTGATGGAGTGAGTTCAGTCAGAATGTTGCGTCCTTCGATTATGGTAGTCACCACTCACATTCAGGGAGGTCCTCGTCCTGAGGCTTCGATGGAGAATGTCAACGAGGAGGCTGCGGCCGCACAACGCGCACATATAGCAAAATTACGTGATGAGATTTGGTCACTTGGTGGAGGCGAAAATCTACGTTGGCTATTCATCACTGATGATGATGCGGACTTATCTGATGAGGATTGGAAGAGACGATTATTGTGGCAGTTATTCTGTAGATTCGATGTTGCTCGGGACCTCCATTTCGATGAGGACCGGAGCCGCCTCGCTTGGGATGCTACGGCGCCTATACCATCTAACAAAGGGCCACTTCCAGTCAGACGTTGGCCTGCTGTGACGCTTCACGATCCTATTGTTGAGGCTAAAGTAGACGCATGGATGGATAAGGAGGGGCTTTGATGGGAATCAAAGATATTCTTTCATTCGTGAAAGTTGAACACACACTTTTCTCTCTCCCTTTTGTCTTGATTGGATATGTTCTTGCACACAATCAATTCATGCACGAACTTTCTTCACAGAAGTTTGGAATCGACATTCTTTGGATTCTAATCGCAGCAGTTGGAGCTCGTGGTCTTGCGATGACTCTGAATCGAATTATTGATCGAGACATTGATGCTGCTAATCCTCGAACCGAAAATCGACATCTAGTATCTGGAGCGATGTCGATGAATACCGCCTGGACTCTTTCGGCAATCTTTCTCGGAATGCTATTATTTGGTGCATGGCAACTCAACGAAGTTGCACTGATGATGGCTTGGCTCCCAGTCCTAGTTTTCGTTATCTACCCCTACACAAAGCGTTACACATGGTTGTGCCACTTTTGGTTGGGTCTTTGTCTCGCACTTGCACCAGCGGGAGCATGGGTTGCTGTTACAGCAGACGTATATGGGTGGGCCGCAATCACAGGAATACACGATGGATACACCGATCTTCTTTGGTACCCGACAATATTCTTCATATCTTTAGGAGTGACATTTTGGATTGCTGCCTTTGACATCAATTACGCAAGAATGGATGTCGAGAGTGACCGAGAAAGTGGCATCCATTCATTCCCTTCTCGATTTAGTGAGGCCGCTACAACTAGGACTTCTGTACAACTCACTTTACTCTGGTTTGCTTGCTTCGCCATTTCCAACCCAATGGATGAAATTTGGTTTCTTGCCGCAGCAGGTCTGATGTCCGCACTGAATATTGCAGTCATTATCGCTCGCGAGAAATTGGCGGACTTCCAAACTACTCTATTCCGTGTATCAATGCTTACTGGGTGGGTTCTTCTAGTAGCTATCATGATGATTGAACCATCCAGTGATGGTTTGTTCGATTGAGGTGTTACGATGTTCGTTCTACGTTCTGATTACGGCACCGCCGGAGACCAAGAACAAGCGATTAATTCGCTCATAGAACAAATCGAAGGAAATCAGGAACGCTGTGTTCTGATGGGAGTGACGGGGTCTGGCAAGACCTTCGCCATGGCAAATATCATTGAAAGGCTGGGTATTCCAACATTGATTCTCTCACACAATAAGACTCTTGCACGGCAGTTGTGGCAAGAGATGAGTGAGTTATTTCCGAAGAATGCTGTTGAGTACTTCGTCAGTTATTA
>DAFD01000019.1:0-18173 GCA_002497895.1 Euryarchaeota archaeon UBA175
TCGAAGTAGTCTAGGGCGAAGTATCCGCCAGCGAGGAAAAGACCAGCACCGACGAAAGTGGTGTTGCGGAGTGCTGCTCCAGCATCCATATTCTTCATCGCATTAATCGAGAAGACACCGATTATCGAGGAGATGTATCCTACAATCGCGAGGAGGATTGGAATCATCAGGTAGTCCGCGCCGAGTTCAGCCTCGTTGGCAGCAGCGATGACCATCGCTGCGATGATTGAGCCGACGAAGGACTCGAAGATGTCTGCACCCATTCCAGCAACATCGCCTACGTTGTCACCAACGTTATCGGCGATGACACCGGGGTTGCGTGGGTCATCTTCTGGAATTCCAGCCTCGACCTTGCCGACTAGGTCAGCACCTACATCGGCGGCCTTGGTGTAGATTCCACCGCCGACGCGCGCGAAGAGTGCGATAGACGAAGCTCCCATTCCGAAGCCCGCAATATTCTGAACTTCGAGGAAGGCGGTCTCGGTGAAGTAAAACATCATCGAGATACCAAAGAGGCCGAGGCCTCCAACAGCCAGTCCCATTACCGCTCCTCCGTTGTAGGAAGTAGTCAGGGCCTCAGACTGGCCACCATTGGCAGCAGCCTGTGCAGTGCGCCCGTTAGCGCTTGTAGCCGCGCGCATACCGCTAAATCCAGCAGCGACGCTACACAGTGCACCGATCACGAATGCAATCATAGTCTCAAATCCGAGTCCTATGTCTTCGTTAATCTCGCCACCGACAAACAGGAGGGCAGCAACACCGACGATGAATATCGACAGCATCCTGTACTCTGCGAACAGGAAGGCCATAGCGCCATCCTGAATACGTCCGGTAATCGTAGCGACAGTTTCGTTCTCAATCTCGATTGAATCGACCTTTTTGTAAAGCATGAAAGCAACGAGTAGACCGAAGATTCCGGCCCCCATTCCAATCATTCCAAGTAGTTCTCCGTCCATGATATCACCAATCTGGTTGAGTCGCCGACCTGCGGTCCGTATTTAATCCGAATCCACTTAGCCCGCCCCTTCGGGGCGGAGAATCATCCTTTTTGTGAGAGGACAATATCAGCAAATGAGGAGAGGATACCAGCACCATCGTGCTCGCCTTTCATTGAGTTGAATACCTCCTCACTGATGTGTCCCCAACCGTAAGCACGCTCGATTCTCGCACGCGTCGCTTCCGGGTGAAACTGTATTCCCCAAGCCGGTAAACCCGTTCCATCCGCATCGTGGACTCGCACCGCAGACACCCGATTATGTGATGTCAGTCCAAGTAAGGTACAGCAATCGGGGACAGTCATTACGTGATCTTGGTGACTGAATACGCCAGCAACGCATTCGACATCCTCAGTGTGTGAAGTTAGCAGTTCATCACTGCCGCCCGCATCTGTCAGGTCAACATCCCATATTCCGCTAGAGAGTTTCTCGGCTCGCTCGACCTTACCACCTAGGGAATGGCAGAGTAATTGGTGACCGAAGCAGATTCCTAGGGTCGGTCGGCCGGAGAGAGCGGATGCTCGTAGAAGTGATCCGGCAGGACCCATCCAATCTTCCCAGATGCTGACATTGCGACGCGATCCGCTACAGACTACCGCGTCGAGGTTGAGTGCAGCGAGCCACTCGGACATGCGCTCATCATCCTCATGCATTGGCATTACGATTCGACGAAAATCCACTCCCTGGTCGCCAAATTCGACTGTCGTTGACTGCCAAAATGGGTAATCATCATCCCAGTGAGGGACGTCGATTTCCTCCAAGGTGACCTCACCTTGCGCCTCAGCCTTAGCTCCGGCCTCAAACGATTGCATCTGAGGAGTAACAAGGAGCAATTCGACATTACCGCGCTCCGCAAAGGGCTGGATTACCTCTTGATTACCTCCGTGGCCGAATGCGGCGCGCTCGACTAATAGGTCGACCATCAGCACTCGGACCGAGCCGGACATCAAAGCGACCAAACCACCAATGGTTCAAAGCACCTCGCCCACGAGCCGATACCGGTGGAAACGTATGGCTGAGGTCGACAAGCAGCTCATTCTCGATTCGGTTGGTCCGGTGCAAGCCATCCTCGATGCGCACGATGGAGTGGTCAATGTCGTCGATACGACGGATGGAGTAATCATGATTTCACTTGAAGGTGGATGCACTGGCTGCGCGTCGACTCCGATGACTGCAATGCAAATCTACTACTCATTGATGAAACTCGATATGGTCAACGATGTGATCTTCGTTAATGGAGAGTTACCAGCGTATATGCGAGCCTTCATTGATGACAAACTCGGTGTCGAGACGACTGAGTGAATCATTCTTCCTCGGATTCAGCTCGACGCATCCGCATGATTTGATGAGGGTTGATTTCGCCTTGTACATCACGCCCTTTGATGTTCAGAGACCCGGCAGCTGCGACGATTAGCGCGATGATTGCGAAGGGTCTTGCAACATTCTGCGAGCCCCAGAGTTCGCCACCCATGTAGTGTAGCGCGAAGAGCATGATTGCGGCTGAGACGCAAAGAATCATGATTGCGCGCTGTGCAAATGCCTCACCCCATGGCGCGCGCGTGAAAGTCCCGATACTCATCCACAACAGGGTGGCGACGCCACACGATGCGAGGGAGATGGTCTCGAGTGCGGCGACAAGTTCCACGAAAGGCACACCCGGTGGTCCTTTGTGAGCATTGGCTAAGAACGGCGTTGATGAACAAACTCAAGTCCGGTGAGGCTGCGTTGGGTACGTGGTCAAGGTCAAGGGTTGGAGTCTTCCGAAGCCTCGAAGCACGGGGCCACCCTTCCAGACCAAGTCATCCGTGGTCGCTGTTCTCGAACAGGTCGGAGTGTTGCTCGAACTTGATGGAGCCAACCCGTTTCGAGTTCGCGCCTACCAAAACGGTAGCCGCGCCCTCGCCTCGATGGAGGAAGATCTTCTGACGGTGGTTCAAGAGGGGAATTTAGTAGATGTCAAGGGGATTGGAAAAGGTATCAGCGGTCTCGTTAGCGAAGCCGTGTTAGAGGGGACTTGGGGTGACCTCGCTGACCTCTATGCGAAGATCCCACCTGGCCTCATCGAAATTGTCGGTATTCCCGGCCTTGGGCCAAAGCGGGCACGCGTGATGTATGAGGAATTGGGTGTCGATTCTGTCGAGGCGCTGAAGGCGGCTTGTGAGATGGGACACATCGCTCCACTCTCTGGTTTCGGCGAGAAAAGTCAGCAGAAATACCTCGAGGGAATCGAGTTATTGCGACGCTACCAGGGTCGCTCTCGTATGGATGTAGGACTTATTTTTGGGAGGGCGCTTGAAGCACGAGTTGCGGCTATTCCTGGTGTAACTCGTGCCCAACTCGCTGGCAGCGCCCGTCGCCGACGCGAGACTATCGGTGACCTCGATATCGTCGCGGCGGCTGAACCAGAAAATCACGATTCGGTCATCGAGGCTATTCTCTCATTCCCTGGAATTGCTGAGGTCAAAGGCTCGGGCGAATCGAAAGTCAGCCTGATTCTTGAGCAGGACATGTTGGCTGGTGCGCAAGACATCGGTAGCATGGACGCTCAACTCGCAGAGGCGATGATGGAACGCAGCGGTGATGCGACAATCGATGCTCAGGTGAGAATCGTCTCACCAGCTACCTTCCCCTTCACTCTCGCTTACTTCACTGGATCAAAGGAACACAATATTCGCATGCGTCAACTCGCCATTGACCGCGGGCTTCGACTCAATGAATTCGGTCTATTCTCCGAAGCAGCTGCCGGTGACGCAATCGGCATGGAGGCGGCAAAACACACCCTCGAATGCGCTAATGAGGCCGATATCTACAGTCATCTCGGACTGACTTGGGTTCCTCCTGAGATGCGAGAGGACACAGGAGAGATTGAGGCTGCCCAATCTTCCAGCCTGCCGCGTCTAATCGAGCCCGCCGATCTACGCGGCGCCCTACACAATCACACCGTCGCATCCGACGGTGTCAACACACTCGAGGAGATGGCCCAAGCGGCCATAGACCTCGGCTGGCAATACCTCGGTATTGCCGACCATTCAGAGATACTCAACATCGGAGGGCGACAAATTGGCGTGTCAGCCGATGGTATCCCAGCCCAAGCCGAGATGATTCGCGCACTCAACGAGGGCTGGGCAGATAACAACCAAGACTTCCGAATCTTCCACGGTTCCGAGTGCGACATCCTAGCAGATGGTGCGCTCGACTACCCTGATGAAACCCGTCAATCACTCAGCCATATCGTGGGTTCAGTCCACGCATTAGGGAGTTGGCGCAATAGAGATGAGATAGCCAATACAGAAGCCCTGATCAAAGCCGTTGAAAATCCCACTTTCACAATTTTAGGCCACCCGACGGGAAGAATCTTGCAAGGCCGAGAAGGCTTCCCCGTCGACATGCATGCAGTGTTACGTCGAATGGGAGAACTCAACGCCGAAGGCGAACTGAAAGCAGTCGAAATCAACGCATCACCATACCGCCTAGATCTCGATTGGCGCCTTTGCCGCTATGCCAAGCAACAAGGTGTGCCAGTGTGCATTAATCCAGACGCCCATGGAACAGAGGGTCTAGCTGACGTTTGGTATGGGGTGCAAATTGCTCGAAAGGGTTGGTTGGAGGCTGGTGACGTTCTCAACACTCAGAGCGGAGTCCAGATGGAAGAGATCCTCGGACTGTGATGTCGAACAACTGCGACTCGCTGACGAAGATTCATCATGCACGCGCGTGAGGGGCTGTCATGCGAGTCATGCGCGGTCTTGTTTTCGGGACGGTATCCGTACTCCCTGCTCTCTTCGTAGGGATGGTGTCTTACGTCTTGATTGGTGGAGAAACTGCTTTCCCAGAGTGGGAGGCTTGGATGTATGGTCCTTGCTACTTACTCCCTGGCTTGATCGTCGGTGGCTCGTTACTCCTCGGTCTACGTGATGAGGAGGATGCTCAGTGATGCGACGAGCGGAACGGGCAGATCGAATCGGTGTTCAATTGGACGAATTGTATCCGACTACACCAATCCCGCTCGACCATAACGACCCTTACACTCTGCTTGTTGCGGTGATGCTGTCTGCACAAACTACGGACAAGAAAGTGAATGAGGTCACGCCGGCTCTGTTTGCAGTGGCTGATGAGCCGGCACGGATGGCGGAACTCGAGGTTGACCAAATTCGTGAGATTATTCGTGAGATTGGACTTGCTCCGACGAAGGCAAAGAATCTCAAGCGGATGGCTGAGCAAATTTTGGATGGTGGGGGTGAAGTCATTCCCGATTGGGAATTCCTCGAATCGCTCGCAGGTGTTGGTCACAAGACGGCGAGCGTTGTCATGTCGCAGGCTTTTGGCGTTCCAGCCTTTCCAGTTGACACTCACATTCACCGTTTAGCTGCGCGTTGGGGATTGTCGAGTGGTAGGAATGTGGTGCAGACTGAGCGAGACCTGAAAGCGGTCTTTCCGATGGACACTTGGAATCGAAGGCATCTGCAAATCATTTACTTCGGTCGCGAGTATTGTCCTGCCCGCAATCACGATTTGACTGGCTGCCCGATATGTGGATGGGCAGCGACAAAGAAGCGTATTCACGAGGAATCGCGCCGCTGAGGCCCTAATGCCTGTCTTTCAGCTGCGGAATAACAGGAAACCACCGCCGCCGACACAAGCGATTCCGAGCAGAAGTAGCGGTGTTTGGAGAGAGGAGATCATGTCTTTTGTATCGCGACCGTCTTGGCATTGTCCATCATCCCAGCCAGTGACTTGTCCTATCTGTCCTGTCGTGCTGTCGCAGTTTTCTTCGAGTTCTCCTTCGATGTAATCTACTGCCATTCCAGCACTGATCCAACCGATGATGCAGAGCACACCGACGATGAGAGATAGCGTGCCGCCAAAGGTTCCAGACTTGCCCATGGGGGGTCGGTCTTAGCAGGCTCTCTTGAATCCTCTCAGCCCGAGCATTCATCATACTGTCTCGGGTCGAGTGACCATGGCTGATGATTGGTTGACACTTGAGGTAGGGGATATCGCTCCAGAATTTGAGGCAGAATTGACTGATAGTAGCACAGTGAAGTTGGCCGATATACTGGCTGGTGGCGAGAAGGTTATCCTCTACTTTTATCCAAAAGATTCGACCCCAGGGTGCACTACTCAGGCTTGTGATTTCCGAGATAATTTCGGAGCCTTCGAAACTTCTGGATACCGGATTCTCGGGGTATCGAAGGATTCAGCCAAGTCGCATGCGAAGTTCATCGAGAAGCAGGGATTGAATTTTGACTTGATTGTCGATAAGGAAACTGATCTACATCAGAAGTTCGGCGTATGGCGCGAGAAGATGAATTATGGCAAGACGTACATGGGTGTGAGCCGTTCCACATTCGTGATTGATACCGACGGCAGGCTTTCTTGGGTTGGCTACAATGTCCGCGCGAAGGGCCACGTCGAGAGGTTGATGCGCGAACTCGGAGTAGCGGATTGAGATGGACATCGATGAACGGCGCCGGGTTGTCGCAACCTACCTACGCCGTTGCGTGATTTATTCCGATGCTTCGATTGAACGCAAGCGCGCGCGAGGCGAGGGTGAAACTGAACTTGCGCGCTGGCAAGCTTTCCGTGAATTCACCGCCTATTCGGCAGGCGAAATCGAATCGGGTGTACTAGATTCCTGGTTAACCGACGAGGAGGGGGAAGGTCCTCCTCCGCCTTCGATTGGCTCCGGGTCATTCTCACTCGATCTATCTTCGATGACCTATCACGATCGCCGTGAGTGGTTAGCAGCTCTGCTAATGCCGCGCCCAGTGGTTCTTGTGGCAACGGTATCTGCCACAGGCGTCCAGAACATTTCTCCGATGTCTTCGGTTAATGTGGTCTCTAACTCTCCCCCTCTACTGACCATGTCACTATCAGTAGATATTGAGGGCAGGCCACGAGACACTTTGGAGAATCTAAGAAATGGTGGAATCGGTTCGCAGTGTACCATATTCGTATTGAATGCAGACCATGATTCTGCGTTAGCTGTCGATGCGACGGCGAGACCATTACCTCCTGATGAATCAGAATGGGATTTGCTTCCTGATACTGCGCCAAACCTAACAGGCGCACTGGCTGCTATCCACTGCGAATTGGCTGAACTCCACCCTCTGCCAGCCGGTGCAAAGGGGTCTCTAGCAATTCTACAAGTTTCATCCATCGATGTGCCAGATGGATTGCAGTCGGATACGGTGCCTCAAACCCTTTTCCAAATAGGATTCGATTCAGTAGGTCCTGCACCCAATCCGACAGATTGGCGATTTGGACTCAGCAATCACTGAGAATCGCCATTAGCAAGCTGACCCCACTTGGCCATGCCAAGCAGATGTTTTTCTGTATCAACACGCATATTCCTACCAGCGATCATCAGCAAGGTATCCGATTCGTTGAGTGCAAAGATGGGGAGTCCTGTTTGTTGACCGAGTCCTTGGATTCGATTCCTACAGACTTCCTGCTGACTCGGCATGTGCGTCAATGATCCGAGGTCGGCGATTACTAAATCTCCGTGACCGAGTCTCGACTGAAGTCCATTGAGATTCAATCGATGAAGGTCATCCGGCTTGATGTAATGGACAAAGCGATCGGCGGGAGATGCCATCTTGTGAGTTCTTTCAGTCCAGATATCTTTGCCTAAATCGTGGAATGCGTCATTGTTCTGTGGACCGGGATCTGCCGAGCGCGGGGCCCTTCTCACTTGCTCAGCCGACTTGGAAGGGTCGGGTAAGCCGAGTAATCTGAAGAGATTGACCACGAAGGTTGCATCGACCCATCAGCCATGAGTGCTTCCCTTCCACCGCTCGCATGACGGCGATTACTGAATGTGGTATTCCGAGCGGTCATTCCTCTTCTGAGGATGTTTCGTCTTCATCAAGGAGTTCGCTCAGAACCTCATTGTCCAAGGTATCTGCTACACGAGCCTGCTCATACACTTCATCGAGTTCAGTTAGTTGGAGCACAGGTGAATCCTCAGGTTCAGTTGCCTCAGTAGTTTCTTCCACCTCGGCTGTTTTCTCTACCGGGATTTGAGCTAATTCCCCATCTTCATCACGGTCCTGTTCCTTTACTCGCCGTCTATCTTCGTCTTCGCTGAAAGGGTCAAACTGAGGGTCATCGAAGGCGTCATCCATCGAAACTTTCCTTCCTCGGCGAGCCTCAGGTGGCGCTTCTATGAGATCTTCTGGCTTGCGCATTTGCATGTAGGCAAATCCTCCACCGCCTGCAAGAACCAAGATGATCAGTATGATGAAAATAGGTGAACTGACGAGATCTGCGAAGCTGAATGGTGCTTCTTCAATCATGAGCGTAATCGACACAGAGTCTACGAGAGTTTCGTCGGATACTGTCAGTTTCACCGAACGAGTTCCGTGTGAGTCGGTCTTCCATTCTAACCAAATTCCTACATGATCTATGTCGTTCGAAGGATTCCCATCTCCATCGCTGTCGACGGATGTGTCAAGATCCCAATTGTAAATCATGTTCTCAAGGTCAAAGGCTGAGTCAGTCGTCATATTGGCACTGAGAATAACCACATCGCCTTCGGTAGGCTTCTGATTACTAACGCTCAAGTGAGCAGACGGTTTGACATTGTTCACCGAGATTGGAATCTCGACCGAGGCGCGCTCACCATCGTCATCCATCGTGTGGAATACCAAACTGGAAGGAGCGGTCTGAGCATCTGGCCAGGACCCTATGAAAATGGTACCTTCCAAGTCGCAGTCATCGTTTGCCTCGCCTTCACCATCGGAGTTTTCTTCTGGATCGAGATCGAAGCAATTCTGCAGAGTGTCAATGTCTCCAGTCGTATCCCAAACACTTGCGGAGATTGTAATCTCACTATCTTCAGCAACTGGTAGTGGGTTGCTAATCGGGTCGATTTCCGGAGCGAGATTGACTATTTCGATAGCGATGGTCAGTGTCTCAGAGTTCGCTCCGTCGTCATCAGTTACGATCAAAGTAGCGAGGTGAAGGCCAGCGGTCGTATACATATGCTCGATAGTTGAGTGTTGACCAACGCTCTGGTGTTGAATCTCAGGATGGTCTTCGGCATCAGGAGACCAGAGGTGAATCAGACTGTCGATATCATTCTCTGAATCTTCAGCTGAGCCTCTGAATTCGATGCTATCACCCTCCTCAGCGGAGTAAACTCCTCTCGAATCCGGTGTCATTCTAGTCATGCCGTTCCATAATTCCGCAGCCGGATTTGAAGGTGCGATATTGGTGACATCGATAGTGACACTCTCGGTCACCGTCGCACCATCGTCATCCATTCCGATGACTTCGATGGTGTATTCTCCTTCGACCTTCGGAGTGATGGTGCAGCGTGCACTAACACTACTTCCCTCTTCGCAAGCGGTTTGCCATGCGATGTCGACAGGAGAGAATGGATTCTGTGAATCCATATCCTCACGGTGGGTGACTTCTAAGGTCACTGAGGAGAGCACCGGAATCGAATAAGAGGAAGCGTCGACGATAATCTCCGGAGGGCGATTCAGCACAGTGATGATTTCTTCGACAGTGTCCGAATCACTTTCTTCATCTGTAATCGTCAAGCGAACGAGGAACTCTCCATCATCTTGCCAATCCGCTTCGTAAACGCAATCGTCTTCGGTGTAGGTTTCCATCGAACCACTAACCGTCTCAATTTCGAAGACGCATGTAATCGAACCACCATCTGGGTCGGTTGAGTAAAGCCCGTTGAGTATTGCATTCTCATAAGTCTGTACAGGTGAATTCACAGTCAGACTTGCCGTAGGTAACCTACCGATGAAGAGTATGAATGAGCCCTCGTTATTGCTACGGTTTCCATCGTTAGTGATGGTACCAGCCTCATCGACGACGAAGGTAATGGCTGCATCACCGACTGGTTGAGCAGCCGGAACAGTCCAATCTATTTCGACGCGCTGTTCAGAAAGACTATCCAAAGATGGAACTGCGCTCGTCGAACTCGTTCCATCTGGGCCAGTAACACGTATGTTAGTTGAGGGTGATGTCATGATTCCTCTGTTCAAAACCGGCACGCTGAACGTCAGTACATCGCCTGGAATAGCTGCAAATCCAATAATTGAATTCAAGCTCACAGTCCTATTGTCACGAGTTCTTTCGACGGTTACACCGGCGGAATTAGCAATCAAATCCACAGCGTGAAGATTCTCATCGGTGATGATTGTCGATACTCCAATCTGCGGCGAAGAACCACTGATCCAAGCAATGATTCCGTGAGATCCATACTCGCTACCGCCTTCTGAGCTGTCTGCTGAGTTGCCGCTATTCAGATCTACGACGAACTGGCCATAGGAATCGGTAGTGAAAGTCCTGACGTCCTCGTCAATCTCGTATCGAAATTCAACTTCTTGTCCTGTAACAGTGTTCCCTGAGTTATCGGTCACAGTCACAGTAGCGTTCATGTCCATGTCGAGGGGAGAGAGTTGGAATTCGATATCGACATCGAGTGTTCGAGTGCGTGTCATCTCCTGATACCAATTCAATTCGTGGGTTGCGATGAAGCCGATGCTCTCTGTGGTCGAGCTCTTGATGTCATTGCGGATAGCCGGGCAGTACCACTTGTAGCCAGTCACATCTCCATCAGAATTGTAGTTCGTGATGTTGTAAGATTGCCCACATCCTCCGTAACTTACTCCCGAACTTCCTCGTGCGACTACCTCCCAGGAAGTCGAGTTGGTAGTGCTGGTGTCGTCTGGAATTTCTACGTAATCGCTGGAGCCACTGTAGGTGGTGTCCTGCGAGTAAGTAGTCTCCCAAGATTCACCGACACTGACGGGGAAATCATAGCCTTCGAGGGCTGGATCGTATTCGTTCGTTACTACAAGATCAGCGACGTTGATGGTATATGTCCAAAACCAAATTTGGTAGTCGAAATCGATGTCGATAGTTGCTTCCTGTTGAATCGATGCTAAATCTGAGACACGGATGATTTCAATTGTGTCAATCTCGATTATGAGGTCACCGTCGTAGCCAGCGAGATTGACGTCTGTGGCTTCATATTCTCCATCGGATTCAACCTTGTAGACAAGAGTGGGAACTCCTTCAACGTTCAACGTGTAGATGTCAGTAACTCGTGTATCGAGGGTTCCGTCGAGGGTTTCTACATCAGTATCGACACCGCTTTCTTCGACGAAATCACGGACATCGAGGAATCCGTCGTAATTCCAACGGTCTCCAATTCTCCAGTCAGGAGTGTCGACAAGGCTCGATCCGGAATTGTGATTTGTGTGCCGAGAATCGGCGTCGTCGACCAATCCAATGGTCGGTCCGGCGGGTCCGAACAGACCTATCGCCGGAGTAAGAATCAGCATTAATACAACAATGAAACCATTCAATCGCAGGTCAGACACGTCTCTGTGCAGACTACGTCTGCACATGAATCTCACTCAGGCGCGTAATCCCCGAAAAACTAAGATTTTCTCTGGAACAGAGGCGTCCTGAATCAATATCCTGCCACAATCGGCAGGCTTTCATCAGATTTCTCTAATCAGAGAAGATCGGCCAACTCGTCCTGAATGAACTGGACTGCTTCGAGGATCTCGGACTTGTCACGAGCTCCTGTGATAACCATCTTTCCGGAACCGAAAATCAGACAGACGACTCGAGGGTAGTCGAGTCGGTAAATGAGTCCAGGGAATTGCTCTGGCTCGTACTCAACCTTGTCAAATGGTAGGTGGAAAGTGAGGTTATTCAGGTTGAGCCGGCGCGGCATTGCTGCCAGCGGCTCACCCTCACGAATACCACGAATGCGTGAATCTTCCTCTTCTTTTTCCTCGTCTGTAGCGGCGCGGATGCCACCCTCGATATCGATAACACTTGTGTGGTTGTCGTCCATGCGAGCAGTTCCGTCGTAGTCCTCGGGGTAAAACAGAGCATAGGTTGCAACCATGTTTTGGACTTCGATCTCTACGTCTTCAAGCTCCCAAGTCTCGATGCCTGCCTTACGCAGATCACCGATCATGCGCTCGATTCCAGTGTGGATGTTGTCCTTGTTCTTGCCACCTGTGCAAACGGCACGCCCGGAGCGGAACATGAGAATCGCAAGTTTCGGGTCAACCACTCGGTAGACGACACCAGGGAATTGTTCTGGCTCGTATTCGCAGTTCAGCTGGATGGCAATGTCTGGTAGGTCAAGTTCCTCCGCCACGCGGGTGGAGGCGACCACGTTGACGACAGTCAGTCGTTCCTCGTCACTCTTCATAGGGCCCCGCACTTATGAACCACTTTTAAAGAATTGTCGTGAATCCCAAGCCACTGATGCTGAATAATAGGGGCTCAGTTGCTTGTTTCAAGCGAGGATACGTACACCTTCGGCTCCGAGCCGAGAGATCAGAGGTGTCCCACCGGCCACCTCTATCGCCTCTGCTACTCTCTGTGGCTCATCTGTCAAAGCGACCATGCAGCCGCCCCCACCTGCACCAGTGAGTTTGGCTCCTAGAGAGTGTGGGCGTACCGCTTCTACCAGCGCGTCGAGCTCGGGGCTACTGACCTCAAGGCTCTGCAATCTTACGTGGCAGGCGTCCATCGCCATACCGACAGCCTCGAGATTTCCGGCTCCTAGAGCGGTTAATCCAGCCTGTGTAATTCGAGCGATTGCTTCCATGTCTGCATGCTTGGAAGGGTCTCGCTCAAGCAAACGAGCCACACCTGCCACCATCTCTCCAGTTGGAGATCCGATGCCGGTGAAGCCGAGCACCAGCCAAGCATCGATTTCAGGTGGTAGATTTACCTTACAAATCGACCATTTTCTCTCACCCTCGGGCGTAACCAGACTTGCATCAAAAACATGTTCAGCCCCTTCAACGATATCTCCAGAAACGACAACACAACCTCCCAGTGCGCTGGTTGCAGTGTCAGTCGGGCTTGCTCGACCAGCCTGAGCCTTTACCTCAGCCGCATGACCAATCCGAGCCAGTTGAACAGAATCGATTTCATCATCCGGCTGCGTCAAACGCTGAACAGCAGCACTCATTGCATTCGACAAAGCAGCCGAGGACCCAAGTCCTGCGGCTGAGAATAACCCACTACTAATCTCCATTCTCAGAGGCACACCATCATACCCAAACACATCATTCAATATGTGCGAGATATGTGGGTGACGATGTGCTTCGAAGGACATTCCTTCGATGGTCCAAGAGTCCGATTCAGTCAATTCAACTTCAACTCCTGAATCGATGGCCACAGCCACTGCCGGATGGCCATAGACAACCGCGTGCTCACCGAACAAGATGCACTTGCCGGGGGCGAATGCCCTGACCATGAACAAGGGTGAGGGTGTTGGGACATGAGCATTTGGGATGGGTCATAGTGAGGTGATGAAGAGTTAGAAAGGAGCGGTTGATTGAAGGTCCGGCCACTCCTGCAAGGAGTGTTCAGGCCGTTGCCTGAAGGTGATTAGAGATGGAGCACCCACTGCTTCAGACATACGGGCCGCTCGATGGCTGGATGATTCTGCTCCTCATCGGCGGAGTCTCGATTAGCTTCTTCCTCTATCAGGTTCAACTTGCCACTCGCTTAGTTATGCTAGGCGCCAGTGACTCTCGATTCGATTCCTGGGGACAACGCATCAAGGAAGTCATAACAGGTTGGTTGGGTCAGAAGAGAGTACTCGAAGATCGTATTGTAGGTGGTATGCATGTCCTCATGTTCTGGGGATTCTTGATGCTCTCGACCGATATGTTCGACCTTGCTACGGCTAATTGGTTCTCTCACAACATCTTACCAGATATTCTCAATGGGCCATGGAATGGGATGGTCGAATTTGGTTACACCATAGCTCTGATTGGTTGTACGGCTGCGCTACTTCGTCGAGTCGTCTTCACTCCGGAGAAATTGAAGGGGAAATCACAACTTGAAGGAAATTTCATCCTTGTGTTGATTATGACGATCACGACGACTTCATTCGTTGTCGAGTCGGCTGAATCACCCTCGGCTTTCTGGGAGCCACTTGGGCACTTCGTAGCTGGGTTAGGCTTGGCTGATGTCGTCGTAGTTGCTGCTTATTGGGCGCACATGGTTGCGATTTGCACCTTCTTTGTACTGATTCCTGTATCCAAGCATATGCACTTAGTGATGGCCTTTCCCAACGTATTCTTCTACGACACAGAGCCGATGGCCAAGATGCGCCCGCTCGCGGTGAACGAGAGCGGACAGGCTGTTCCGTTAGAGGATCTCGACATCGAAACATTCGGCGTATCGAGTTACGAGGAGTTTAGTTGGAGGCAATTGATTGATGGTTGGGCGTGCACGACTTGTGTACGTTGCCAAGATGTCTGTCCAGCTTACGAGTCCGGAAAGGCGCTCAATCCTATGCAGATTATCCACGACATCCGCGATTACGCGAATGAACATGCTCCAATTCTTCTGAAGGGAGAGACTCCTGATGAGAGCATCCTTGACCGAATGAGCGCAGAAGCGGTCTGGGCTTGCACTACCTGCCACGCGTGCGTGGACGCTTGCCCAGTGTACATCGAGCATGTGCCGAAACTGACCGATTTGAGGCGCAATGCGATGATGGAGACGATGGAATATCCAGAAGAACTCAATGTCGCGATGGGTAACCTCGAGTCGGCTTCTAACCCATACGGCTTCGGCATGCATGAGCGCGGAAACTGGGCTGAGGGGCTCGACATCAAGATTGGTGAGCCAGCCGAGTACATCTACTTCGTCGGCTGTGCAGCGAGCTTCGATGAACGCAATCAGAAAGTCGCCCGTGCGACTATTGGCTTGCTGAAAGAGGCTGGATTGGATGTTGGCATTCTCGGAATGCAGGAAGGATGCTCGGGAGACCCTGCTCGTCGCGCGGGTAATGAGTACCTCTTCCAGATGCTCGCTGAGACCAATATGATGACTTTCCAAGAACTTGGTGTCAAGCGTATCGTGGCTTCCTGCCCTCACTGCTTCCATACTCTTGGCAAGGAATACGCCGACTACGGAGGCGCCGATCTCGAGGTCTTCCACCACTCCGAAATTCTCGCCAAATTACAGGAGGAAGGCAAGTTGCCCGATGTCGATAAGGATGGCTCAGTGACCTTCCACGATCCTTGCTACCTCGGTCGTATAGGCGGTATTGTCGACGAACCTCGTGACCTCATCGGAGGCGTCGATGTCGAGGTTGAGCGCCACGGCACAGATTCATTCTGCTGTGGTGCAGGTGGTGCACAGATGTGGATGGAGGAAGACGCAGACAAGCGCGTTAACCAAATCCGCGCTAAGGAAATCGCAGAAACAGGCTGTGATACTGTGGCAGTCGGGTGTCCATTCTGTTCAATCATGGTAAAGGATGGCTTAGATTCAGTAGGGGCTGAAATGGACGTCATGGATGTTGCTGAGATACTTTGGGAACAGATTGTCGCCAAAGACGCCGAAATTCAAAATAATTTCAGAAAGAAATCCCGTGGGTCTCGATTCTGGAATTCACGAAAAGGCGGCTTCAATTAATTTCGATTTATTGAAACTGAGAGATTTGAGGAATTCAAGCCTCGGCCTTCTCAAATGCCGCTGAGTGACGCATAAATAGCGCATCCTTGAGCCATAAGCATGGACGACGAGTTCACCATTGCAGGCTTTACCATTCCAAGAATCGCGATTTACGATGGAGTCTTTCTCGTATTATGGGGGATAGCGGCTTACATCATCTCCGATCAATCTTCGATAACAGCAATGATTCCTTCATTGATGGGCGCTCCTCTGATGATTCTAGGTATACTTTCTGAAAGGATGCCAAATATGCGCCACCACCTAATGCATGCAGCAATGGTTCTGACATTGTTAATGGTAATCGCACCTCTCTCAATGTTCGCATCTATGGGAGTTCCTGATTCGTCACTCGCTCTTGCTTCCAACCTTGTTCTCATCTTAGTAGGAGTTTGCTTCATGGTTTGTGGAATCATGTCATTCCGCGCAGCCCGTATCGCACGTGAAGAGGAGTGATTGGCTTGTCGGCACCAGTAATTGGAGTCACAACCTCGGTTAATGTGCGCGATTACGAGACCCCCGAACAAGCGGTGGTCATGGTCCCAGCGAATTATCCACAAGCGATTAGGCGAGCGGGAGGGATTCCTATTCTGCTCACCGAAGGCGACGATGTTGAGACTCTTCTCGCCCGTCTAGACGGCATCATCATCGCCGGCGGTCGAGACGTCGATCCCGCTCGATACGGTGAAGAGCCGCACGAGCGCACAGACAACCTTCGCCCCGAACAAGATACTTGGGAATCTGCGCTCATCGCCACTGCGATTGAGCGCGACCTTCCACTACTCTGCGTCTGCCGTGGCCACCAACTCCTAGCTGTCGAACGTGGTGGCCGCCTCCACCAGCACCTCCCAGAGACTCCTGGCTACGAGAAGCACGGTGCAACAGGTGGCGAGTGGTCTAATCATGCAGTCGAAATCGACCCGAATTCTAGACTCGGTTCGATTCTCGGTACAAATGTAATCGGTAACTCGGGGCACCATCAAGGAGTAGCCGATGCAGGTGACCTCACAATCGTAGGAAGAACCGAAGATGGTCTCATCGAAGCGGTAGAACTTCCAGGGGCCAGTTTTCTCCTCTCGATGCAATGGCACCCTGAGATGCTTAACCAAACCAAGGTTTTCGACGCACTAATTGAGGCAGCACGTGCTTAGATATCTCAGAATCAAAGGTCTGAACCATTTGATTGATGAACTCGTTAGTTGAGTCGAGCCCAATGAGTGACCGCCATCGCGCCCCAGTCATCGGGATAACTGCCTGCAAGCGGGAGTCCTCATTCGGTCCTTGGAACCTTGAAGCGGTCATCCTCCCCTCTGGCTACACTACGGCAATTGAAGAAGCAGGGGGAAAACCTCTCCTCCTACCGCCAGGTTGTTGCCCCTCCTTACTCGACATTCTTGACGGCATCGTTGTTGCTGGTGGACCGGACATCGACCCCTCACTCTACGGAGAGAAACCTTCCGAGCACATCTCATTGGCACATCCCGATCAGGATGTCTCGGAATCAGATTTGATTCGAGCAGCGGTCGAACGTGACATCCCGCTACTCGGAATTTGTCGTGGAATGCAATTGATGTGTGTCGTCCATGGTGGAAAAATCCACCAACACCTCCCAGAGACCCCTGGGCACGAAGAGCATGGAGGGTGGGATGGCGATGTTACCGAGCATGGCGTCCAAACCGTCGAGGGAACTCACCTGCATTCCATTATGGGTGCAAATGTAGCCGTTAATTCGACCCACCACCAAGGCGTCTTAGACCCCGGTAGCCTCTCCGTTTCTGCCCATTCCTCTCATGACGGACTCATCGAAGGGGTCGAGCGAACCGACAAGCGATTCTGCATCGGCGTTCAATGGCACCCCGAACGCATCGGCCACGTCGGATTGTATCGCGCGCTCGTTGATGCGGCGCGAGGTTCATGAGCGCGCGGCGCGCGGATTCGCCACGAGAGCATGGTATTGCGAGTCTACGACACGCGCTCGCGCGCTAAGCGTGAATTCGAACCTCTGGTCGAAGGAAGTGTCAGACTCTACGCTTGTGGAATCACACCATACTCTCCAAGTCACCTTGGACACGCACGCCAAGCCATCGCCTTCGACGTCATCGTCCGATGGCTTCGTCACTCGGGCTACGCAGTCGAATATGTCACTAATTTCACCGACATTGATGACAAAATCATCAATGTCGCGAACGCCGAAGGCGTCGATTTCACTGTCGTTGCAGAACGTAATATCGCGGACTATTACACCGTCATGGACGCGATGAACGTTCTTCGCGCCGACACTTACCCTCGCGTAACAGAATCAATTCCAGAAATCATCGACATGGTCGAGCAACTCATCGGTAAAGGACACGCTTACGTCGCCAATGACGGAGTCTACTTCGAAATCGATTCTGCCCCCGAAAAATACGGTGAATTAACCGGCCAAACACTAGAGATGGTACGAGCCGGTGCAGGAGGGCGCGTCGATAACACCGGCTCGGGCAAGCGAGACCATCGCGACTTCGCTCTGTGGAAGCTTGCCAAGTCAGGAGAACCCTCCTGGGAGAGTCCTTGGGGAGAGGGACGTCCAGGCTGGCACATCGAGTGTTCAGCAATGTCACTCAAGCATCTAGGCGAGACTTTCGACATCCACGGAGGTGGTGCTGATCTCTTATTCCCACACCATGAAGCCGAAATTTTCCAATCCGAATGCTGCCTTGG
>DAFD01000019.1:18583-20255 GCA_002497895.1 Euryarchaeota archaeon UBA175
TTTTGGACGATTAGTGATACCTTCGAACACGTCGATCCGCTCGAACTTCGCTACGCTTTGCTCAATGCTCCTTATCGCCAACCGATTGAATTCAACATGGCGATGCTGGAGGAATCGAAGAAGCATCACGAGCGCATGATGGAAGTCTATGGTAAGGCGCTCGTGGCGGCGGAAAGCAGCGAATGGAAGGGACACAAAGACCTCGAGACAGCCGCTGAGCGCTTTACCGCCGGAATGAATGATGATTTCAATACGCGAACCGCGATGGTCGAAGTTCAAACTGTGGTCCGCGAATTACGAGCCCTGCTCGACTCAAATGCCGATTCAGGGCTCATCGCAGCCAGCGTTGGCTGGCTCGATGAATTCGCTGGCAACCTACTCGGTTTACTGCCCGATACAGACACGGTCAGAGCAGCACAGGCTGAGGGTGTGTCGGCTCGTAGCAATCTCGCAAGTCAAGTCGAACCTCTACTGGAGCAGAGAGCCACCGCCCGCGCAGACAAAGACTGGGCGCGTGCAGACCAAATCCGCGACCAACTCAACGAACTTGGCGTGGTCGTCGAAGACAGCCCAGATGGTCCAGTATGGCGCATTGAGTGAGAATCTCAGTGTCCTAACAGGGACTCAGTCAACCATTCAGAGGATTATTCCTCTTCTTCGAATCTACCGCGCAGATTCTGATTGATAGTGACAATCGAAGCGATTAACAGACCAACTAGAGAAATTACAGCAATCCAATAGAACGGCCCGTCCATCCACGAAGTTTCAGGCTCTGGGTCGTTGGGCTGCGGCTCGGGTTCAGGTTCAGGCTCACCGTCATCGAGGTCAAGATAGGACCACGCATCACGGCAAGTCACGTCCTCGGGAGTGCTCGCAACATCTTCACACAAGTTTCCTGGAATGGCGAATGCATCCTCGACCTCCAACTGACAGTACCATCCTTCTAATTCGATACACTCCTCGGTTGGTTGCATTACTACGAGAATCGCTCCACAAAGCAATTCCTTGCTTTCGGGAGTGACTTGTCCATTATCGGAAGTGCAGGCCTCGAGATGGATTCCCTCTTCGATTGTTGTCGGGTGGGAAAGGGTGGCTCCTCGAGGACCATAGGTTGGCCAAATCTGTGGCAACTCTGGCTCTGGGACCGTGTTTCCTCCATTTCCTCCATTGCCGTTGTTTCCATCACCGCCGCCAATCGAGGTGTCGATTGGGTCGGCGCCGCCGACGGTGCCACCTACGCGATGTCCATCATCGTCGAGCTCGATATCGTAGAAGTCAGCGTAGAGGTCGATTGTTCGCCCGTTTTGGAAAGTTGCAGAGCGGTTCAGTACGTCGAAGTAGCGATCGTCACCGAGGGTGAAGAGGTACTCAATCGGCACGCTCGCACCTTGGTTGCATGACTGGAGGTCTGCTAGTAACTCCTCCACCGTCTGCTGGGCTTCGGGAACTCCGTCGTAGGTGATGTCGGTGGCCTTGGTGAAGCCATCGCCTTGGATAATCTGAATCTCATCGTCCATGGCTTGCATGATGTCGACATCACCGAAGACGGCTAGACCGCCGATGACGACTAGACGGACATCGGGGTCAATTGCCTCGATGACATTGCGATATGGGTCGGCATGGAATGTGTCGAGAACGACGAGATCGGCTGCTAGACCGGCTTGTATACGGC
>DAFD01000019.1:20633-20836 GCA_002497895.1 Euryarchaeota archaeon UBA175
ACCATTTCGTAATCGGTGAAAATATCACCGAGAACATTCTGATCCCACCACTCGGCAGTCTTGAGTTCGTGCATTGAACTCTTGGAACCGCTCGGCCCCCAATCCGGTCCAATCATGATGTTCACGCCCTCTGCCTTCGCGGTTGCGATGTCTGTGGTTTCGCCGTAGAGAATGAGGTTCGAGGTCGGTGACCATGCTAGGCT
>DAFD01000080.1 GCA_002497895.1 Euryarchaeota archaeon UBA175
CGCATCTCCGAGTTTGCATCCCACTTCGATGGCGTTACCTTCAGCAAATCAGAGCCGGAGCCAGCACTCAATGGACTTTGGAACGTCAATGTCGACGTCGCTCTGCCTTGTGCAACTCAGAATGAGATCAATGGTGAAGAGGCTCAGATGCTCGTAGCCAATGAGGTCATTGCTGTGGCAGAAGGTGCTAACATGCCTTGTACTCCTGAGGCCGTCGAAGTCTTCCAAACCAACGGTGTTCTATTCGCTCCAGGAAAAGCGAGCAATGCCGGTGGCGTTGCGACCTCGGGACTCGAAATGAGTCAGAACTCTCTGCGTCTTTCATGGTCGCGCGAGGAGGTCGATTCACGCCTTGATGCAATCATGGTCAATATCCACAAGGAAGCCTACGAAACTGCTGAGAAGTATGGTATGTCTGGCAATTACGTCGCTGGAGCCAACATCGCAGGATTCCTCAAGATTGCCGAGGCAATGACTGCACAGGGCCTCATCTGAGTGGAAATTTGAGCTGTCTGAATACAGGCGTTGATTTGAATCACAGTGATTTCGAATCAATGCTCTTCGTTAATTGATGAAAGGAATTTCTTCAGTCGATCGGATTTTGGTTCATTGACAATTGACGACGGTCCTTCCTCTGCGACCTGTCCATGATCCATGTAGACGATGCGATCTGCTACATCTCTTGCGAAATTGATTTCATGAGTGACGATAACCATCGTCATTCCTTCATCGGCGAGCCCACGAATGGTTTGCAGCACTGATCCAATGAGTTCGGGGTCGAGCGCGCTAGTAGGCTCATCGAAGAGAATCACCTCAGGCTTCATCGCTAGCGCACGAGCGATAGCGACTCGCTGTTTTTGTCCACCTGAGAGATTACCGGGATAAGCATCGACTCGCTCAAGCATATCGACTCGTCCAAGCACTTCGAGAGCCACCTCATTTGCTTCCTCTTTGCTCATCCCACGAACATGCCTTAGCCCAAGAGTCACATTATCGAGAACCTTCAGATGAGCAAATAACTCAAAGGATTGGAAAACCATGCCGATTCTACTGCGAACCTCGTTAACATCAGCACTGGGTGTGTTAATCTGTTCATCACGAAGTAGAATCGCACCCTCTGTCGGCTCGATCAAGCGATTGATGCAACGTAGTACTGTCGACTTACCCGAGCCGGACGAACCGATGATCGCGACTGACTCACCCTCATGTACATCGAAAGAGACACCACGAACGGCGTGAACTCCACCTGCGTAGATTTTGTGCAGATCGCGAATCGAGAGAACAACTTGTGACATTCACGAACCTCCTGAAATTCCTAAACCTGGTATTCGTGACCAGTCCTCAAGACGCCTCAACAGCATCGCTAGAGTCCAAGTCACGACAAAGTAGGATATCATCACCAAACCCCATGCTGAGAAGATCTGGAAGGTGGTCGCTACCATCAGCCTACCTTGTCGGGAGAGTTCAGAATATCCGATGACCATCGCTAGAGACGAATTCAACACTAGATTGACCATTTCATTCCCAATAGGTGGAATACAGATTCGAATTGCCTGTGGCATAATCACCAATTGCATTGTTCCAAGATATGTCAATCCTATACTTCTTCCAGCTTCCATCTGGCCGCTTGGAATGGCTGCAATTGCCCCTCGAATTGTCTCACACTGGTATGCGCCAGAGTTGAGTCCGAGTGTGAAAATTGCACTCAAGAAAGTTCGATCTCCATAGAAGAAGTAGTCGAGGCCGTCAACACCAGCATCTCCGAATGAGCCCTCGAAGATTTGCTGCAACCTCATCCCCAAACTCAAGCCAAAGTGGATGAAGAAGAATTGGACAATCAAAGGAGTATTCCTGAAGAAATCGGTGTAGATCGTCGCGAGAGTGTTTAGTGGGCGCACCTTGAATAGAGGTCCAGAGAGTTTCAAATCCGCAAGACTGAATTGAATTCCCAAGGCCAACAAACCAATTCCGAGTGCAAACATTGCGAAACCTTCTGGGTCACCGACTGGTGTGAAGATGTACTCCAATCCCTCAAGACCGAGGTCTCCGAATCTACTGCCTCCCGTGTAAATGAGCACCACCGAAGTAACAGAGAGAACTCCTCCTATGCCTTTGACAATGGGTAATTGAACGCCTTCGAAGAGATTCTTGAAAGAGGTTGGAGCGGTCTTCATCATCGCCAGAATAACTCCTATGAAGAAACCGAACAGAATTCCGAAGATGACTACCTTCACAGTGGCGATGAACCCACCCAGTAGCATATCATCGGCGTATTCAACGAATTCGCCGAAGTTATTGTAATCCGGAATCTCGAATCCCACGTTGTCGTTCTCACCAGCGGATTCGGTATAGAGAATCACACCCCCATCTCCAACAACGATTCCGACTAGGTAATCGAACATGGCGTGATCATTGAATGAAGTGCTCACGCCTTCCGGCAGAATGTTATCCTCAACATTGAGTCCTTGATCAAGACTCAAACCGAGGAATCCATCTTCTCCTGTGAAGAGAATCTTCGATGATGAGACCACATTTAGAGAGCTAAGTGATACTCCCAGAGACGTATTGTATTCCTCTGATTCAATTTCCCTTAGATTCCACTCGTAACCACCGACAGAAGTGGAATAGAGAATCTGTCCCGAATCACTGACAGCAAACATTCGGTATGGATTGAAGTATTCAACGGAGACTAGGGCAGAACCCTCTGCTCCGGATGGGGTTTCACGGTAATCCCATGACAAACCGCCATCGGTTGTTGCGAGAATCATCCCCTCATCTCCGACGGCAAATCCATTCAAATCGTCACGGAAAGAAACATCATTCAGATCTTTGTCGAAAACACTGGTGCGCTCAGTCCAGGTTCCAGTTGAATATTCGAGAATGACGCCTGAATCTCCAACTAGCACCAGCGATTCGCTCCCAGTCACTGCCAGACTTCTCATGTCCGTACGACTAGAATCAAGAGTCTGCCAATCGGCATTCAGCCCTACCATAAGATAGACCAAACCATCAGAGGCAAGAACTGCCATCGAATCTTCGAATGAATCTGCGGCAATTAGGTCGGAATCTCCTAGAGATGTCTGAGTCTCCCACAACACCCCTCCATCCTCACTAAATAGAACCGTTCCTGAATCTCCGAAGGCCCAAACAGACTCGCCATGAGTCACTGCCGCGTTCAGATCAGCATCAGTACCTGAATCGACGACTTGCCATCCAGTCTCGATACTCTGACCGACAGCGGGAGCAATCGATACGACAAGAAAAATGGTGACGAGAATAGCAACCCTCGACTTTTCATCGAGAGCCGACCAAGAGAATATCCTCTCGATACCGGGACGTGTAGTCGTCACGAGTCAGACGGGTCGAAGTCCGGATATAGACTCGACCCGCGTTGCATCGTACCTTTCACGCATGCGAGAAATCTTGCTCATGCGGGGCGTCAGAGACAATAAATTTCCCAAATTTCCCTTCTGAAAATGAATTTGAGCATCAGCAATGTTCATCGGCGGCTGGCGCGGCAGGGGCGATATGGGCGAGATGATTTACCATGGCAAAGTGAAACAGGTATGGAGCACGGATGATCCAGATATCATCGAATTTCGCTATACTGACCAAATATCTGTCTTCGACCAAATTATCCCAAGCCTAATTCCGCGAAAGGGAGAATCACTCAACCGAACTTCCTGTCATTGGTTCCAATTGGTTGAGGACGCGGGCATCTGTGATACGCATGTAATCGAGATGAACGCGCCGGACCGCGTGTTGGCACGACGCTTCGACGTGGTCCGAGAACCAGGTGCAATCGCAAAAGATAGAGAAAATGTGTTTGTTCCTCTTGAGGTCATTTGCAGACATTATCTGGCTGGTAGCGGCTGGCGTAGGTATGCTCGTGGTGACGCGCCAGCAGAGGAGTTCGGCTTTGAGCCGGGCACAGAATTGAAGCAGGGTGTGAAGCTACCAAAGCCATACCTTGAGGTTTCTACAAAGTTCGAGAAGTTTGATCGTTTGCTCGATCGCCAAGAGGCTTTGGAAATTTCGAATTTGACTGGGGAAGAGTTTGATGCGATTCTCGACATTGCAGTAAAGGTCGATGAAATCATCGAGACCGAGGCTGGTGCACGTGGTCTGATTCACGTTGATGGGAAGAAGGAATTCGCTCTTGGCGCTGGCCGTGTACCGGTGCTTGTCGATTCATTCGGTACGCTGGATGAAGATCGTTGGTGGGATACTGAGTCATACGCAAACGGTGAGATTGTGCAATTGTCGAAGGAATTCGTTCGCGGTCACTACCTAGGAACTGGTCATCATGCAGAGTTGTATGAGGCACGTCAGGCTGGTTTAGAGGAACCTCCGATTCCTGCTTTGCCGCAGGAGATAATTGACCAGACTTCGACCCTTTATGCGGATATGTACGAGCGGTTGACCGGTCAGACATTCTGAAATGTTGGTAGCCCTAGGGTCTGCCGTGGGTACTCACGAATACGTCGACGACCCTCGCAATGCCGATGTTTGGATTTCAATTGACGGTGAGTTGTTTCGGCGTCCAGATGCTAAGGTCTCAGTGATGGACGCCGGCTTCTTGCTCGGTGATGGTGTTTGGGAGGCATTTCGTCTACACGAGAATGTCCTTGTTTTCATCGATGACCACCTCGACCGACTTTGGCATGGGGCGGAGGTAATCGGGTTAGAGATTCCAATTTCCCGCGATGCGATGCTCGCGCGGATTCGAGAGGTTGTGAGTGCTAACCAGATGCAGGACCAAGTCCACATTCGTCTGATTGTTACTCGTGGACTCAAGCCAACTCCATACCAAGCTCCATGGGTCGTGTCGGGTCCTCCAACGATTGTCATCATCCCGGAATACAAGGAGGCGAATCCACAACGCGCAATCGACGGGATCAGTTTGGTCACAGTTGACATCATTCGCGGGCCACAGAATGTGCAGGACCCACGAATCAACAGCCTGTCTAAGCACAATTGCATAGCAGGATGCCTCGATGCTGGCCGAAAGGGTGGGGATGAAGGTTTGATGCTAGACCCGAATGGAAATGTAGCAACCTGCAATTCGACACATTTCTTCATAGTAAGAGATGGAGAAGTTTGGACTTCGACGGGTGAATTCTGTCTCGATGGCATCACCCGTCGCAAAATCCTTGATCTTTGCGAGGCCAACGGAATCCCGAGTTTCGAGAAGGATTTCACAACCGAAGAAGTTCGAACCGCCGACGAGGTTTTCGTCACAGGAACCTTTGCGGGTTTGACTCCGGTTGTTGAGTACGATGGTGAGCCGATGAGTGGTGGGCGACGCGGACAGATGACTGAGCGTTTGCAGAGCCTTTACATTGAGATGATTCGAAATGAGTGTGGCGGTTGACTTGAGGGAAACTAAGCACATTGCAATGTGGTCGGGTCCGCGCAATATCTCAACTGCGATGATGTATTCCTTCGATAGCCGCTCCGATACATATTGCTCCGATGAGCCGCTTTATGCCCACTATCTTGCAGCGACCGGAATACAGCACCCTGATGCGAGTGAAATAATAGAAAATGATGAGACAGATTGGCAAGCAGTCGTCCATAATCTTGGTAAAAACTCCGCCGACGGATCGAAGATTTGGTATCAGAAACACATGTGTCACCATATCACCGAGGGAATGGAACTTGACTGGATCAACTCGATGACTACTTGCTTCCTAATCCGCGACCCGCGCGAGGTCCTCCTTTCTCTAGCAAAGAAAACAGATGTGATCGATGCTTGGGCCACAGGACTGCCACAACAAACACGTCTGGTCGAGTGGGTCAAAGAATCCGGCGTCAACCCACTAATTGTTGACTCGCGAGACATCCTTCAAGACCCAAATGTGATGCTCCCAAAACTATGCCATGCCCTTCACATACCCTATGATTCAGACATGCTATCTTGGCAATCCGGCCCGAAGCAATGCGACGGCATCTGGGCCAAGCATTGGTATGATGCTGTTTGGGAATCTACTGAATTTGCCGAGTATCGCGCCCGCGAGGGAGAACTCTCCTCTGCTCACCAAGCGATTTACGATGAGGTTCGTCCAATCTATGACGAATTGTACAATCTTCGACTCGTCTGAAAAGAAACTGAGTAGGTGAATTCACTATGCTTCAAGCATGCTTTCGCATCAGGAGGCCACAGCGTCTTTTCTCAGCGCCTCGCAGAATGATTGTCAAGTGGCGAAAGGCATCTGCGACCCCACCATCTAGCGGTTCATTGGGGTCGACAGACCACTTTCCTCGCTGAATTGCTCGACGCAGAATTACGACCTCTTTGACATCGAGCCAACCACACAACTCGAGCCCTCCAGCGCCCTGAGAGAACCCACCCTCTCCAAGATATTCCTCGTCCAAGCCAAGTGCTAGTTTCGCGAGAAGGTCATGTAAACCATCCTCCGCCTTCTCGATGGTATTGTCTAGAAGATAAGCGAGCGCATCACCACCCTCTATCGGGAATCTTCCAAGGCGCTCGCGAGACACTCCCTTATCCAGTGGTTCAGGAATTCCACCATCTTTCTTCCAAGCCACGCAGGTCAGGAATAGCATCATCGCTGGATCTAGTTCTGGTTTCTTTCCCTCCTCAAGTGATAGAATTGATGCAGAAATTTCCTCAACCGCCTTAATCTCTGAATGGTCTCCTCCTTGTGAGGCTTGAATCAGCGGAATCATATCCAATGGATCGTGGCGCAATGGCTCAAATGTGTAGAATGGACTGGGGGGTATGTAGCGACTCATTGGACCACCTTCGGCGGTCACTCGCCACCGGTCAGACGCTTCAACCTGTTCTCGAACTCGTCCAGGTTCTTCTCTTCGATTTCTGGGATTTCCTCAGTCGGTTCGACCACGGGTTGAGGGGTTGCTGCCGGCGGTTCAGCTACTGGCTCGGGCACTTCTGGTAATTCAGGAGATTTCCGCTTGCTCTTCTTCTGAATCACAGACTCGGTCATTTCCAACAATTTGCGACGCTCCCGCTGGTTGTAGAGAATCCAAGTCAAACTCAAGGCTAGAACAATGACCAAGCCAGCCGAACCGAGCGCTGTTGCCCATTCGAATCCATCTCCTGATTCTATCGACCCACCCGAGAGAATCAATCGAGCTTCATCATCACTCGAGTCAGAATCTTCATCCCAGGGGAATAGACATTGGATGGTCACAATCATCTCAGTTCCATCCTCCACATCTGGGCGATCTAACTTAGGTTCTGGAGGATAGATTCCCGTTACATCGATTGAGTGAGTTGCACTGTGTGTTCCTGCAGTCACCTCGATACTGCAATCAGCATCGGTGAGTAGATGATGATACTCTCTCTTGGTAAGGACCTTGATCTTCTGAGAAGATCCCTCTCCTTCGATCTCCAAGCCAACGAGTCCAACATTCCAATCGGTTCGACGAATCTCGAAACCTCTCTCAGCCGAAGCGACGAGGGTTCCTCGCTCATCTAGCAATCGAATAGTTAGCGTCCTCATTCCTGGACTCGGATTCCAAGCGGACGCACTCAGATTGATCTGATCCGAGCTTGTATTCGCTGCTACGAAACCATCGTGAGAATCCAACATCGACCCTTCATCGTCGATGAGCATCACTGTGAATGCGAATGATTCGGTGCCATTGCCGACTTGGCATTCGGCATCAACTGAACCTACCGAGCCAGAGATAGTGCATGTAGCAAAACGATTCGATGGCTCGATTACATAGGCGGTGTAAGGTAAAACAGAGTCTGAATCAACAGTCATCTGAGTTCCGATTCCGCTAGAATCCGCATGCCAAACCCAACCCCCTTGCAAATCCCAATCAAGGTTGAATTGTGCATCATCCATAACTTCCGATACTGGCGAGGTGCCGTGGATTGTAAGGAGGGCACTATCACCCTCCACTGCTACGATAATCGGCGAAGAAGCCCACGAGTGATCCTCATACTGAGTATCGAGAGAAATCTCGCGCTGATTCCCGGCCTCATCCTGCGCTAAAATCCGAATCGTCCGCGAAGATCCATCCCATTCCGAATCAGGAATAACTTCGAGAGGAACTCCTGTGACTTCTCCAACTCCGATTACAACATGTGTTCGTCCAGAGACTGTCCAACCCTGTGGCAAACTGAGGACTTCGAGTGAAATGGTTGTGGGGGCATTACCGAGGTTTTGCAATTCTGCGTGAGGATAACCACCGTCATCCGAGACTATCCAATTCCCTAATCCATTGAGTGAAAACTCGTGGATGACGGCAACTCGCAGCGGTAGAGTGATGGTTGCCTCGCTGCTTCCATCCCCTTCTCTGAGCTTTATGTTAAGTTCGACCGTTCGACCGTGTCTTGCGTTTTCAGGAGGCGTTATTTCGAGGTCGAGTGGAGCAGTATTACCTGGTTCAAGGATTGGTAAATCTTCTGGTGCTTCGACAACCCATCCAGTCTCTCCAGTCACGTAAACGGACGCGTAAGGCTTGCTTGGAGCATTACCCTGCTGGATGATACTCAGTGAAACCGTCGAGCCTGCTGGATTGATCTCCAGGTCTGCATCGGCTGCAACCGCGGTCCATCCTGGTACATGTGCGACTTCGATGATGAATGAGAATGAATACACTTCTACACCGAAGGCGGTGGCCGTTCCACTTACTTCGTATGTGGTTCCATTCCAAGCGCCTTCGGGAACTTCGATGATTAATTCGAGATAGGTGCTGGCATTGACAGCAACAGATGTATCTGCGTCGCCGACTATGACCCAATCTGTCGCTGTATCTGTTCCTTCAGGCGTTATGATGCCAGTACCTGCAATTTCGATATCATCGAGTAGATTACCTGTATTTGTGGCAGAAATCTCCACGACGAATGAGTCGCCAGGATTGACTGCGAAGGTTCTGTCTTCAACTGAGGTTCCTTGAGCTGAGAGTTCAATTTCCCAACGATGATCTTGACGTGCTTCGAGGGTGAGGGTAATTGTCGAAGAGATGGCACTGTCTCCCTCGCTTGTCATGGTAATCTCGATGTTAACCGGAGTTCGCGCCGGCGTTGTATCTGGAAGAACAACCTCGACGGGGAGAGTTCGCAGGCTGCCGGCACTCAGAGTAATCTCTTCGCTACTGAAGGTGACTTGGATGCCGGGGTCTTCGGTGAGGTTGTCATCGAGGATTAGTGTGTGTGACATGGTGTAAGTGTCCTCGCCGTTGCCTGGATTGTATAGACGGACAGTGGTAGGGATTGCTTCCTCAACCTCGACCATATGAGGTGAGTCGGTAGGGGAGATGAGTGTTAGTGAGGCTCGGTAAATCTGTAGAACCTCAACTGAGAGCCTGAGTGAATGGTCGGCTCCGAGGCTGCTTGCATCCGAGAATGCGTGGTAGGCTGGTGGGGAATCGACAGGGAGTTCGAGTGACAGGATTCCGCTGACTCTCGAACCTGGAATTCCAGTTAGGGTGATGTCGTCGCCGGAGATTGAAAGTGCTCCAGATGCAGACCAGAGCCAATTTTCGATACCCATGCCAGCCTCTGATATCTTCCAATCGAGAACTCCAGTTGAGGCTGGAAGATCAGCGGTAACTGTCCATTCGAGTGTGCTCTCCGGCATACTCAACTGATGAGAGGTTTCGGTGATGGTTCCTGATGCAATGAATTCGAGTTGCACGGTTTGACAGGTCTCCTCATCTCCACTTCCTACGCACATGGTCAGAGGAGTCGAGACGCTATCAGCAAGGTTCGCATCGGAGGGTACTCCGAGCCTTGCTGTGACAATCCGTTGCTCACCTGCATCGAGACGTAGGGCCGGAATTTCATTTCCATCTTCGTCGTAAAGTGTGAGACTATTCTCGGCCGAATCCCAAGCGGTACTGTCCCAGAACATCGAAATCGAGTTCTCATCGGCATTGCCTAGATTTTCGACGACGAGCCAAGCCTTTGCTGAGTCTCCTACCAAACCGTAGCCTGTGCTGGCTGTGGTGCCTGATGGCCCTCTGATTGACAGACCCCTTGTTCGATTTGCTTCAACGGGTAGTAATCCTGTTACGCTGACGTTTGTGTCTTCGTCAAGTGTCATGGTTAGAGATAGGTAGCCTGCGTCTGAGCCGGCTGCGCTAGCTGGCGCATGAATCCACAGAGAGGGCATCCATGTTGCATCCGTTCCTATCTCGATGGATGTTATTCCTCCGGGGGTCTGATCGCTCCAAGTCCAGCCTTGAGGTAGTGAGGATGCATCTACGCTGAGACTCCAGATGCCGGCCAGCCGTCCCGTCGAACGAACGGTCGGCTGACTCAGAGTAGAATCACCGGGGTTGACTCTGACTGGATTCGTCGGCATTTCGAATGTTGCATTGTATGGTGGAACAATTTTCAGGGTCGTTTCCTGCCCGTCATTATCGTAGCGCGATTGAGTAACATTCTGGTATGGATCGAGCACGAGTTCAAATTCGTGCACTCCAAGTGCTCCTGACCAATCGACTGAGAATGATTCGAAGCCTGCAGAACCCGTAGGGTCGGTCGGCTCGAGTGTATCTGCTCGGTGGCGGGCAATTTCGATGCCGTCAGCATAGAGAATCGCATCTACGGCTCGGTCGACTTCCACCGTTCCCGCATTCTCAAAGAAGGCGGTTACCGTCACTTCCTCGCCAGGGTTGGGCGCGCTTGGATTGAATTCAATCGCGCGCCCGTCAAGAAGTGGTCTGACATCTGCAACTGCAGTCGAGATGACAGTATCGCCGAGAATAATGTCGAGGGTCGCATCGCCATCGATATCTGCCAGAGCAGGTGAAGACCAAGTTCGATGGTCGACCTCGACCTCGTCGTTCCAATTGTCATTAATTGCCGCTTGAGTCCCGGTATCGCCGTCCCACGCCCACAGTGTACGCCCATATGCAACGAGCAACTCGGGTGCACCATTTCCATCGATATCCATCCAGACAGGTTGCGCCACAGCAATCTCATCGTTCGGCGCGCCGCTCGATTGCTCAAGGTCGTGGTGCCAATCTAGCTGAGGGTTGTTCCCAGAGACATCGTGACACCCAGCATGCCCGTGTCTTGCTGTCGTCTCTTGATACCACGATACCCAGCAGACTCTATCGATCACATCATCGTCATCAGTATCAACAGCAAGAGGAGGGGCATCGGCGTAGCCATTGACTGCCTCGAATGACCAAATTTCACTGCCATCGTCAATTTCGAGGCCGCGGTACTCGGCTCCATCGACAGAACTCGAACCATCCGCATCGGTTGGAATGGTGATGATCATCTCGGGAGTGCTATCCGAATCGAGATTAGCTACAACAGGGCCAGGTAAGCGAATGTGCGGGACATCTGAATCCCCGTCTAGATTTGACAGACTCAGGCCGCCCCATTTCTGATCGCCGGTTTCCGAGTCTAATTTCCAAACCCACATTGCCCCACTAGAAGCCTGAGTAGTAGTCAACAGAACGTAGCCAGTCTCATCATCGACCTGTGCAAATGCTGGATCTGAAGGATGACTTCCATCTTGCAGAGTCGACTCCCAAATGGGAGTTGGAGCTCCATTCGCAGCAATAGGGAGTGCAACGATGACTGGGTCATCGCTAATCTCATCGATGGCCGCCAAAACCAATTCGGCATCTCCATCTAGGTCTAAGTCCGCCAGTAGTGGCTGAGTGGTAGGATTATGGCCGCCGAACAAAGATGAGGTGTAAGGCCCCTCTGCACTGCTAATTCGCAGAGAATCA
>DAFD01000093.1 GCA_002497895.1 Euryarchaeota archaeon UBA175
GGAAGTGATTCCTGAGCCAGAGCCGGTGGAGGAGCCGGCTGTTGAGCCTCAGTCTGTCCTACCTCCTGGTGTTCCACCGATTCCAGAAGAAGGCCTCCCTGATGGTTGGACAATGGAGCAGTGGGCCTTCTATGGCCAAAAATGGCTAGATCAACAGAAGGGCGATTGAGCAGGATTCGCAGTTTTGGTGGCACGAGTGCGCTCGCGCCTACGTGTGCGAGGCCTTATGACCCCCTCTCCGGTCGCCGGATTCCGGAGTGTGATTTCCGATGTACAACGGTCAACAGCCAATATTTATCCTCAAGGAAGGAACTACTCGAACCAGCGGTAAGACTGCTCAGAGCAATAATATCGCTGCTGCCAAGGCAGTTTCTGACGCGGTTCGCAGTACCCTTGGACCGAAAGGAATGGACAAGATGCTAGTCGATGCAATGGGCGATGTAGTCATCACTAACGATGGTGCTACAATCCTCAAGGAGATGGACATCGAGCACCCTGCTGCAAAGATGATTATCGAGATTGCCAAAACTCAGGAGCAGCACTGCTTCGACGGCACCACCAGTGCAGTCGTTATCGCAGGAGAATTACTCAAGCGCAGTGAGGACCTCGTTGAGCAGAACGTCCATCCAACTGTAATCTGCGAGGGCTTCAGGCTCGCTTCAGATAAGGCAGCAGAACTCATCGATTCTCATGCTCTCGACGTCAATGAGGAGCGACTTCACGAGGTCGCTGTGACGGCTCTTACAGGCAAGAGTGCGGGGGCAGTCAAGGAATTCCTCGCAGACATTTCAGTCCGTGCAGTCCTTGCAGTCGGTCAAGAAACCGATGACGGCGTTGTCGTCGACCTCGATGATATCAAAATTGAGAAGAAGCAGGGTGGGTCAATCAAGGACAGTTCTCTCGTCGACGGAATAATCCTCGACAAAGAGCGCGTCCACTCAGGAATGCCTCGCTCGATAGCTGACGCAAAGATTGCTCTCATCAACTCGGCTATCGAGGTCAAGAAGACCGAAGTCGACGCTAAGATTCAGATTACAGATCCAAATATGCTAGCACAGTTCCTCGACGAGGAGGAATCATTCCTCAAAGGACTCGTCGACACTATAATCGCCAGCGGAGCCAATGTTGTCATCTGCCAAAAGGGCATAGACGACCTGGCTCAGCACTACATGGCTAAGGCCGGGTTATTCGCTATCCGCCGCGCTAAGAAGAGTGACATGGAAGCACTCTCAAAGGCGACTGGCGGCAGCATCGTCACCAATATCGATGACCTCAGCGGAGACGACCTCGGTCAAGCCGCAAAGGTCGATGAGCGTAAGATCGGAGATGCTGACATGGTCTTCATCACCGGCTGCCCGCAAGCCAAGAGCGTCAGCGTCTTGCTGCGCGGCGGAACCGAGCATGTGGTTGATGAGATCCGCCGCGCCTTCGACGACGCTGTTGGCGTCGTCGCAGTCGCCCACGAAGATGGAGCAGTTCTCACCGGCGGCGGCTCAGTTCTAGCAGCTATCAGCCGTGACTTGCGATCATATGCCGAAGGAATCGGTGGAAGAGAACAGATGGCGATTGAAGCCTTCGCAGGCGCTCTTGAAGTCATTCCTCGAACCCTCGCTGAGAACGCTGGCCTCGATCCGGTCAACACAATAATCGATCTCAGAAAGGCACATTCGGAAGGTCTCTCTACCCACGGAGTGAACGTCTATGATGGCGGAGTTGTAGACATGGTAGAGAGCAAAGTGTACGAGCCCAGCCGTGTTGTTGAACAGGCCGTGCAGAGCGCTTCGGAGACTGCAGTGATGATCCTCAGGATTGACGATGTTATCTCCAGCAAGGGCGGCGGCGGCATGGATGGCGCCGACTTCGATGGCTTCGATATGTGAGGTCGATTACGACCGTAGGTCGTATCACTGGTTTACATCAAGTTCAAGAATCGATTTCCAGTGGGGCAACTACCCGTCGGGGCTGAGTTGGAAAAATGGCCATCGTCAGTGTCTATATCGAGGAAGGTTGTATCACCTGCGATGCTTGTGAAGAGATTCTTCCAGAAGTCTTCCACGTTACCGATGATACCTGCTTCATCCATGCCGAAGTGAGGCTTGATGGTGGATACGATAGGAACGAAGGAAAGGCTGGGTTGAAGCCTGAGACTCTAGCTTCATTCGAAGATGATCTTCTCGACGCTGCTGATGGCTGTCCAGTCGATGTGATCATCATCGTCGAAAGTGGCGAAGCAGCCGCTGCTGAGCCTGAGGAGGCTGCTGCACCAGCCGTTGAGGCCGCTGCAGAACCGATGGTCTCCGAGCCTATCGAAGTGGCTGGCGATGATATCGACGAGTTGCTTAGTGTTGGCGACCGCAGCCTAGCAATTCTCTTTGGCTCACAATCCGGAAACTCCGAAGAACTCGCTGCGAAGTTAGCTAAGCAGGCTGCAGATTACGGCCTCGAAGGAACCGTCTATGACATGGACGGCTTCGATTTCAGTTCACTTTCGGGCATGAAGCGAGTCCTCATCGTCTGTTCAACTTGGGGAGAGGGCGAAATGCCCGACAATGCCGAGGATCTCTGGCAGATTTCAACCAAGTCTCCAGCCGGCAGTCTGTCCGGAGTCCACTACTCGGTCTGCGCTCTCGGTGATACGAGCTACGAATTATTCTGTGAGTCTGGAAAGGAATGGGATGAGCAATTCGAGAAGCTCGGTGCTACAAGACTCGTAGACCGTGTGGATTGTGATGTCGATTACGATGCGCCAGCTGCCGCGTGGGCTCTCGAAGCACTGGCTGCTTTAGCCGCCGTCGATGGCGCCGGTGTCTATCACGAAGACATGGTCGAGGCGATCAAGGCTCACGCCGCTGGCGATGTTGGCGGAGCCGATGGAGAGGACGGATTCTCAGTACCTGTCCTCACAGCCGCTGCCGTTCAGGCAGAACTCAGTATCTTCCGCTATGACCCAGAGCAGGCATCGACTGGCTCCGACACTTGGGTCTGCGCGATGCCGGGCAACCTGAGTCTGCTTGAGGCTCTTCGAACCATCAAGAGCACACACGATGGCAGCCTGTCCTTCCGTGACGGGGCTGCCGATGACCCATCGACAGCAATCTGTGTCAACGGCCGATTAGTTCTCCCAGGCATGATTCGCCTCGATGCTGTGGCTCCGAATCGCGATGGAGTTCTCAGCCTTCGGGTGGATCCACTACCTGGCTTCGAAGTCATCCGTGACCTAGTCGTCGATCATTGGCCGATGGAGCGCCGACGTGAATCGACCGAACCATGGATGGTCGCCGCAACCAGAGAAGGAGCCACGACCATGCAAGGCCCCATCGGAGTCATGGATCCTAATGTTGCCTCGGCGTTGCACTCGATTACCGATTTCAGCAGCGCCGCTCTTCTCCAAGCATCATCCGACGCCGTTCCGCACGCGAACGGCTACCTCGGCCCCTCTGTCCTCGCTTCTGCTTGGGCCCGTCGCAACGATCCACGTTCATCTCATTCATCGGTTGCCAGCCTTGATTCGATTCTTGGAAGTCCGAACGGAATCAAGGCTGAGACCGATCTAGCCAGTATTCGCCGGCAGAATGGATCCGGTGTAGTCATCTCAGAGGCTTTGCTCGACGCAAGGACGCACGTTCTCGAACAGGACGCGTTCACAGGGCGTCACGGCAAGCATGTTTGGTGGTACGCTTGGACGCTGAAATCGAGTGGAAAAGTCAACGATACAGTCCTCTATCGACAAGTTCTCGGCCCTATCGGACTTATTGGAAACCTGACTTCTGGAGTCACTGCGCGGATGATGACAGGATTCACACGCACAGGTGGAGATATGTTCTACGATATGTTGGCGATGGTCGCCCCGCCCGCAGGATTTGGAAAGATGCCGCGGCAATTCAATTCATCAGTCGAGAATCATCATGAGGTCGTGGCGATTTTCAATGAGCTCGACGGGAGATTCTGAGGTGAGTAAATGCCTGTAAAATACGCTTACCACCCTGGAAACGTCGCCCACAGCAGCGCCCCCGAGGTTGCTGATACGATGGACTCCTTGGCTCGCGCCTTGGGTATCACTTTGGTTCCTTTACCTGGAGCCACCAGCTGCGGCGCTGGGATTGTAAGACAGGCTAACCGTCGCCTACAGTTGACTCTCAATGCACGCACTTTTGCTATGGCTGAGGCAAAGGGTCTGGACATCATGACTCCATGCGCGGCGACGGCCGGCAATTTGCATGAAGATCTGATGACTTTGAAGTCAGACCAAATTCTGCTGCAAGAAGTCAACGAGACTCTGCAGCGCACCTGTGGTCTGACGATGACAGGGGATGTTGCAGTTCACCACTTACTACACGCGGTTGTCGATGAGATTGGTCTGGACAAGTTGGCGGATAAGGTCCGCAACCCGATTGATTTCGTGGTTGCTGGGTATTACGGACCAAACATCCAGCAAGAAGGTGCTTGCGGCGGAGATGATGTGTATGATCCAAATTATCTGGAGCAGTTGATTTCGGCTCTTGGTGGAACCCCAGTTAACTGGGAAGCTCGAACTCAGAGTGTCGGTGTTCCTGGACTATTCAGTGAGGATTCGACTGTGATGAAGCAGGCTGCTGAGGCTCTGTCCGAGGCTAAGTCAGAGGGCGCTGAGTTGATTGTCAGCGCTTGCAATCTTTCTCATTATGTTCTTGATGTGTATCAAGGCAAGGCTGGCCGTAATGCCGGACTTGCTACTAATATCCCGGTGATTCATCTGTGCGAGATGCTTGCTTTCGCTCTTGGTACACACAATAACCGATTGGCTCTACTCCGAACTCGTATCGCTGTTATCGGTGACTGATCCTCTCAACTCGATATCCTCGTGATGTGCTGGAAAATTTTCGAGGCCGGTTTGCCCTCTCGGTCTGAACGTGGATGGGGGTATTTTTCGAGGCTCAGCTACAGCTTCTGTGTTCTCAGGTTGCTGCTGTTCACTGAGTTCCGGGCGATGTGTTTCTCGTATGCTTCTGACAAACTCGGCAGCAGGAGTTAGTTCTCCTTCGATTTCTACACGGAACTGAGACAAATTTGAGAGATCAAGATGGCCACTACGAGCCAGTTTCCTTCGAACTCTGCCGACTGCTCTGTACATGTTTTCTTCACGCCGAAGGGCAGCCGCACGCGCTCCTTCGTCACGAGTATCTTCGGCGATCAGGACGACAACATCTCCATCGCGATGACGGCCGGTTCGACCGCGGCGCTGGATATTCCGAATTTCGCTAGGGACCGGCTCATAGAATATTACAAGGTCGGCGCTAGGAATGTCAAGTCCCTCCTCACCGACGCTCGTGGCAATCAGTATGTTTCCTTCACCCGAGCGGAATGATTCGATACGCTCGACCTGCTGCTTTGGTGTCAGCCCTTTGCCGCTTCCTCGCTTACTCTGGCCGATGAATTGGATTGGCTTGGCACCTTCGAGATTCTCCAATGCTGTATCTAGGGCAGTCACTGAATCTCTGAAGGTCGCGAAGACTATGATTCGAGATTCGGAATCACGGCGTAGTCTCTCTCGCACTAGTCGTCGCACTGCACCAACCTTGCTGTGGATTTCACCAATTTCAGCAAGACTCGCTCTTAGGTCTCTGACTCGCGGGTCACGGAGAAGATTACGCGTGTTCTTCTTCTCTGAGTCCGCGCCGCTCTCCTTTCGGTCGAGGAATTCTCGAGCGGCAGCAGTGCCTTGGCAGAGAAGGTGGTTGATCAAGTGGTGAAGGGACATTGCCAAACCGATTCTGCTCATCGATCCGTAGGCGTCTGACTGCCCTCTACGAATCGCGGCATTTGATCTCTCCATGGCATTGGCAAGTCCTGAATGAGAGGCGGGCCCTGGCAGGACATATCTGCCGAGCCGCCGCTCGCGGTCGACGATACTCTCTTGCCAACGAACGAAAGGTTCTGCAAGTTCTCTAATTTCGTTCGGAACTTTGACTCGTAATTCCTCAATATCGAGATTTGCGAGGTGTTCTGTGAGCATATCATCACTCGAACTGCGCATGTGGATTCGCTCGACTGCGAGCCGTTGGCAAATTTCTTCGACTTTCTCAGTCTTCGATCCGGGGCTGGCAGTCATGCCAAGAATCAGTGGATCAGCAGCGAGTCTGAGATAGAGGTCAGCAACTTGTGCTTCACCACGTTCTCCAGTAGCATGGTGCGCCTCGTCGACCACCAATACGCAGCAGCCGTTCAGATCCAGCTCCCCCTTCATCACATCGTTGCGAACCACTTGAGGTGTTGAGACGATGAGACGGCTCTTCTGCCACATCCCTTCTCGCTTTGATGCAGGTATCGCTCCGCTCATCGCGATAGGCTCAATCGATTCATCTTTGAAGACAGATTGTAAATCATCGAGATGCTGCTTCACCAGAGCTACCGTCGGTGCAATCATCAGCGCCCAGCCATCAGAGCGCCGCAGCATCTCGGCCATAACCATCCAAGCGACAGCGGTCTTTCCAGCCGCTGTCGGAAGCACAAGAAGGGTCGAACCCGACAGCGCCACATCGACTGCCTCTAGCTGATATGCCCGGGCTTCGATGACCTCGTCACGAAGCCCATCATGCTGCAGCCTCGCGCTCATGGGCCAATCGATTCGAAGTCAGGGTTCTAAATCGTTGCACTGACCCCATGGTTCACTTACACCCATAGGGGTGCAAACGGGCCTTTCCCGATTCGTTCATATAGGGTATGGAAGTCGCAAGGCCGCTCACTACGTGAGGCACCAGACACCATAGGGCTCTGCTCAAGTATCCCGGACTGCTGATATCCACTCGGAAATCGGCTTTCGGTGTCACGGTTCCTCCCTAACGTGGTGGCCCGGTTCGAATCCGCTTCGGCGGCAAACTTTCCGGTAAATACTGGAGGACATACAATGGCAGACCGACATAACCCCAAGAGGGGCAGCATGGGCTTTAGCCCTCGAAAGAGGGCGATCCGACCTTATGGAAGGATTACTTCTTGGCCCGAGACTGAATCAAGCGAGATTCGCATTCAGGGATTCGCTGGTTGGAAGGCTGGTATGACTCACGTTCTAATGCGGGACACAAACCCTACCTCCACCTCCGCCGGTCAAGAGGTTCGCAAGGCAGTCACCGTCGTCGAGGTTCCTCCGATGAAGGTCCTAGCTGTCCGCGGCTACCACATGACTCCATACGGAATGCAGACTGCTGGTGAAGTCTGGGCTGATTCTACTGCTGGCCCAGACGGTCTTCACCCACGCTTCGCTAACCAGACTCGTGGCGAGCGAGATGCAGAGGAAGGCCGTAAGCCAGCGAAGCGTGCTGGACGTCTTCCAACCCGTGATGGCGAGACCAATGGAGAATCCTTTGACGCCCTCGCTAACTCGAACCTCTGTGAGGTTCGCCTAATTGTCGCTACTCAACCTTCGATGGTAAAGAGCGTGCCATCCAAGACGCCCGAAATCATGGAGGTCGGTCTTGTTGGTGGAGGTAACGATGCCAAGCTCGAGTGGGCAAAGGAGCGCCTCGGCGGCGAGGTTACCGTTGCAGATGTATACGAATCCGGTCAGGAAATTGACGTAGTCGGTATCACCAAGGGCAAGGGATTCCAAGGTGTAATCAAGCGATTCGGTGTCAAGCTTCTGAGCCACAAGAACTCGAAGAGGCGCCGACAGATCGGTAACATGGGTGACTTCGGAACAGGTTACGTCCGTAAGACAATCCGCCAAGCCGGTCAGATGGGATACCATCAGCGAACCGAGCTCAACAAGCGAGTTCTCCGCATCTCCAACCCCGATGATTCCGATGTGACTCCAGCAGGTGGCTTCCTCCACTACGGAGAGGTCACCAATCCATACATGATTATCCAAGGCAGCCTGCCAGGTCCTGCGAAGCGCCTCCTGCGCTTCCGTGACGCGGTTCGCCCGAATACGAGACTGCACGAGGTCGATTTGACCTACGTCAGTACCTCGAGCAAGCAGGGAGTGTGATTAGATGAAGACAAAGTCGTATAATCTGGTTAACATTGTCGAGCAAGAAGAGATGGACGCAGGTCTACTCGCCGAGATCTACGAGGTCGAGGCGAAGGACGGCAAATCAGTCACTCTTCCAGATGTTTTCGAATCCGAGGTCCGTGAGGACCTGATTCGCCGAGCTGTGCTCGCGAGTCGAGCTAACCGCCGACAGCCCTACGGTCACCGTGAGCACGATGGAAAGCGCAAGCCACAACCTGGAATGAAGCACTCCGTCGAATGGTGGGGTAAGGGTCGTGGTGTCTCGCGTATCATGCGTAAGGCTGGACAGCGAACAGGTGCTCAGAACCCGCACACACGCGGTGGACGCCGTGCTCATGGACCAATGGTCGCCAAGGACTGGACCCAGAAGATCAACAGTAAGGAGAACGGCGTCGCTCGTGATTCCGCTATCGCTGCAACTGCCAACGCCGACATGGTTGCGGCACGTGGTCATCGATTCGGAGATGGTGTACGCTTCCCAATCGTCATCGATGGATATGTCGAGAGCCGAGATGGTGGCGATGAGAAGTATGATGTCGAGAATCTACCTCTACAGTATTCGACCCGCAAGTTCGTTGCTATGATGGACGGACTCGGACTCGGTGACGACCTCGAGCGCGCTCGTAGTGGTCGAGGTATCCGTGCCGGCAAGGGAACGATGCGCGGTCGCAAATATCGCACTCCGAAGAGTGTCCTTCTAGTGGTTGCTCAGACCGATGGTCTGGCCAAGGCTGCTCGCAACATACCTGGCGTCGACGTTGTCGCTGCCAAGAACCTCTCTGCAGAAGATCTCGCACCCGGCGGCGACGCTGGAAGACTCACCGTCTGGACTAAGGCGGCGATAGGAGCACTGGAGTGATTCCCATGATTGACCCATACAGTATCATTCAGATGCCTTGGATCACTGAGAAGACTCTCGAGGCTCGTCGTGTCTCAAACGAAGACGGTAGTTACCGCGAGAATAACAACAGGATCGAGTTCATCGTTCGCCGCGAGGCGACAAAGGCTCAGATCAAGGCGGCTGTCGAGGAACTCCTCGACGTTCAAGTCGCCAAAGTCAACACGAAGATCACAATCACCGGCAAGCACGCCTCTGTGCGGCTTGCCGAAGGCTACGATGCGGAGGATGCAGCGCTCAAGCTCGGAGCGTTCTGATGAGGTGATATCATGGGTAAGCGAACACGTTCACAACGCCGCGGATCGAGTCCAAAGAACAAGGTCTCGAGCCACCGATTCCCTGCAGCTAACCGCCTTCCGCGTGTTAGCGAGAAGATGGGCGAGGTCACCGACCTCGTGCACAGTGCGGCTCACACCGCTCCTCTCGCGCGCGTGAAATTCGAAGACGGCACAACCGCTCACATCGCAGCACCTGAGGGAATCTCCATCGGCCAAGAATTGGCCTTTGGTGACAACGTCAGCCTGCGACCGGGCAATGTTACGAAACTCTCGGAGATTCCTGAAGGAACTCCAATCTGTAATGTAGAGTCACGCCCAGGCGATGGTGGAAAGTTTGCCCGCTCCGGAGGCAACTCCGCTACTCTCGAGACCCGCATGGGTGAGAAGGTGCGCGTCCGCCTACCAAGTGGGTCATTGAAGGATCTACCATCAACTTGCCGAGCCACTATCGGTGTGCTCGGCGGCCACGGCCGCACCGAGAAGCCTCTGATGAAGGCCGGTGCAGCACACTACCGCGCTAAGGCGCGAGGAAAGCTCTACCCAACCGTCAGCGGTGTCGCGATGAACCCTGTCGATCACCCTCACGGTGGTGGAAACCACCAGGCGGTCCACGGACCGAACTCTGTGAGTCGCAATGCGCCTCCGGGTCAGAAGGTTGGACACATCGCTCCGCGCCGAACTGGGCGTGGAAGGACGAGGGAGCAGTGAGGTGTGAGTTATGGCACGTAAATCAAAGAAGATGTTCCGCTCACCAAAGCTCGCTCGCCGTCAGGCTCGTAAGCGTCGCTCGACAATCGCTGAGCGCCGCAAGAAGCAGTTCCTGTGGCGTGGTATGACGATGGAGGAGCTAATTGCTCTTCCACTCTATCCTCCAGAGGACGAACCCGATGCTCCATGCATCGCTACTCTCATGCCTTCGCGCGCGAAGAGATCTCTATCTCGCGGATTGTCTGAAGAATCTGAGAAGTTCCTTGAGAAGGTTCGCGCGTATGGTGGCTCAAAGATGGTCAAAACCCATTGCCGCAGTATGTACATTCTACCTGAAATGGTTGGCACTACAATTGGAGTCCACAACGGCCGTGACTTCGTCAAGGTTGAAGTGATTCCAGAGATGATTGGACACGCACTAGGAGAATTTGCTCCAACCCGCCGATCAGTTACGCACACCGGACCTGGTGTGGGTGCTACCCGATCGAGTAAGCACGTGGCATTGAAGTGAGGTGAGATGATGAGTAGAAATTCAGGAAAACCACAATCCGGATACACCCAGTTGCTTGAGGGTTCGAACCTCTCTACGGCTCGCGCAGTAAATGTGGATATGCACCACAAGCACTGCTACCAAATTGCCAAGTTCATTCGCGGAATGAATGTAATGGACGCAATCGAGTACCTCGAGAAGGTCACGGAAAAGAAGGCAGCAATTCCTTACACTCGCCGCTCCCGAAAGGGCAGGGGTGGAAACACCATGGCTGGCCACCGAAAGGGCAAGATGGGCCCTGGTCGCTATCCATACAAGGCCTCTCTCGAGTTCATCAAGCTGATCAACAGCGCGATGGAGAATGCTCGCCAGCGCTACGATACTATCGACGCTGAGGACATGGTAATCACTCACTGCGCCGCTCACCGCGGTCAAGTTCACACAGGTTGGAGGCCACGTGCGCAGGGTCGCGCAACGCCGAAGAACCACTACCAAGTGAATCTCGAGATCTTCCTCGAGCACTTTGGCGATGAAGAGGAAGAGGACGAATTCTGAGGTGATTATGATGAACAAGACAAACACCATTCGTAACATCATCAATCGTAATATCGAGCGTCAGCTCGTGCGCGAGTACCTACTGAAGGAGACTGAGCGCGCTGGATTTGGCGGCCTTGAGTTCAACCGAACACCAGATGGAACCAAGGTCACATTGTCGGCTGAGCAAGTCGGCCGTGTCATCGGTCGCCGCGGGAAAATCATCCACGAATTGCAGCGCCGTCTGCAGAATGACTTCAATCTCGAGAAGCCTCGTCTCGAAGTCAACGAAATCGAAGAGCCTCGCCTGAACGCTCAGGTCATGGCCAGCCGTCTGGCATCATCGCTAGAGCGCGGCTGGTTCTTCCGCCGTGCTGGTCACAGCACCTCGCAGAACATCATGGACGCTGGTGCTCGCGGCTGTCTAATCATTCTCTCAGGGAAAATTTCCGGCGCTCGTCACCGAGTCCAGAAGTTCCAGCAAGGTCACATCAAGTTCTGTGGCGAAACTGCACTCGAATTCATGGATGGAGGCTTCGCGACTGCAGTCAAGAAGCTCGGTACAATCGGTTGCACAGTCCGAATCATGCGACCTGGCGTACGTCTACCACACGAAATCGACATCATCCCTCGTGAAGAGTCCGGACTCGGACCAATCGAGGAAGTCTCGATGCTCGAGATCCCAGATGAGGTCGAAGAGACTCCAGTAGTCGACGAGACCGCAGCAGCTGACACCGAAGAGGTCGTCGACAGTGTAGTCGAGAAGATTGCTGAGATGGAAGCAGAAGCCGTGGAGGAAGTATCCGAAGAAGTTGTTGAGGCTCCATCGGATTCTGTAGACGAAGCCGCTGACGAATCAAGCGAAGAATCTGAGGGGGGTGAGTGATTATGGCTCACATCAAGTCAAGAGATCTAGACCAGATGACCCCTGAGCAGCGCGAGCGTCGTCTCTTAGAACTCAAGGAGGAACTCCTCCAACTACGCGCTCAACAGGCGCTCGGAGGATCCTCTTCCAATGCAGGCGCCTACAAGCAAACGCGAAGGAGTATCGCTCGTCTTCTAACCAAGATGGGCGAGGAGAATAAGGAGTAGACTTGAATGGCTGGCATCTGTAATCTGTGTGGTCTACCGGACGAATTGTGCATTTGCCAAGAAATAGCTAAGGAACAACAGAAAGCAATCATTTCAACTGTTAGAAGGAGGTATGGAAAAATGGTAACGATGGTAGAAGGAATCGACGATACCGCAATCGATATCGGCAAGCTTGCGAAGCTGCTCAAGGGCGCTTGCGCTAGTGGCGGAACCGTCAAGGGACGCACCATTGAACTCCAAGGCGACCACAAGAAGCGTGTCGCCAAGGTCCTACAACAGAACGGATACCAAGTGGAGGTGCGCTGAATGAGCATCTATCACGCACCTTGGCTCGCTCGCGACATCAGTGTCGTAGAGAGTCACGATCCGACTTTGGTCGGAGTCACTGGAATGGTCGTCGAGGAAACTCGCAGGACGCTACGCGTCCGCACGAGTTCGGGAGAGGTTACGCTGCCCAAGAACGTCATCACATTCACCATCGATTCGGGAGAGGTAGTCATTGACGGCTCAGTCGTCACCCAACGACCCGAGGATCGCATCAACCGAAGATACAGGAGGAACTGAAATGAAAGATATCGGAGTAGACGTCCGCTCGCCTGAGGCGGAGTGGGATGGAGACGAAAACTGCCCATTCTATGGTAGCCTGCGGCTAAGAGGTCAGATTATCGAGGGCACTGTATCCTCGGTTGGAATGAGTAGTTCAATCATCGTACAGCGCGAGGTAACTCGCTACATGAAGAAATACGAGCGCTATGAGAAGCGCACTCGCCGCTATGCAGCACACCTGCCTTCGTGCATTGGTGAAGTTGCCAGCGGAGACAATGTTCGTATCATGGAATGCAGACCGCTCTCCAAGACGGTCAAGTTCTGCGTCATCGAGAAGGGGGATGAGGAATGAGGGGAGTCGCTGGTCGTTCGACTGCTGGCCTACCCAGCATGGCGAAGATGGACTGCGTCGACAATACTGGCGCTAAGGTCGTGCAGCTGATTACCGTCCTCAAGAAGGGCGGTGTAGCTCGCCGATACCCTGCCGGTGGCGTTGGCGATATGATTCGCGTTACAGTTCGCCGCGGGACTCCAGAGACCCGCCGCCAGATCTTCAATGCGGTAATCGTGCGCCAGAGGCGCCCGTTCCGTCGCGTTGATGGAACCTGGGTTCAATTCGAGGACAACGCCTGCGTCATTACCAACGAGCGTGGTGACGTGAAGGGGTCCGACATCAAGGGGCCGGTTAGCCGTGAAGCGGCTGAGCGCTGGCCTCGTATCGCCGCAACGGCGAAGCAGATTGTGTGAGGTGTGAAAGATGGTTAGCAAGAAAGCAGGAAAGCAGCGTCAGGCTCAGACCGACGCACCGATTCACGTACGTAGGAAGCGCATTCGCGCACGCCTGATCACAGATGACCCTGAACTCTCAGCGATTCGCTCGGTTACCGTCAGGGTCGGAGACGAGGTCGAAGTTCTTCGTGGCGACTTTGGATTCCCTAACAGCGTCAAGGCTGACTCGCGCGGCAAGCGTTTGGGGCAGTCACGTGGACGCTCTGGCATCAAGTCAAACGTAGTTGGTGTCGACACAAAGAGTGGATTCGTCCTAGTCGAGGGCGTCACTACGTCGACCGCCGACGGAAAGGAGGAAGCACTTCCAATCCACCCATCGAATCTCATTATCACCAAGCTCTACGATGGTGACCCACTGCGTATCAAGCGCATCGTAGAACGTTCCAACGGAGGTGCTGAACAATGAGCAGCAGCCACATGAAAAGACTGACAATGCCACGAAGCTGGCCACTAACTCGTAAGACCGATATCTGGGTCCAGAAGCCTAACCCTGGTGGCCACTCCGATGAGATGTGCATGCCGCTTGGACTGATTCTACGCGATGTCCTTGACCTCGCACACTCTCAGAGAGAAGCAAGGCGCATGACAGCAACTCGTCAGGTGCTAGTCGACGGACGCATCGAGACTGATGTCGGCCGCGGCGTCGGACTAATGGATGTCCTCACCATTGGCGAGGACAACTTCCGCTGTATCCTCGACCAGAACGGTAAGCTCCGCTACCGCAAGATTTCCGCTAAGCAGGCTACAACCAAGTTGTGCCGCGTTATGGGTAAGACAACCCTGCGCGGCGGTAAAACCCAGATTCACCTACACGATGGTCGCAATTTCACTATTGACGATGCCAATCTGTACAATTCCGGTGACTCTCTCGTAATCTCACTGCCCGACCAAGAGGTCACCGGTCACCACGCCTTTGGCGAGGGAGTACAGGCTTACCTCATCGGAGGAAGCCACATCGGCACCACCGCGAAGGTCGTCTCAAAGGATGTCAAGCGTTCCTCGAAGGCTAATGAAGTCCAGTTCGATGACTTCGGCACAGTCGCTGACTACGTCTTCATCATTGGTTCCGACAAGGATCTGCCACTGGAGGTGAAGGCTTGAGCGAATCAGTCAATCCTATGCTCGCTCCTCGCATCTCTAAGGTCACCGTCAACATCGGTGTCGGCGAGGCAGGTGCTCGTCTCCAGCTCGCCGAGCGTGTGCTTGAGTTGCTCACCGGACTGAAGCCGGTTCGCACCATTTCCAAGAGTACCAACCGTGATTTAGGCACCCGTGAGGGCGCTCCAATCGGTTGCAAGGTTACAATCCGAGATTCAACTACCATCGAGTCCTTCCTCAAGGACGCATTTTGGGTTCGTGAGAACACTCTGCCCGCATGGCACTTTGACCAGTCGGGCAACCTATCGTTCGGAATTGCGGACTACACAGACTTCCCCGAGCAGAAGTATGACCCAGACATCGGCATCTTCGGCATGGACATCAACATCGTACTCGAGCGCCCAGGACACAGGGTATCCCGCCGCCGCCGCCGCGCGGCCAAGGTAGGGGTGCCTCACCGAGTGGGCAGGGACGAGTCCAGAGAGTGGTTCAAGGAACACTTCGGACTGACCATTGTGGAGGAGTGAAGCATGGCACGAGATCATGGAGAAACTATCGGTCGAACAAACGGATGCCGACGCTGCGGACGCAAGCGCGGTATGATTCGCCGACATGGCCTAAGATTGTGCCGCCAGTGCTTCCGAGATGTGGCCCCACAAATCGGTTTCAAGAAATATTCGTGAGGTGATGAAGGATGCAATTTGACCCATTGAGTGACGCTTTCGTCCGCATTTTCAACGCGGAGCAAGCCGGACATTACGAAGTGACATTGAGCCCTGCCAGTAAGTTACTCGGCAGCATGCTCTCTATCATGCAGCAGTCCGGATATGTAGGAGAATTCCAACAGATCGAGGACGGTCGTGGAGGTGGATTCCGTGTCGAGTTGATCGGAGCGATCAACCGCTGTGGAGTCATCAAGCCACGACACTCGGTCAAGAGGACAGATTACGATAAGTGGGAGTCGCGTTACTTGCCGGCTCAGGACTTCGGTCTTCTGATCCTGTCAACCAATCAAGGTGTGATGAACCACCACGATGCGAAGAAGGAGCGTGTCGGCGGGCGATTGCTCGCGTACATCTTCTGAGGAGTGATGAAGTATGCCAAAGTTGGATAAGATTTCACACACTATCGCTCTCCCTGAGGGAGTTTCCGCCACTCTCGCCGGTCACGACGTGACTCTGGCGAAGGATGGCAAGTCATTGACGCGTGAGTTCCGTCACCCTCGCCTCGAGGTTCGTGATTCATCGGATGGAGTCGAGGTATTTTGCAACCTCCCGCGCCGCAAGGAGAAGGCTCTCGCTGGAACTTGGGCGGCACATCTCAACAACATGGCTCGAGGACTCGACTCGGGCTTCGTATACAAGCTCAAGGCTGTATATTCTCACTTCCCTATGACAATCAAGGTGCAAGGCAACGAGATGACCATCACCAACCTGTTTGGTGAGAAGGTCCCTCGAGTCGCCGCTCTACCATGGTCGCCTGCTGACGTCGAAGTCAAGGTCTCAAACAAGACTGACATCACCGTCACAGGTGCTGACCGCGAAAAGGTCGGCCAGACCGCTGCGAATATCGAGCGTGCCTGTCACATCAAGAAGCGAGACCGACGTGTTTTCCAGGATGGAATCTACATCGTCTCTAAGGGAGACCAATGAGGGGTGATTGATGATGGATTACGAAGGTAAGACAGTCGCTGAACTGAAGGATCTGCTCCGTGCAGCCGGATTGCCAGTATCTGGTAAGAAGGCTGAACTCATTGCTCGCCTACAGGAGGCTGGAGATGCTCCAGCACCCGTCGAGGAAGACGTCGAAGTCTCCGAAGATATCGCTGACGATGTCGAGATTGATGAGGTTGAAGACGACTTCGAAGGCGAGGAATTCTACGATGATGAGTGGGATGATTTCCACACAGCTCGCCAGAAACCGGTCCTCGATGATGCAACTAAGGAAGCGCTCGCAACTCGTGCTGCTCAGAAGAAGAAGCAACCAGCTTTCCGCCGCCAAGAGTGGTTCCGCTACAAGCGCCTCTCGCGCACCGGTTGGAAGAAGCCACGCGGTGACGACTCGAGTCAGCGCAAGAACCGCAAGTACCGCTCTCCAATGGTCCGTGTCGGCTACGGTAAGATTGCCGACGTTCGCGGACTCCACCCCTCTGGATTCGAAGAAGTCCTCGTCAGCGCTGCTGGCGATCTCGATGGACTCGACCCGGAGCGCCAGGCCGTACGCATCTCAGCCTCGGTCGGCAACCGCAAGAGAGCAAGTATCCACGACCGCGCTGACGATCTTGGTCTGCGCGTCCTCAATCGCCGTCGCTTCGCGCGTAAGGGGGACTTGAGATGATGATCACGAATCAGAAGAGACTCGCGGCTGCAATCTTCAGCCAGCGAGAGGGACGCGTTGTCGGAATCCACAGAATCTGGATTGACAAGGACTACCTCGACGACGTGGCCAATGCCGTTCAGAAGAATGACGTTCGCCGCCTCATCGATGAGGGTGTAATCAAGGCACGACCTTTGGTCGGAACCAGCCGTTCACGAGCACGCAAGGCAGCTGCTCAGAAATCGAAGGGACGACGCACGGGTCAGGGTTCGAGGAAAGGTACCTTGAATTCACGTAACCCACGAAAGCACCGCTGGATGAGAACGGTCCGCGCACAACGCAGGACTTTGAAGGAAATGAGGGGCGACGAAACCCTCACTCCATCGGAATATCGTTACTACTACAGGAAGGCCAAGGGTGGATCATACCGCTCTGTCTCCCACATGAAGTCGAACATGGAAATCGACGGAATCAAGCTCGGAGGTGAGCAGTGATGGCACACGGTAAGAACCAGAGACTCCGCTACAAGCGTCGCCGCAATGGCGAAACAGATTATCGCCGCAGAATGCGAATGCTTCGCGGTGGCAGCGCACGAGCAGTCGTCCGTGTGACGAACACTCAGACAATCTGTCAATTGGTTAATTACGAGACCAGCGGTGATAATATCACAGTCTCGATTGACGGTAAGATGCTCGTCAACAAGTTCGATTGGCCTCTCGATGCTTCTCGCAAATCAGTTCCAGCCAGCTACCTGTCTGGATACGCTATGGGCAAGGCTGCAGTCGCGGCTGGACACGACGAGGCTATCCTCGACATTGGTCTAGCTTCTTCTACACCAGGAAGTCGCGTCTTCGCTGCCCTCAAAGGAATGGTCGACGCTGGTCTTGAAATTCCACACAGTGACGATGTTCTGCCTGAAGACGACCGCATCAGCGGCGCACACATCGGCGACTCGATTGCAGCAGCGGTCGAGTCGACAAAGAAGGCAATAGAGGAGGCGAATGCATGAGCGAAGAGACAACCGATATCGTCGAAGAAGTTCCAGCAATCGCCCCAGGACTCGCTCTGGCTATGGCTGAGGTCGAGGACACATCTCCTCGCCGTCGCCGAGGTCCAGACCCCCTTGCGGCTCTACGAGCCTGGCAACCACGCACTCGTCTCGGGCGCATGGTGGCTAACGGTCAGGTCCTCACCTACGAAGAAGCTCTCAAGACTGGTCTACCGATTCGCGAGGTCGAAATTGTTGACGCACTTCTTCCCGGTTTGACTGACGACGTTCTCGCGGTCAACATGATTCAGCGCATGACCGACTCCGGTCGCCGTGTGCGATTCAACGTCCTATGCGTCGTTGGCAATAGCGACGGATACGTTGGACTGGCAATCTGCAAGGGTAAGGAGGTCGCGAGTACTATCCGTAAGGCGATCGACAAGGCCAAGTTGAACTTGATTCCAGTCATGCGCGGAAATGGTTCATGGGAATCTGGAGGCGGCCCCGGCACCTCTGTTCCACTGAAGGTCACCGGCCGCTCCGGTTCCACTCGAGTCACTTTGATGCCAGCACCTGCTGGAAAGGGGCTCGTTATTGGTGACTACGGCCGCCGTGTTCTGCTTCTGGCTGGTGTCTCCGACGTCTGGAGCCGCTCCGCAGGACAGACTCGAACAACCATCAATTACGCACAGGCTACATTCAATGCCCTCGTCGAGTTGAACAAGACTCGAATCAGCGAAGGAGATCGAAATCGCCTGAACATCACCAGTGGGAGGGGAGAACAATGACCTTCCTCGTTGTGCGCGTACGAAGCGACCGCGGAGTTGAGCGTAGCATCCGTGACACCATGGGCATGCTCAACCTGACCCGCGTGAACCACGCAACAATCGTCCCAGAGAGTTCCACATACGCTGGAATGCTACAGAAGTCGAAGGACTTCGTCACATGGGGTGTTGTCGACGCTGGAACCATCGAGAACCTTCTGACTCAGCGTGGTCGAATGGTCGGCGATAAGCCGGTTGACGACGCTGCTGTGAAGGCTGGATCAGACTTCAAGACAGTCAAGGCATTCGCCAAGGCTCTAGCCTCTGGAGAGGCATCAATGAAGTCAGTAGACGGACTCAAGCCAGTCCTACGTCTTCACCCGCCACGCGGTGCGAAGGGATGGGGCGGCATCAAGCGAGCTTACTCGATCGGCGGCGCTCTCGGATTCCGAGGCGACGAGATTGGTTCTCTCGCGGAGAGAATGATTTGAGGTGAAATGAATGGTATCACGAACTAACAAATTCCGAGGTCGCTCCCGTTATCACGGTCGCGGTAAGAAAGCTGGCCGTGGTGCAGGTCTACGCGGTGGACGAGGTAATGCTGGAATCAACAAGCATCGCCTCATGACTCGCCTCAAGTATATGCCAGGCCACTGGGGAATGCACGGATTCAACCGTCACCCAAGCCTTCGAAAGGTCAACGTCAGCATCAATCTCATGCAAGTTTGCCAAATGACAGAGGGCGATTCAATCGATCTCGGTCAGATGGGATATGACAAGCTACTCGGCAGCGGTAGAATTGACCGCGCGATTACAATCACCGTCGCTTCAGCCAGCGCACGTGCCATCGAGAAGGTGGAAGCCGCAGGCGGTTCAGTCGTCCTAGGCGACGGAGACGGCTCAGACGAGTGGGAAGAGGAATGATCAGAACTCAAAACTCGATTTGATGAAATAGAGGATAAGCAGCGGCGCAGGTGATCGATATGGAAGAACGACGTCCCTCCTACATTGGTATCGTCGCGCTTTCCATCATCTACTGGGGTGCATTAGTCTGGTGGCAGAAGGATGCTCTTTTCGGAACCGATTCCGAACTACAGATGAAAGCGCTGACAATGTTCGCAACATCATTTCCATACATCGGTTTCGTAATTTGGGGTACTTCTACCGATCTTCCTGAGAACATCGCTGAAACTCCCTATCTTGGAAGGATGCTCAAACCGGGTATTTGGCTCGCATTCATCGCTTTCTTTTTCGCTTGGGGGCTGACGGATTCATCCACAGTCGGATATCTGTTAGTGGGAGTTGGACTTCTTGGACTTGCATCAGGTCTTGCTTTAGCCTGTCTAATGTATTCAGGCCCCGAATCAAGTAGACTCTACGGGCTTCAGCGTTTGGTGGATGTTTATCCATCTATCACCAAGCCCGAGGGTCACGTCCGCTTCAATCAGAAATTGTGGACAACGACCCTTGTTCTCATCATTTACTTCATGATGACAAATGTGATGATTTGGGGTCTGTCTGACTCGACCCTCGACGTCTTCTCGTCATTCCGTGCAATCATGGCCGGTGCCTCGGGTTCAATCATGCACCTCGGTATTGGTCCAATTGTTACAGGTTCAATTATCATGCAATTATTTGCTGGTGCCAAGATTATCCAGCTCGACATGCAGGACTCGTCTGACAAGCAACTGTACCAAGGTGTGCAGAAGATTCTCGTCCTGCTGATGATTCCAATCGAGTCCATCCCTCAGGTCTACGGATTCCTCGACCCACATGGAGATATCATCACCCAGTACGGTGTAGGGTGGGCTAACGCGATCATCGTCGCTCAGTTATTCGTCGGTTCATACTTAGTGTTCCTGCTCGATGAGTTGGTCAGTAAGTGGGGTATTGGAAGCGGTATCTCGCTATTCATCGCCGCGGGTGTGGCACAGTCCACCTTCGTTGGTACACTCTCTCCTCTGGCAACAGTTCAGGGAACTCCCTATTCCTTGCAGAATCCTCCTTCAGGGACTCTGCCGATGATCTTCTACACTCTGCGCACAGCAACGAATTCTGAATTGGTAAGTCAGAATGGTTTCGAATTGATATTACTCAATCACGCCAATCCTGTTGCTGCCTTGGTTTCGTCGATTATCGTGTTCCTCGTGGTGGCATATGCCGAATCGAGTAAACTCGAACTGCCACTGACACACGGTAAGGTGCGTGGCCACAGAGGCCAGTATCCAATCAGACTCGTCTATGCGAGTAACATTCCAGTGATTTTGATGGCTGCTCTACTTGCTAACGTGAATATGTTCACTCTCCTCTTCTGGAGCCATCCAACACTCTCTACAGTGCCGATATTGGGAAGTGAGGGGGCGTACAGTATTTCTCCCTGGCTTGGTTCATATGAACCGGGTGCAACGACTCCCACAGGCGGATTCGCTTGGTATTCCTCGATGGTTAACGGAGTTGGTGATTGGCTCATCCCGTTGCTGAATCAGTCTCCTGATGCCTACGGGCACGAACTTTGGCAGGTCATGGTTCACGTAATTGTCTATGTGACATTCATGACTGCCGGTTCGACAGTCTTCGCGAAGTTCTGGATTGAGACTACCAATATGGGCTCGAAGGATGTTGCTAAGCAGATCGAGCGCACTGGAATGCAGATTCCAGGATTCAGGAAGAATCCGGTCGTCCTCGAACGAATTCTCGAGCGATATATTCCTCCTGTCACTGTCTTCTCTGGTGCATTCGTAGGGCTTCTCGCCGCCGGTGCAGACTTGCTCGGTACGGTTGGTAATGCGACCGGAACTGGATTGCTCCTAGCGGTCGGAATTATCCTCCGAACATACGAGCAAATTCAGAAGGAACAGGCTATGGAAATGCACCCTGTATTGAGAGAATTCTTCGGCGCAGAATGATTCGATTAAAGCTCTCTAACCCAATGTGAACTATACTGTAAAACGGCGTTTTATTGCACCCCACTCTAGACTACACAATCGCGCCGCAGTGCATCGATTATAGTTCCCAGCCCACTAGTCATCTTCATATACCGAAGGACGGTCGGCGGGCTGCTGCGTCAGACTGGCGTTGGAGACTGAGGACCTTCGGGTCCGGTGAAGTTCTCCATCATGTCAGACGCACGCCGAGGAAATGCAGTCGCGAACTCGATTCGCGATAAAGAGGTGAACCACGTTCAACTTGACCCCCGACATTAGGGGGTGCAAGAAGCAGATTATTTCGATTCAAATTCAAAATAGAATCGGTGTTCTGCGTCAATTTTCAATAAGAATCAGCAAAAACTTGTGATCCACTCGATACTTCCGTTAGGATTGTGATTCCGCTCACGCGAAATCC
>DAFD01000060.1:0-6036 GCA_002497895.1 Euryarchaeota archaeon UBA175
TACGTTCCATTATTCGCACATTCGCCTGATGTGTCGGACTACCAGTTCTGCGGTGGGTATCGTGTGGTCTTCGAGTGGTGGTGAGAATGGAACGGGGGTGTCCAAAGCGCCGATTACTACAGGTGCATTTTCGAGGTTCCAAAACGCTTCTTCAAGGATACGACTGCTCACTGTATGGCCCAAACCTCCGGTGTACTGCGCCTCTTGTAGGACAATCAGACGACCTGTTCTTCGCACTGAATCGATACAGGTCTGTGCATCGAAGGGTTGCAGAGTTCTGAGGTCAATGATTTCTGCTTCTATGCCTCGCTTGGCGGCAGCCGCAGCGGCTTCGAGAGCTACGTGTACCATCGCTCCCCAAGTGACGATTGAGAGGTCTTTGCCGCCTCGGACTACGCGAGCTTTGCCGATGCTTGTTTCTGCCCGCGCGAGGCGTTCATGAACCGATTTTGTATCGACAATCTGGTTAATCGAGTCTCCCCAACCCGTCTGTCCACCACGCAATCCGTAGAGTCCGATGTGTTCGAGGAAGACTACTGGGTCGTTTAGTGCGTGGCCTTCTACAAGGAGATCATAGGCATCTTGTGGGTTTGATGGGAAGAGAATGACGAGCCCGGGGTCGTTGGCGAACCAGGACTCGATCATATTGGCATGGAAGGGGCCGCTACGGGTTTTTGCTCCGAGTGGGATTCTGACTGTAAGCGGTACTTCTGCGCCCCAACGCCATCGGAGTTGGGCTGCGTTATTTATCAGCGGATTCATTGCTAGTGCGGCGAATCCGCCAAATTGGATTTCTGCGACTGGTCGGAGACCGCCTAGAGCCGCTCCAGTGGCCGAATGGATGATGATGGCCTCGGACAAGGGCATATCGAGAAGTTTGTCTGAATGACCTCGGGCTTTGAGTGGAAGATTCATCCCAAAGGCACCGGCGATTTCCATGTCTTCGCCCATGAAAACCATGGAATCGCCGTACTTGTCGGCCAATGCAACCATTCCATTTTGGATTGCTTTACTGTAAGTCCAGGAGTTTGGAGCGTCAGAGAATTCGATTTCGACATCGCCTGCGGAGACTTCTGAATCAGGTCCGGGCAGACTTACTCCGAAGCGGTCGTATTGCTCTGAGTGGGTTGCCGCATCGTGGATTGAGGTGATTCCTGCTGTGACTGAATTACCTTCAGGCCAAGCCGCCGCTTCCATTTCTTGGCGTGCTGCGTCGACGACCGCTTGCTCTTCTGCCTCCATTTGCGCGAGGCGCCGCTCACTGACACCTAGGCGGATGAGGTGCTCGCGATGGTTTGGAAGAGGGTCTTTCTCTGCCCAATAGGTCAGTAATTCGCGATCGACGTATCCGGGTGGATTGCCGCTGACTGCTCCAAGGTAGAGGTCGTCGTGATGATGGGCGTGTCCGCATCCACGCATCGTTTCGACATGGATTAGCGTGGCCCCGCAACCGTCGAGGGCGTATTCTCTTGCTGCGGCAGTTGATGCGTGAAATTGCGCGGGGTCGGCTCCATCGATAGTCCAAGCAGGGATTCCCATTGAGTGCCCCTTGTCTCCGAAGGTCTCGGCTCCAGATTGACTGACGGTGAATGTGTCGAGAGCAATCTGATTGTTTTGAATCATGTATGCTATCGGTAGGCCTCGGGCGCCGGCGAGGTTAATCGCTTCCCAGAACTCGCCGCTACTACTGCATCCTTCACCTACTGGTGCGAGGTGGAAGCGAGGTACTGAGAGTCTGCTGGATGCCAGCGCAATGCCGGTTGCTGTGGCGCTGGCAATCGGAAGTGGAGCGGTTGGTGGTAAGACTCTCTTGCTCCAATTTCCAACATGGAGGTCTCTCCCTCCTGCTCCTTCAATGCCTCCGTCCATGTAGGATGTGGACTTGCCCACTTGGGCATTGAAAATTTCGAGAGGAGTTTGGCCCATCGATAGGGCAAGTCCGACGTCGCGAATCATCGGGGCGATGACGTCGGCCTCGTCGATTGATTCAGCAGGGATGTCCATTGCGCGAGTCATTGATGTTGCACAAGCTACGACACCTTCCTGCCAAGTCGAGCGGAATCCCTTGCCTCCGAATGTCCCTCCGTCAGGAGTCGGAACTCCATTCATGAAGAGCTCCTTGAGGTGCTCGTCGAGGGCGCGGGTACGGTGCATCCATCGCTGCCATTCGAAACGTTGTTCGACAGTCACTGCAGCGATGTGGGCCATTCGTCGCAAGCATAACGCGACATCACGCATCATGCGCACTGCGCGCCTGTCGAGGTAGAATGAACCGCTCCGACGGGGAATGATTTCTTCCTGAGCGAGCCCGGCAAGACCTGGCTCGTAGACTCGCTCGCTCAGCACTTGCGAGTAAGCATCGCAGAATGATTGGCTAAACTCATGGAAGGACGGCCCGTTGAAGCGCTCTGGGGGGTTGAGGGAGTTCCAGCATTCGAACGCCGACTCGACATGACCATCGTATCTTTCGATGAGGAATCGCATCATTTCAGAGCGAGCTGTATCGTTTGGTAGTGGGGCAGCGAACTCTAGCGCTTGTCTTGGACTCCATCCTGCGCCCCAGAGTGGCGGTAGGTCTTGCTGGTTGGAGGGCCCTGCTCTCTCCGTTCGGGAGTCTGCAATCGTTTCACCTGAGTCTCGTAGGGATACTTCTTGTTGCAACTCTTCTAGCGAGGTCTCAGTCGGTCGCTCCCAGACTTGAGCTTGCTGTTTACGTCCGCGACCGCTGTTTGAACGATCGAGTGTTACTCTGATTCGTTGTTCGCAAGAGATGCACTTTCGGTCGAGTCGCGTTGTCGATTGGTCACGGGATTTCCAGGTCTGATGCTTGCTACAAGAGGGGCAGCGCCAGATTCCGCGGCGACCGGTCATGGATGTCTCCAGTATGGCACTAGTACAACAAAGAATCGCTGCACGGCTCCCATTCGCACCACTATCGGAGCGCCTGCTAATGTTGCAACACCATAATTACAGCGTATTCGCTCTATTTTCACCACAATTCAAAAGGTGTCTGCTTGTATTATTCACCACTAATACGCAAGAAACTATGGCTAAACGAGTATATTGCCTTCAAATTCGCAGAATAACCACAATTAAAGAGGCCATTAAGTGTTATTTCACCACTATTGAAATAACCTTCAATACTTGGGAACCGCCGAATCTACTTGATCAGCCCAGAGATGAACCCCACCAACCATGTTCCAGATTCGTGCACGGTTCCAGCCTGCCTGCCCCAGCCAGTGCGCAACAGCGTTCGATCGGCCACCAACTCGGCAATAGACAACGATATCACGATCTTGTGGAATCTCCTCTGAGCGTGATGGGACAGAAATGTGTGTGATTCGTAGGTCGGTTTCTGGCAAGGATACAATCGATTCCTCAGTTGCCCGCCTAACATCGAGTAGGAATGGATTCCAACCGGAAGTTTTCCTCTGGACAAAGTCGGCGGGCGTAATCTCCAGAACTTCACCTGGTGCTGGTTCTGGCTCACCTTGCTGACTTGCACACGCTGCCATTACCAGCTCTTCTGACATTTCTCTAACTGCCTCGCGGTTCGCATCTCGCTCAAATGTTAGCGCTCGCATCCTCATTGTCTTAGCATCAATCGCGAGCAATTGGCCCGAGAGAGGCTCACCAACAGCAAGAATCAGTTTGATCGCCTCGGCAGCCTGAATGCTACCAACGATTCCAGGTAGAACTCCGAGAACTCCCGCCTCCGCGCAATTCGGAGCAAGTTCAGGAGGTGGAGCGCTAGGGAATAAATCACGATAATTGGGCCCACCTTCGTGATTGAAGACGCTGACTTGCCCCTCAAATCGGTGGATGCTTCCGAAGACCCACGGAGTCCCTAGGATTTCACATGCGTCGCTCACTGTGTAACGAGTGGGGAAGTTGTCGGTTCCATCAATGATGACATCGTATCCCGCAAGTAATTCGAGCGCATTTTCGACATTGAGTCTAACTTCGTGCTTTACTACCTCGACTTCCGGATTCAACTGATTGATTCTGATAGCCGCTGATTCGACCTTGAGTGATCCTACGGAGGCGGTGGCGTGGATTACCTGCCGCTGCAAATTTGTGATATCGACGCGATCGTCATCGATGATGCCGATGCGTCCGATACCTGCAGCAGCTAGATACAGAAGCGCCGGAGATCCCAAACCTCCAGCTCCGATGACCATCACAGAGGCATCGAGTAGGCGCTTCTGACCCTCTTCCCCCATCTCTGGGAGCATCAGATGACGTGCGTATCGGGCGCGTTCGGCCGCAGTCAGTTCATCTGGCACGCACATGAGGAAAGACGACTCATTCATGGTGGCTTCGGCTTGGCAAGTTGCCTATCGAAGCCAATTATCGCCCTAAATCAGTGCTGATCTTCCAGCCATCGTTCTGCGTCGATAGCTGCCTGACAGCCCATTCCTGCTGCAGTAACCGCCTGTCGGTATCGAGTATCGACGACATCACCGGCTGCGAATACACCCGGGACGCTGGTCATCGTGTGTTCATGATGCAAGATGTAACCTGATTCATCGATCTCAACTTGACCTTCAAGGAACGAGGTAATCGGAGTATGACCGATAGCGATGAACGCTCCGTTACAAGCGATTTCCTCAGTTGAACCATCTCGTGGGTCTTCGAGCAGTGCACCAGTTAGGCCATTTTCATCAGATAACCACTGTTTTACTGAGCGAAAGGTCTTGATCTCGATTTTGGGATGTACAGCTGCACGGTCGTACATTACTTTCGATGCGCGGAAAACATCACGCCGGTGGACGATGGTAACCTTGCTTGCAAACCGCGTGAGGAATGTTGCTTCTTCCATCGCTGAATCGCCACCGCCGACAACGATAATCTCCTCATCTCGGAAAAATGCTCCATCACAAGTAGCACAGGTGCTAATTCCACGACCCTTCTGAGCATCCTCTCCTTCGACACCTAGCCAAATTGCTTCAGCACCAGTACAGATAATCAAGGTCTGAGCACGGAATTCCTCTCCTTCGACCCAGACCTTGAACGGGCGCTCGCTAACATCGACGCGCTCGACATTCTTGTCATGCACCTCGAGTCCGAATCTCTCAGCCTGCTCGCGCAACTGAATCATCATATCTGGACCTCCAATCCCTTGCGGGTAGCCAGGGAAGTTTTCGACGTCGGAAGTTAGCATCAATTGACCGCCAGAGGCGTAGCCTGCAAACATCAGAGGTTCAAGCATCGCTCGGGCCGAATACAGTCCTGCAGTATATCCCGCCGGTCCCGAACCGATGATGATGGCATTGCGGACTTCGTCGGACATAACCTCACCCAATGTTCGGCGTTCTTTGAACATTGACTCTCGTGATTTGTGCTTTGATACTGACTTTGGAACCCTTGCAGCATGATTTCAATCATGTATGCTGTCGCTTGAAGGCGAGAAGAGTCTGAGATTCTACACTCAATTCTGCATTGCGATTACCGCGCCGACAGCGGCGCGGGCATGCGGTTCAAGGCGGGGTTCAATGTGTTCTGGCTCAGCCCCAGGCCCAATAATTCCAAGTCCAATCGGCTTGTTGTGTTTGATTTGCAATTCGATGATAGCACGGGTAACCGATTGACCCATGACCAGACCGTGTTGAGTCTGACCACGCTCGATTATACCAAGTGCAATCGCCCCATCGACATCCTCTCGCATCAGCAATCTCTCCAAGGCCAATGGCGCTTCCATCGAGCCAGGAACCCAGACAGCCTCAGTCACCTCTGCATTCTTCGAGACGGCTTCGTCGCGTGCGTGCTCAAGCATCTGCTCAACCTCTGCCTTGTGAAAGGAACCACACACCGCAGCGATCCTCACGACTCCACCCCCATACGTCGAATCGTGTCGACAACAGCCTGAGTGCGAGAATCAATCTCGATATTCACAGAATGGCCGACTTGCTTCTCACCTATCGTCGTGACCCTCAGCGTTTCGGGAATAATGTGTAAGGCGAAGCTAGACTCACTAACCTCACCAACTGTCAATGACATTCCATCGACAGCGACATAGCCCTTCTCCAGAATGTA
>DAFD01000060.1:6400-15845 GCA_002497895.1 Euryarchaeota archaeon UBA175
CAAGTCGACACCCTCACCACGCTCAGTTCGTTGCAGAATCCGCGCAGTCATCAAAATGTGTCCAGAAAGGATGTGACCACCGAGCTCATCACCCATGCGAAGTGAGCGCTCAACATTCACCCAATCCTCCGCAACCAAGCCACCCAGGGTCGTTCGATCAAGAGTCTCAGGTATCGCATCGAAGCGAACCACCGTACCCTCAATTGAGACCACAGTCATGCAAACGCCATCAAGCGCGACACTTGCTCCGACCTCGAGCCCCTCATCGAATCCAGCGAGGTCCACAACAAAACTGCGAATCTCTTCGCCGTCCTCGATGGCAGTAATCTGACTAATCCCAGCCACGATGCCGGTGAACATACTCAATCCTCCTCGTAAGGTCCGCCAGTCTCGCCCGACCAAAGGTCGATGATCCGAGCAATGATTTTGCGAGTACCATCCAAATCGTCAGCCAAACCTTCGACCCGCACGACATCCACATGGCCCCAGCCATTCGAATCCAGACCAGCCTTGATTGAATCACGAGAGTGTTTCTGATCGTAACCTAGTGCAATCACATCGGGTTTGACGACATCCAAGATGTCGAAGATTGGAACAGTCGGTGGATTCCCGATAATCGCCTCATCGACTGGCTTCAAGCCCTGGACCATTCGCTGACGCAGGTCCTGATTAGTCACTGGTTCGTGTTTCTGCTTGCGAACCGTATCATCGTGTGCGACTACGACCACGAGTTCGTCCCCGAGTGACTTTGCTTGCTCAACATAGTGCAGGTGGCCGGCGTGCAGCAGGTCGAAAACCCCGACTGCCATGACTCTGATCATCAATCTCTCCCACCCGTTGAATCCCGTCAATGCTTCGGTTGCCTCGACTCATCGCTCCGATGTTACTCGATTCCCAACGCACCCAAAAGGTCCGCTCCGGTAATCATAGGAATGCCACGCTCTGACGCATACTCACGTGCTGCTGCGACGCTCAGGGCACCGTCGCCGTCTGGCTGCAGCATCTCCGCGCCGATGGTCGCGGGCACTTGGCCCGCGAGCCGCGCGATGGCCACTGCGAGTTCGGTGTGCCCCTGTCGCGTGGCCAAGCCTCCTGGGGACTCTCGGCAAACCGGGATGTGCCCAGGTGTACGGAACTCAGCGCCGAGCAGAGCGTATGCTTCTTCGCCCGCGCTGTCTTGACCGAGAAGTTCTCCGGCTAACTCTCCAAATCGTCGAGTTGTCAGGGCTCGGTCTCGGTCGGTGATTCCAGTGTAGGTATCACGGTGGTTGATTGAGAGAGTGAATGCTGACCGAGCATCATATTGCAGATCATTGGTGATGAGATGGCCGAGCACAGGATTCTGTTCGACGAGGGCTGGGTGTGTGTGAATGTCCTGAAGCCAGGGTAATCCGAACATTTTGCCGATTTCATCGCCGACTGCGAGAAAGAGAAGTCCGCCGCAGTCCTTGCGCAGGGTGCGCATTACCTCTGGAGTTGCGGCGGTGGCCGGCCAAAGAAGATCGGTCTCCTTCTCGCGAAAATCCGAATCGAAGACCATCACTGGCTGGCCGGCAGCGAATGCTGCAATGACCTCGTCCACACTGGATGACACGCTCTTGGGAGAGGTCATTGATACCCTTGATTTACGGTCCCGACTTCTGACCTAGGTGCTGCCGTCACACCTCCATTGTCGAGACCATCTATCATCGATATTCAATGCCAGATTGTTTTGTAGTTCGTCGCAGGGTTGTAATGAGTTGACCATAGGGCACGGTTATGGTAACTGTCCGGGCTCCGCTCCGAGTGGATCTCACAGGAGGCTGGACCGACCTTGTACCATTCACCAATGACTTCGGGGGGGAGGTCGTCAATTTCACCATCAACAAGTACGTCACAGCCCACTCAGATGGTGCTGGTCAAGTTTCGTTCAGCTTCGATGTCCCTGCGGGCTCAGGACTCGGGACAAGCGGAGCCCTGAACGTCGCTAAAATCGCCGCACTGCAAGGTATCGAAGCGATGTCACCAGATGAATTAGCAGAAGCCGCCTACCAAGCTGAAAATGCGGCGGGAAACCGCTGCGGTCGCCAGGATCAATGGGCCGCAACACACGGCGGTTTCAACCGATTTTTATTCATCGCTGACTCGGTCGAAAGATTGCCATTCGAGCCAGCGCCATCAGCCCGAAAATGGCTGAAAAAACATCTCCTAATCGCCCACTCGGGAATCTCTCACAAATCAGGGGATATCCAGAATCGCGTCTGGTCACGTTACGATGAGGGCGACGCTCAGGTCATCGAGGGTCTGAAGGCCATCAGACTCTCTTCCCGGACCATGGTAGATGCTCTCCAGAGAGACCAGCGACAACTGGTCGTCGAGGCTCTCAACGAGGTCTGCCGAGGGGTCGATTTGATCGATCCCTCGATACACGATCCATTCCGCTCAGTCATCGATCCATTGCTTAGCAGTGGTACGGTAATGGCTTGGAAAGCCTTGGGAGCAGGAGCGGGTGGATGCGCTGCTTTGTTGTGCAATCCGATGCATGTATCATCAGTCCGTTCAGACATCGAGAGATTAGGTTGGGAAATAATCGACTGGGATTTCGAGGAAGAAGGAGTCGCGATTTGCTGAGAGCGAATTATTCCGGGCGAACCCTCAAACATGGCATTAGATTCGTCCTACCCATGGTAGGACGCCGTACCCTCGTTGCAAGTGCATTGATTCTGGTACTGATTCTGCCTATGGCAGCCTCTACTTTGGTAGTCAATGAAGGCCGAGGCGGCTACGACGCTGATGGCGTTTGGACGGAAAGCGTCGAACTTCCACTTCATCATGAGTGGTGGCTTGATTGGAGCCGTGACAAGGATCATGATTCGATTGATGACCGACTGGAGTGGTTGCTTGAACAACCAGTCGATTTCCAAGAGGATTGGTGGAGACGAGCTCCTGCTGGACACGCTCGGGTCTTCATTGGTTTTGATCACCACCCGAGCGATGCGGACGTTTCGGCTCTTGAGTCGATGGGCGTCATAGTGACTTTCAGGGCGACTTATCTCGATACGTTGGGTGCATCGATACCTCTCGAATTGATTGGTGAGGGGAGCCCGTTATTCGAGCTCAGTGGATTGGTTATGCTCGAAGATCTCGGATTGGCAGAACCTCACATGAACGAAGCCAATCCGAATATGGGAGTCAACGATGTTTGGGCTGAATACGGCTTTGATGGAACAGGAGTCACGATTGCTGTGCTCGATACAGGAGTCAGAGGAGACCACGAAGGTCTCAACGATATGGACGACGACCCATTCACTTGTATCGACGAACCTCCAAACCCTCTAGACCCGAATCCTGACCCGATTCCAGCTGATTGTGATCCGAAGGTCAAGGCATTCTACGATGCGGTATATACCGATTCAGAACAGCCAGCCAGCGAGTCATTCGATTCGGGAACTCATGGTTCTCACGTGGCTGGCATCGCTGCTGGAACCGGCGGCGGACAAGCTTCCCCCGACGGCTCCCGATACATCGGAACAGCACCCGGAGCCTGGGTAATCAACATCCTCGCCTGTTGTGAGGGGGATATTGAGGACATCATCGAGGGCGCTCAGTGGGCCATCGACAACAAGGATCGTCACGGTATTGACATCCTCACCTCCTCTTTGGGTGAGCAGCAATTTGAGGTTCACTTTGACAACGATGGCTCAAGCACTTGGAGCCGACAGATGGATGCTGTCGCAGAGTCCGATATCATCACCACGCTGTCTGCTGGCAACGAACTCGGTGGAATCACTGCTGCCGGTTGCAATACCATCGACAGCCCAGGAGATGCCAATCTTCCAGTCACGGTTGCATCCCTCGACAAGAATCTCGGATTGGCTATCTACTCTAGCCGAGGTTACACCTCAGATGGCCGAGTCAAGCCCGACATTTCGACCATCGGCTCAAACATCATGGCGCCAGACGCCGCGACAAATGATGGTTACACCAGCAAGTCTGGAACCAGCATGGCAACGCCCCTCATGGCCGGAATCGCGGCTCTGATGAAGGAGGCTAATCCAGACCTCACTCATTCCGAATTCAAGGATATCCTTGCTGCCCACGCCATCGAGCGTGAGATTAGTCTAGGCGATCCTGGATTCAACGATTGCAGCCTTCTCGAGACTCGCCCTGACAACGAATTCGGCTACGGTCAGGCCGATCCGATGGCTTTCGTGGAGGCAGCAGGAAGCATCGACACATCGCTCAATGTGAGCATGGAGATCGTCACGATGCAAGAAATCGGCAATGAGAGCTACATACGTGGCTCATCATCCGGAGCAGATGTAGGATCATCTAGCCCAGGTAGTCAGACTAGGATTGAGGTACGAGTAGGTGGCGGAGAATGGAAGATTGCGGATGATGACTCTCCACTGGATGACTGGTCAAAATGGAGCATCAAACTGGATCCGCATTCGGAGTCCGGAAACTCGACGATTTATGCTAGGCTTATCGTCGATGATGGCCACGTCTCCCCGGTCGATGCCCGTCGAGTGATACTGCTAGACCAACCTGCGTCTGCAGTCGCCTCTAGTGGGGCTAGTAGCACAAACGTACTGATTATCGGAGTCGGACTGATGCTAGCAGTCCTAGTCGGGTTCGTACTCTACAACAGAGAACAACTTACAGAAGAGTGGTTCGAAAGTCAGAGTCTGACTGAGAATAGAATCAGAAGGATGGTATCTCTTTGCGTCCTTTACTTCGCTCAGGGTTTGCCTTGGGGATTCGCCTCAGTCGCCTTCGCTGCATATCTGGCTGACAACGGACTTACTCCTCAAGAGATTGCTACACTATTCGCCACAATTGCACTGCCTTGGACATTCAAGTGGATTTGGGGGCCAGTAATTGATACGGTGAATATGCCACAATTTGGCTCTCGGAGGCTTTGGATTATTTTCGCGCAGTTCGGTATGGCTATTTCCATAGGGACTCTGCTCCTAATTCCAGACTTGAAGAACGAACTAGGTCTGGTAATCAAATTACTATTCATTCACAATATATTCGCCTCACTTCAGGACGTAAGTACCGATGCACTGGCCGTGGACGTACTTCTCGATGATGAGGTCTCCAAGGCCAATGGGTACATGTTTGCATCCAAGCGAGCAGGGATGATCATTGGTGGAGCCGTTCTAGGAGGATTCGCTACCAAGATAGGAATAAGGGGCATGCTATCCATCCAATTGCCACTGCTTCTTCTGATAATGATCCTACCACTGTTCCTCTATGAGAAGCCAGGAACTCGGCTATTCCCCTGGTCCAGTAGGTCGGAGGAGGATGAAACCACTTCCTCAATAGATCAGTCTGTTGCTTCAGATTTCGTAGATGAGAATCTATACTGGGAGGACTCGGAGGAATCGAAGTGGTGGGCTGCTGTGGCCGTGGGTAAGTCCACATTCAACGAGAAAATTTCCCTTCCAGCATTTATCACTATGATATCGATATTTATCTTCATATCCGGCCTATTGTTCGCAATTGTCTCAGTGGACTTGACAGTTCCAATTTACGGTTTGGCTAAGACAGTCGCATTCTGGGGCTTAGTACTAGCTGTAATTGTGTATTTTGTTACGACCAAACTATGGAAAACAGCAGACCGGTCATTGTCAGTGCCCAATCCATTTTCTTTGTTGCCCCAATCCTCTAGGAGAACTCTGGCTCAGACTAGTTTCAACTTGACCAAGGCATTCTCACTAAGATCGTCATTCTTGCTGATCTTCCTATGCCTTCTCTCTGAGCTGTACCTCTTCGTCGATCCAATCGTGCTTGACATCTTCATCAACAGGGCAGGATGGGAGCAGGAGAAGTACAACCTTATTGTCGGTGGCGTAGTTATCTTTGCCACGATGCTTGGCCAAATCTCCGGTGGTATGCTAGGAGATAGGTACGGAGTCAGGAAGGTGGCTATGATTGGATTCACCTGTCTCGCCGCTGCAAACGCTCTGTTGGCAGTTCTACAGCCATACTGGACCAATACTGCAATCATGACAACTTACTTGATAATCCGAGGTCTGATTAACGGAGTTGCTTGGATTTGTGTAATTGCCGTGGCGATGAAGATGACTTGGAGTAAGGTTGGAGGTACACAATTTACAGCCTATATGTCAATGTTCAACCTATCTGCTGTAATGGCCTACACATTCACAGGAACAATGCTGGATCTTTTCAATAATAACTACTCAACTGCCATCTATGTGGGGGCTGCTCTAACTATGATTACAGTGGTTTTCCTCTTCTTCATCGATCCTGATGAGTGCAATAAGGTTCTAGAGAACAAATCCGAGGATAATGAAATCATGGATGCCGATTTAGGAGAGTCCGCTTGGTGGGATGAGGATGGAGGCGGTGACCCTGTCACAGCTGCATGATGAAGACTGGTTTTCCAAAGAAGGCAAATTGATGGAGGGAGTAGACCTTGACGAGCATGCAGCACTGGCTTGAATCCTGCGAGACAGACTTCCTTCTGTTCACTCAGACAGTCTGCCGTTATTGCACAGTGGCAAAGCGAGTTTTGGACTCAAAGGACCTCTCTTACACCGTAGTCAATTTCGACCATGAGGGCGATCTTCGCTTTGAGGTAGTGAGAGAAACCGGGCATCGAACGGTGCCAGTATGCCTCGATATGAGAGGGGATACACCTCTCTTCGTAGGTGGCTCAGATCATCTGATCAAATATCTCGACTGAGCGAGCTTTGTCCTGACTCACTCAGGCCGAATCAGTCATCCTTTGGATGGCTGCTTTGAGTTCATCGAATTGATTGAGATTGACCATATGTCCCTTCTCATGTTCGAGGCGAGTGACTGGCCAATCGGCCGCCTCAAAGATCTCAACTTGTTCAACTGCTAGATGCATAGGAACCAAGTGATCGCGCGAGCCATGCATCCAGACTACTTCGCGCGGATGAAGAAATGGCAGACAAGCAGTCAGTGAATCTGGTCTAACAGTCTTGGTTCCGAGAAGGACGAGACCGAGGATACGCTCTTGCAAGTCAGTCTCGAGTAGGGCGGAAGCAATCGCTCCACCCTGAGAAAACCCACCTACTATTAGCGGTCCATCGGGCATCTGACTGATTACCTGCTGCATCGATTCGTCGACCTGCCCCATCGAATAATCATCTAGAGGCAGTGTCGGGTCATCTGCCCGCAGCCACCAAGCAAAGCCACCACGAGTTGGATGTTCGATGGTGGCTTGTGGGCATAATACATCCCAGCCGCTCGGGCAAAGTCGCTCAGCGAGCGGCTGCATTTTGTCAGAGGTCCCGGTCATCCCATGGAGCATGACAAGTGTGCCATTGGCCATTTGGCTACCTCAGATAGACCATGAATAGGTGATTCCGCCGGCGATGATTAGGCGTAGATCTGAGTCGCCTGTGAAGGTCAGAGTCAGAGTGTACTCCTCGCTTGGGTAAGGTATGGTCCCTAGAGTCCCATATTCCTCCGCCCCAGGTCCCCAAAAGCGCTCGAGAGCAGAGACCGAAGTGTGATCGCGCAACGTCAGCGTGATACTCGAACCACCACTTCCGCAAGCTGCGTCGAGATAGTAGATCATCTCGTTCCACTCACCGTCCTGCGGGTGATTACTGACGAAGAAAGTGTCACGGAATTCGGCATCGGTACCAGCATTCTCCCAAGTTTTTGCGTAAAGGTCCCCACCGCGGATGAAGAATACCTCTCCAGTGTGGCCTTCACCGCCAGATGCAAATTGCATTCTGAGTTGTTCTACACCGTCGGCATCGGTCCAGGTGAACGAGGAGAAGAAGCCAACTTCGGCGTCGTATGTGTAGTCGAGACGGGAGCCATCAGTAGCTTGGGCTGAGATTATGACGAGATTTCGTGTTGTATCGAGAACATTAGCAGTCCAGTCATTACTGAACAGAGTGAAGGTCCAGGACTGACCATTTGAGAGTGGGAAAGTGAGGACTGGCTGAGCGACACCATTTTCGAAGGCACTGAGATTTTCATGAGTGATACGCCCGAGAAACGGGTTGTGGTTGAGAACTGCATGACGGCGAGCTTCGTTTTCGCTAGAGATCGCCAGCATGTAGGCCGTGCCTCCTTCCTCAGAGTCTGAGGCTACGACCAAGCGAGCCGTATCATCCGAATAATCTGGTGTGGAGAAAGTGTAGAGCCACCAGTCACCTACCTCCCAGACGGGTGCTGTGAAGGGGTCGTCAGAACTCCTGCTGTCGCCGCCCCCGGTCAAGCCGGCACATCCCGCTAGGCCACTAGCCAGAAGTAGCAGGGTAAGACCCAGCGCTGCAGTTCGCATGACCTCCGCTCCACCCTGCCCATGATGAGCCTGACGCTGTAGCGTCAAGGAACTCAAAGCATTCCAGCGATGACAACCGAGACGATTGACATCAGCTTGATGAGGATGTTCAGCGAAGGTCCACTGGTGTCCTTGAATGGGTCTCCAATGGTGTCTCCGACAACGGCGGCCGAGTGGGCTGCGTCGCCCTTTTCAGCACCTTCAATCTCACCCTGCTCGATTGCCTTCTTGGCGTTGTCCCAGGCTCCACCGGCGTTCGCCATGAAGAGAGCCATCAGCACACCTGTAGCGGTTGCACCCGCGAGGGTCCCACCGAGTGCGGCTGGTCCGAGGACCAAGCCGATGATGACTGGGCTTGAGATTGCGACGACGCCTGGAGCGATCATCTCGCGTAGGGCGGCCTTAGTTGAGATGTCGACACATTTTGCGCTGTCGGGCTCTACGCCAGGACGTCCTTCAAGGAGTCCTTCGATATCGCGGAATTGACGGCGAATCTCTTCAATCATTTCTTCTGCAGCGCGACCAACTGACTTCATTGTCATGGCTGCGACAACGAATGGTAGTGCACCACCGATAAGCAGTCCAATGACAACTAGTGGCTCAGTTAAACTGAGTTCAGCAGCTTCCAAACCTGCACTCGTCTTGTAAGCAGCGAAGAGAGCCAGAGCGGTCAGCGCAGCGCTGCCGATAGCGAATCCCTTGCCGATGGCTGCGGTCGTGTTACCAATCGAGTCTAGGCCATCGGTGATGTCGCGAACTTCCTTTCCGAGGCTTGACATCTCAGCGATACCGCCAGCGTTGTCAGCAACCGGTCCATAGGCGTCGACAGTCATTGTCACACCGACAGTTCCAAGCATTCCCATGGCTGCCATTGCGATACCATAGAGTCCGGCGTCACCGCCACCCATGACCTCGTTAGCGCCGTAGATTCCGGCTGCCATCAGAAGGACTGGGACGAACACAGACTGCATACCTACGGCGAGGCCGGCGATAGCATTGGTCGCGCTTCCGGTCTTGGAAGCCTCACCGATGTACGGGATTGCTTTGACTTGGATTCCGAAAACAGGCTCGATTCCAGTGTAGTACTCGGTGACTAGACCGATGAGGATTCCTACGAGAGAACCAATTGCGACCGCTTGGATGACTACTGTGTCGAGGTCGAAGTAG
>DAFD01000106.1:0-3021 GCA_002497895.1 Euryarchaeota archaeon UBA175
ATTACTGGATTCGACCTCGTATCGCTGGGAATCAGGGTAGCGGCAGGCGAGCCCCTGCCGGTGGCCCAGCAAGATATCACCATCTCGGGCCATGCCATCCAGGCTCGTCTCAACGCGGAAGATTCGCGTACTTTGGAACCATCTCCAGGTAGGTTGTGGGAGTGCCATTGGCCGGCCGGGCCAGGGGTTCGTGTCGATACTCACGCGCACACGGGTTACGATATGCCACCATCATTCGACTCATTGCTCGCCAAACTCATTGTCTGGGGGCGTGATCGCGAAGAGGCAGTTCGACGTCTTGACGCAGCTCTGGGGGAGACCATGATTCTAGGAGTTGAAACCCTCATACCTCTCCACCGGGCTATTCTAACCGAGGAAGATTTCCGAAACAGAAATGTTACCATCAGGTATCTCGAGGAGCACCCGGACCTGTTGAAGTGAGGTGAGAGCATGGATATGGTGATTGTCGGTTCAATTGGTTATGACGACATTCAGACTCCTGCGGCGAGTGGATCTGATTTGCTCGGTGGCGCTGCAGTTTACTCTGGGCTCGCCGCCTCGTTTCATCTGCGAACGATGGATGAGGAACCAACGAAGGTTGGTTTAGTCGGCATCGTCGGTGATGATTTTTCTGTGTATGACCAGATGGTTTTGGAGAAGGCTGGATTGAATCTTGCTGGAGTTGTTCGGGCTGAGGGTGAAACATTTCGTTGGTCGGGAAAGTATGAGGGAGCGATGGAATCAGTTGAGACTCTCGCCACCGAGGTCAATGTTCTAGCCGATTTCAAGCCCGAATTGCCCGATGTATGGAATAATCCTGAAATTCTCTTTTGTGCGAGCACACACCCTGCCACTCAGGTTGCCGTGCTCGACCAGTGTCCAGGGGCACAGTTGACCGTTCTGGACACATTCATGTTGTGGATTGAGAGTGAGTTTGAAACTCTTAGTGAGGCGATGCGCAAGGTGGATATCGCCGTCATAAATGAGCAGGAAGCCTGCGCTATCGCCGATGATGAAATTCTGCCTCGCGCGATGAAGTCGATTATGTCGGGAGAGGCTCTACACGGTGGTTCTGGAGCCGGCCCTGGACCTCGATGCCTCATCGTCAAGCGAGGTAGTGGTGGAGTATTGGCGATGCTTCCAGGAGGGGCTCTCGCTCTTCCTGCCTATCCGACTGACAAGATTGTCGATCCAACTGGCTGCGGAGATTCCTTCGCTGGTTCATTGCTGTCTTATTTGATCGGTCGTCAAGGTGTTTTGAATGATCTCGATGCTATCCGGAATGCTCTCGTTCATGCCACCGTGACCTCCTCCTTCACACTCGGTGGCATAGGAGTAACAGCGCTCGGTTCGATTGACCGGGGAATCTACCACGCACGCGTAGACAAATACCGGCGAATCGTTGGTATCTCCTGATACACTCTCATTCGAGCTGACGAATTCCAGGGAGGCGTCCGTCACCCTTCTGACTGGTCGGTCGCAACTGTGCAAATCGCAATTCACCCGACTCGGGAAGAATTGCAGGCTCTCTCTCCTCACCTTTTGAGACGCGAGTGATAACACCGTCTAGAGCATCTCTTGCCGAGGATGGAGGTGGAGCACTAGTCATCTGACGCGCTCGGACAGCCACATCAGCCTGATGATCTTGGTCCGAGCGAAGGCGAAGAAGCTGACTTGAGCGGAAGCGCGCATCGCCCTGATGCTCACTCCCATCCTCGTCTCCGTAAACCTCAGCATAGTCTCGACGTGGAGGAGATGGAGAGAGTAAGGAAGCGAGCCAATTCTGCTTCTTCGGGCGTCCTATGGCGCTTCGAACTCGCCCATTACTCATGCTGTTTGCGAGTTTTGATACAGCGGGGAATTCATCCTCAAAACGATCGGGATCGACAGCGGGTGCAGAGAGTGCTCGTGTTTTCGGAATGTCTCCCTGCCAAGCTGATTGTGCCTTGGCAGTTTTGACGAGACCGGGTTTACACTCTTCTCTGACCGCCACCTCGTTAGGAGTGGGTAATCCCCAACCTGAGTTGGCGGTGTTTGTCGCTGCCGTAGCGTGTCTGCTTCGGGCAGAACGAATCATCTCGGAACTCGATGGCGGCCGGGATGGAGCAGTCCTTGCGGGTGCGTGTGAAGTCGGCGGAGAGTAGTTTGTCGTCGGCGAGTTCGCCATCGATGTGGAACCAGCCGCACGGCTTGAGTCACCTATTGGATCATCATCGAAGAGTGAGAAGTCGAAACCTGATTCTGGTTGGGAATACGAAGGGGATTGAGGGCTACTGCTTGAGGGGGGTGTATCGAAGATTCCTCCCTCCTCAAAGAGATCGAAGGATCCCATCGCATCAGAGAATGCTTCGTCCATCCTATTCTCTCCGGAATTTGCTTCATCTTTCTCGTGATACCATTCCGGAGATTCGGGCCGACCCCAGGCTCTCTCGTAGGCCGATCTATTGTCGGCGGGCTTTGCTGGCGCACGAACCGGTGGTGGAATGTTGTAATTTGGAGGTTCGTGGGCCTCGAGAGAGGCGAAGATGCCTCCCTCTGGAGCTTCCTGCACCATTGAATTGGGGGTGTGTGCTCCCATTCTAGCCGCATTTGAGGCAATTGCCGCAGCGGCTGGACTGGCTGTGAGGCTTGGGGATGCACTCGACAACCTGGTGAAATCTGTAGCAACGGGCTCAGCCTCGAAGAGGTCGAGCCCGGGAGTCGCTATGGAACCGGGAGCGCCGAGCAGAGCCTTTGGCTCGAAAGTAGCAAACCGTCGCGCCCGCTCTTCCTCCAACTCTCTGAGTCCAGCCTTCGCCTCTTCGATCGTGCTTCCGTGCATCACTCGGTCTACCATCATGCACAATCGTAGCAATTCCGATTGTGTCCCGGTGACGAGGTGCTTGTCGCCGGCATTGGTCTCGATAGCAAGGACCGGTGTCTTCAGAGTCAGATACCCGATTACTGAGAGTAATCCTGTAGCAGCGATGCCCCAACCAACAGGTGGAGTCAGTACGGCAGCGCCGACCCAAACTCCGACAG
>DAFD01000106.1:3415-9598 GCA_002497895.1 Euryarchaeota archaeon UBA175
TTGATTCGGATACCGTATCCGTAGTAATCCTCCAAGGTCAGCTGGCGCTCGCTGAGTATACCGCAGTATGTCCCACTTACCCCGACCAGACTAAGATTGTCGAATAGCTCCGACTCTCCTTCATCCAGTCGGGCATTACGCCCGGCTGAGTGCATCCCACTTGGCCGAGCGCATCTTCCTCGCTATAACTGCTCGGGGTGCTGAGCGGGTTCGCGTGCGGCTTGCGCGCGAGGGGCGCGAACGCCAATGCCCCCGTAGGGGGCTTGGCATCGATTATGCCTCAGGCTTGTTGGATGCTGGAAACGCTGCCCATGATTCGCATCGGTATTGCATCCAATTGAGTGATCAGAATCGAGGGTGAGCCCTCGGCTCGAATCCACAATGAATTCTCCCAATCGACATTGATTGAATCGCCTTCGACCGCTGTTACTCGGCCGACCACGAATTGTAGATCGACGGCTGCGTGAATCACATCATCGACCGCGATACTTCTCTTCTGGAATGGCGCCGCCTTGACTTCAATGATTGACTTCTCATGCCGTACAAGTGCTTCACTTCCGGGTGCAACAATCATGCATCCACGGTGCAGCGCCTCCTCTCGCAGATTGCGTAGAGCGACACCGACGCGGTCGCCGGCCACAGCGGTGTCGACATCATCGTCCATCACTTGCAGTGAACGCACGACTCCGGTCTCATTCGCAGGAAGAATCAGGGCGTCATCGTGCTTGTTCACTGCACCGGACTGGACGTATCCAATCGCTACCAATCCGACCCCCTTGACATTGAAATGCTGGTCAACAGGGAGCACGAGGCTCTGACCCTCGCCTCCCGATCCTGCAGCATCCATGTGAGAATACAATTCCTCTCTCAAGTCATGGGCATCTGGCATTGACTCATGAACAGCCCAAGACCCCAAACCAGCTTGTGTCAGAATCATCTTCACCTGGTCTGCATCAACCCATCCTCCATCAACCGCGTTTACGATCGCGATACCACGCGTAATTCCAGCCGCACCGAAAGAAACCAACACTTCTCCGAGCGCGGCATCGACTGCACCGACTTCGACGACGCCGACCTCAGCCACATTCAGAACAGAGAGTAACGGTCGTAGACGCTCAGGGTGTCGGAGGGGACGGAGTAGAGAGAGTACGCAGGTCTCACCATCTCGCTGTTCCTTGAAAACATAGGACTCGATATCACGCACATCGTTCGATTTGGCCAGTGACCGCGCGAGTTCCTCACTCCCTACGTAGGCGATGTTCAGCACTGGCATGGACCGCGCGGGCAGCGAACCACCCATGAATGCGACGCATCGATTCGCTGACTCAAGCAATTGGTTCAAAGAAGGGGACGGATTCCAATAAGCATGGATGAGAGACCTCCCGTCGTACACTTAGGCGGGAAAACACCCGACAGAGCTGCAGGTACCCTATCACATATTCTGGGACCAATCGCGGGATTTCTTGCACCACTGATAATCTACGCAATCAGATCCCCTAATCTGAAGGAAGAGGACCCTTTGTTGGAATCGCATCTTGTAGAATCTCTCAATGCTTCGTTGACTTTCCTCATCGCTTTAATTATTCATAGCTTTTTGATGATGCTTTGTATAGGATTTGTCACCTTTATTGCCCATTGGATATTGTACATGGTTTGGGCTATCAATGCTAACTCCGCTTTACAGGCTGGACGGGAGTACAGGTACCCGTTTACCTACCGATTTCTGGTGTGACCGCTGAGGTCAAATTTCGGACGAGCGGTCTCAGCGCATTGCGTCTCTAGCACGCTGCGCTGCGTCCCATTGAGTCTGCTCTTCTTCGCTTGAGGGTGTGAATTGTGGCACTTCAACAGGGTTCATCGAGCCGTCGATTGCGACCATGAAGAAATATCCTGAGCAGATTTCCTCGGGGTCCCAGTCTGAGCGGGTCATTCTGCATGATCGGACGAGGACACCGACAGTGCGTCGGCTCGTCCAAACGACGCGCGCTATGGTGCGAATTACGTCGCCTTGGTATGCCGGTCGCTTGAATTTCAGCGCGTCGACGGAAACCGTGACAAATTCTTGATGCGCGAACTGGCTAGCTGCCATTCCGGCGGCCGTGTCCATAATCGACATTAGACGGCCGCCGAACAGAGTATCGAGCGCATTTGTGTCGCCAGGAAATACCTCATTCAGCAGCACGACGGGTTCGGAGGAGCGCGGTTCAGCCATCTCTCTCGTTTCGTCCCGCGCGCTCACCCTCCTTGAATCCAACCGCGAGCGGATACGTTCAGAATGTGGTTGTCGAACCGTTGCAGTGAAGCGCTGCTGCCTTCTCGCGCAAGCGTGAGCGGGTCTGAATTGGGCTGGTTGCCTGTGATTATCGAGGATCCCGATGGGGGGAGAATCGTCCTTTACCCTCATCTTCCGTGCGTGCGGATGCCATCAGAACTACGAACGCGTGAGCATTGGGATGGGCTTGCTCTAATCGCTTCGGCCGAGGAAGTTCGTGGATGGCCAGCCGAAGAGAAAGAGGACCAAGACAGCCCCGGAGTACACGTAGCGGCCGCGATGGCATCGGGTACTATTCTCGGCCGCCTTCTCGACGATTTGACAATCTACGAAGTCGATGGACCAAGTATTCCTGATCCTGAACCGATGCGGCTACTTCACCACGCCGAAAACGCGCGTGGTGGCATGCCAATCTACGCCCTCGAGCCATCAATGGATGACGAGGGCTGGATTGAATGGATGACTCGCGCGGCCGATGAACAAGTCTCGATGTCTTCGCTTCTATCTAGCATCACAGTTGGGCGGCGATGGAAGAAATTGCGAGCCGCCGCCGTCAGACGCGTCTCCGTAGCAAAAGGAGTCGATTCCGAGCTGGGCGCGGCGGCTGCCTCAAGCGCAGCCTGGTGGACTGAGGAGAATAAGGGTCTGAGCGAAGAACTTCGGAAGGAGCGTTCCTCACGCTTGGTAGCAAGGATGCGGGGGTCACTGGCAAACCTTCGCGAGGGCAGGGTTGATGACTCGGAGTCGCGAGGGCCTTCTCTGATGGTCCCCGTTCATCAACCTAGATTGCACTCGCTGGTCGAGGCTTTCGAAGGATGGCCGGCCGCCGAACCGGTAAACACGCTGGGCGCACAGGAGGACTCGTGATGGAAGACGATGGCAGAATCCGCGTCAACGTTGAAACGCAGACATTCCGTTTTATTCCTGGCAATCCGATTATTCATGATGATGCGGTTCGGCTTGCCAAAGGAATCAAGTCTGGACCGTGGGTTGTGATTAGTCACAAGGAACCCCGAGCGACCTTCGTGGTCGAGGAGTCCGGCAGCGTTCTTGTGCACGGGATTTCGAGACTCGAGGTCGCTCGATTGGTTATGCAAGAATTATTGCTCAGCCTCGGAATGTCTGAGGAAGGGCTTCGTTCTGAGACCGGTGATATGCTGATCAGTTTCTCCTTTGGTCGAGCCGTTTTGCTAGATTTAGCTTCGGCTCGCTTCGCGGACGCAACGAAAGATGACCGGATTGGATGCGTCCGCATCGACGCTAAGCGTCATGATTGTGAGATTCTGGTCTTCAACAATGGACATGGCGTCGTCACAGGCCAATCCTCCAAGCGCGTCGCTGAGATGGCGGTACGTCACTGGGCGGCGCAGCTCGATGAGGAAGGCGCATTGGCATGAGCGCGGTTGTCGACGGACGCTGGCAAGGTCCCGTCGTCGACCAACACATCCACCTCGATCGCTCGAATCGCTATCTGGCTGCTGTCGAAGAATTCGTTCGAGTCGGCGGAACCGGCATGATGTTGGTTCACAAGCCATCATTCGGTGGAAAACTGCCTATTGACAAGGATGGATATCGCGCGGCTTACAACGAAACTCTGTCGATGGCTGCTGAGGTCCGCGAGCGCTTTGAGATCACGGTGGGAGTCGTGCTCGGACCTCATCCGGTCGCTTGGGAGCATCAGATTGCAGATCTAGGAATGGAACGCGCGAGCGAGTTGCATCTTGAAGCGGTTCACCTCGCCCTCAAACACATCGAAGCAGGAGATGCTCAATGTTTGGGTGAGGTCGGAAGACCACACTATACTGTGAGCGATGAGACCTGGGTGGCCGCCAATGAAAATCTCGCTGAAATTATGGCGGCAGCCGCAGGATCAGGCACTCCAATTCAGCTTCATGTAGAGGATGCCGGTGCACAGACTTATGCCGAAATCGCAACGATGGCCAATAGTGTAGGACTACCGCTTAGTCATACGATTAGACACTATGCGCCAGCCGATGTTTCAGCAGATTTTACACACGGCCTCGCTTGCACTGTCAGTGTTGGCCGAGGTAGTGTCGAGGCCTTGGTAGCAAGCCATGCATCGGCCTCGTCCCCATGGGGGATGGAAACCGATTATCTCGATGATCCGCGCCGTCCCGGCGCGGTTCTCGGCCCCAAAACAATCCCAAAACGTACTGATGAATTGTGCGCAGCCCTTCTGGCGGAGCACGATCGGGAAGAGGTTGAGGAAATCCTCACAAAGGTCCATTCGAAATGGCCCAGTCAGTTGTACGGCTTGGAATTCTGATATCATTTCCAGAATGGTGAGCGTAGCTTCGGAGTGAAGGTGAACACACCACCCGTGACCATGAGTACTAGGAAACTGAAGAATAACTGCAAATCACCGAAAGGCAGTGGATGACCAGCGATTTCAAAGATCATCTTCCAAAGTGGCACATTAATTGGTAAGAAGATGAAGAGCATCGCAACACCGAGTCGCTGTCGTAGAAGCACGAACTGGCGACTCGACAACCCCTTTTGAAATCCGGAGGTGTGCAAGCCTCGACTTACGAACCGAATCGGTCAAAGGTGAGACTTCAGTGGGGCGATTCGCGCGTTCATGGTGTAGGGGTTAGCACAAGAGGTTTCCAACCTCTTAGCCCGGGTTCAAATCCCGGTGAGCGCACCACATATTTCCGGCTCTGATTAGTCACGATAATCGAGCCAATCGGGCCAAACCATCATCACTCTCGATTTGCCCACTGTGAAGGATTCAAAGAGTGTGGACCAAACGGTTCGACAGATGACGCGTGCCATGGCTTCCGGAATCGCCAGAGATTCTTCTGACTTGGAAGAAGAGTCGCAAATCGTCGGTCGGCAAATATGGCGAATTTTGCCCTATGTCACTCGTTATTGGCAGCGCGCCTTAGGTGGAATTATCGCCAATGTCTTCGCGCGCGCCTTCGATCTGATACCCTTCATCGCGATCGGAATGGCTGCTGATTACTACAATCCGAACAATTCGACATTCTCTGACTCGAGAATAGAGAGTATCGTCACCTCTGATCTCATCCCATCATTTGGCCCGATTGGCTCGATTGAAATTGGATTCGGACTCCTGATACTCTTCTCATTCACGATGCTCGCAATTTTCCAAGGATTCAGCAATCAATTGTGGCAGTCTGTCGCTTACAAGGCTCAGCACGACATCAGAATGGATGCGACGATGTCGCTGATGGATATGGAGGCCTCATATTTCGAGACGAGACAGACTGGAAATCTGATGTCTGTACTATCTGCAGACGTCGCTCAACTGGAAGATATCATATCGGATTCCAGCACGAGCATCATCCGTATCATCACCACATTCGCAGTGGCTTTCGGTATTATGTTCTGGATGTCACCTAAACTGAGTGTAATCCTAATCGCGCCACTAGTTCTCATCGTCCCGATGGTTGTCTGGTTCTCGACTCGAGTCCAGCGTCGTTACAAAAGGCAGCGCGAGAGAACTGGTGGTATCATCGCCATTCTCGAAAATGTCCTCTCGGGAATCACCGTGGTTCAGGCTTACAATGCAACCTCTTTCGAAGGGGCGAGAATCGAGAGTCAGAGTGGAGATTACAGAGATCAAGCAATTCAGGCAGCATTCCTTCGAAATCGCTTCATCCCCGGCATCTACGTCGTCGCTGGAATCTCCTTCGGCCTACTCGTTTCAGCTGGAGGTTGGGTTATGTCGACTGGTGAAATCAGTGTTGGGCAATTTGTCACATTCTTGTTGGTCTCTACGAGGATGACCATGCCGATGTTCATCCTCGGGATGCTGTTGAATCAACTTCAGAAAGGCGAGGCTGCTGCTCGACGAGTTTTCGCGATTATCACCCTCGAGCCATCAATTTCTGACTCCGAGGGTGCTATCGTTCTGGACGAGCCGA
>DAFD01000106.1:9880-10160 GCA_002497895.1 Euryarchaeota archaeon UBA175
CATCAATTTCTGACTCCGAGGGGGCTATCGTTCTGGACGAGCCGATAACCTCAGTATCTTTCGACGGCGTAACATTCGCTTATCCAGGAACGCCGGTTAACGTGCTCAACGGCGTCTCTTTCGATGTCCAGGCAGGGGGCTTCCTCGGCATCATGGGGCACACTGGGGCTGGTAAATCGACAGTGCTGAAATTGGTCGAAAAATTTTACCAGCCACAGGTTGGTTCAGTTCGTATAAACGGCAGCGACATCAATGAATTTACGATTCATTCGGTCCGTTC
>DAFD01000106.1:10505-14699 GCA_002497895.1 Euryarchaeota archaeon UBA175
TCAAGATCCATTCCTCTTCTTCGGTTCCGTACGCGACAATGTCGCTTATGCGCGCGAGGCCAGTAACGACGAGGTCCGCCTCGCGCTCGAAACAGCTGGAGCGTGGGATTTCGTCTCGGAGATGGAAGGTGGAATTGACTCGATGGTTGGCGATCGTGGTGTTCGACTTTCAGGTGGACAGCGCGCTCGCATCAGTCTGGCCCGAGCTCTTCTGATGAACCCAGATGTCTTGATTCTGGATGAAGCGAGCGCGGCTCTCGATGCTGAGACTGAGAAGAGAATTCAACAGTCGCTTTTCGGCGGAGGTAACGGCTCTAATGGCAAGAAGCGACTCACCCTCGCAGTCGCTCATAGGCTGGCGACAATTCGCAACGCTGACGAGATTATTTCGATGGTCGACGGGGTAATCGTCGAGCGAGGGACTCACTCCGAACTTATCTCCAATGAGAGTGTTTATGCCTCGCAATGGGCTATTCAGACCGGCGAAATCGACGCAGAAGATTGAGGCAAAGGTTGACGCGGTATTCATCTCAGAGGATTCAACATGATTGAATGGGTCAGGGTTGAGCCGGGCCGAGCCGAGATTGGTTCTCAGAACCGCTCAATCCTCTTCGGTGGCATTGGCCCGAAGCATATGGTCGATGTGAAGTATGCATATGAGATTTCAAAAAAACCAGTTCCGATAGCGGAAGCAGAGGCTCTTATGGAAGCCAAGGAAGCGGGATTGTCGAGTGAGTCTGAGTGGGCGGTAGCTCTCGCACAGGGTGCAATCACAGGGACTGGAGAACTTGAGAAACTATCCGATCGCTGCAAAGGCAACTACTGGGGTAAGTCTCTCGATGGCCGACCACACTGGATGAATGACTGGCAATTCCACATCTGTAAGCAATGGAAAGGTAGCACTCCAAGCACGAGACTTGTTGCGCGTGAGACGAGACAACCGGAATTCGTGCGCTTAGTGAGAGTTGAGATTAGGGAATTCGCCCCAGATCCTCCAACATTGCCTCCTACTCGAGATATGGGTCGACTGCTTAGAGAAGAGTCATCAATCATCCTTGGTGTTGGAATCGTACCGTCCTTCGTCTGGGCTTACTTCAACGCGAGCTCAGGCTATATCGAGAGCGGCTGGCCCGGGCTCGTCCTTGGTGGAATCATTCTCGGACTCATCACCAGTATCTTCTGGCGTCCAAAGACCAAATCTTACCGCATCGGGCGTAATTGCGGCAAGGTCAAGCCAAATCAGTGAGTTGAAACTGACATTCTCAATCTCGAGACCGGTCGTCGATTTGCAGTCCTGGTCGTCCGGTGAAAATACGCCACTTTCCGCGTAGAACTCCCATTCCGTAATTCCAGTGCAGAGTGTAAGTCACAATCGATGAGAGGAAAATTGTCCAAGGCGTTTTACTTGGCGAGTTGCCTTTAGCCGATCCGAACCATGCGAGCAAATTGTAGAGAAGAATCAGCGTGAGTAGAGTATGAACTCCTACTCTCGGCCAACCTAATGGGACTGTGTCGAAGCTCAAATCCCAGAATTCAGGCCAAGCCAAGCCATCGTTAGCAAGTCCCCAGAAAAAGAAGGCAAAGGCGGCTGTGACTATCGGTGGGAAAGCCGCTGTCATCGTGTGCGTGAAAGCGTGTAATTCAGGATGCTGATGGCTTGCAAGGGTTCGTACCATACCGTAATTTCCAATCTGTTTCTTGACCCGAGAAAGGTCACGGCGACGGTGCCACATCACCGCGGTTCGGTCTGTCCACAACTTGTGTCCAGCCGATCTAATACGATGGTCCAGAATGACATCTTCAGCGCCAATCGAACCCTCGTCAAAGCCGTCGACTTCCTCGAGTACTGAGCGGCGATATGCTGAATTCACGCCGGGTAATTGAGTGACTTCCGAGAGTTCTGATTCCCCGACTTTCCCATAATTGGTGCCAGTGGTGTAGATAGTCGAACAGAATGCGACATCGATGACTCTCTGCCACAGTGTCGATTCTTCAGGGGGGGCGAAATTAGGCCCACCTACTCCTGCAACATCCTCTCGTTCAAACCATCGAACCAGATTCGCAACCCAATCTTCGGGTACGATAACATCGTCATCGGTGAATAGGACAAGTTCTGACTCGGTCACTCGAAGAGCCACATTGCAAGCGTCAGCACGTGTGCGAGAGCCAGCATCGTCGACAAAGCGCATACCAGCGGCCTCAGCAGCTACCTTTCCGGGGTCGTTTCCTGGCCCAACGACCACAATTTCGAGAGGTCCTCCGTAGGTTTGGGAGCCTAAACCATCGAGGGCGATGGCCAACTCATCGGCATTCCGAACGCTCGGAATAATCACGCATACACTTGGCTCGGCCACACTCCGCCGTAGCCGACTCCCATTTCAACGGCTCTCACCAAATGTCACAGAGAATTGGTATCAAGGGTCGTTACTGACACGGGGCGCGAGGAAGTAAGTCCAAGCCGCGCCGCCATCGTTTGAGTTCCACGAAAGTCTCAGGGGATACCTGTCTTGGAACTCGACCGTTACTTCCTCGGTCAGTCCACTCGCCAACTTGCGGCTAAGGGGGTCAAGGAATTGCAATGAATAGGTTGAATGTGTCGGTTTCGGTGCAACCAATTCCGACATTTCTCCAGCGTCGAAGCGGACATTGACTCCTTCTCCAGCCTCCACGGTCACCGAGACAGTCATCTGATTCTTGTCGAGGCTAAGATCGACCAGTTCTCCGACGAATTTCGCCGCTCGTAGTGCTCGTGACAACCTCTCAGAACTCAGAGTTGCCTTGCAATCGAAGTCGAGGTCAGGTTGGCGCGGCTCATTGATCGAACCTGTGTCAAGCCCACGCAAAATGCGGTGAACTTCGCCGACTCGTACATTGATTGCGCCAGTCGCGCCATCGTAATCCAACTCGACCAAATCATTAGGACCGGCGAGGGTCAAAAGATCACGAAGCTTTCCGAGTTCGAGCCCGATTTCGACCGGCTCGACTTCGTAAGTCTCGAAGCAGGCATCTGCTACCGTCACCGATAGCAGTGCCACGTGGGAGCCGTCGACGACGGTCGTACTCAAGCCATTCTCACCCCAACTGAGTTTTGCTTCCTCGGTCAGCACCGAGAGCAGATCGACGATCTCTCGCATGAGTTGCTGTTTGGCAGTTACTCGAAGCATCGCAACACCTACTTTCCTTCCCTCCAACGGGGGGTTCTTCATGCTTCTGTAATGAGTCTCCAGACTATATCAATCCACTACGACCCACTTCGTGGGTCCATCAATGATTCATTGATATTCGCGGAACTTGTGCCCACATCCTTCACATGTGCAAATCTTAGTCTCTGGCTCATCGCTCGACCGAGTCTGCATCAGTACGATGAAAATTCGATCCTCATCGCATTTCGGGCAGAGATAATCGCCGACCCAAAGGGTACCTTTGGCGACTTCTTCCTCAACAACCTCAGTCAAGTGTTTGAGAGAGGCTACCGAGGATTTTGCGGTGGTTTTGGAGAGGTCGATGGTCTCACCAGTCATTGGGTCGGTGAACTCTGCACCCTTCCCATCTGAGCCTGAAAGTGGGCCTTCGTAACCGCATTTGTAGTCGGTGCATCTGATATTGCCATCAGGTTGCATGAATCCAAGTGTACCACATTCTGGACAGAACATATGCTAACCTCCTAATGCTGTGTAGTACAGACCTTTCATCGCTGGACGAAGCGGTACTTCAAGGTTCTCAATTGCAGAATCTGCTTGATTCAGCCAATTGTGGCCGTTGCGAGGCGCCAACCCACCCACGCTAATGCTACGCTTCCAAGGATTGTTGTCACGACCATGGTCGCAGTTGTTGATGGGCTTGATTCAGCTAGACGAATCGTGTCTACGGCGAAGGCTGACATCGTGGTGAAAGCCCCGAGCACGCCCGTTCCGAAGAGCAAGATCATTTCATCGCTCACTGCGGCTCCAGCTGCCGCGGCTCCGAGTAGAAGTCCTAGGAGGAGTGAACCCGCGAGATTCGCAGTCATAGTCCCCCATGGCATGGTGTCTGCTGGTAACCACTGCTGGAGCGCGTAACGGGCGACTGCTCCGATGGCTCCGCCGGCTGCGACGATGGCTGCGAGCCTGAGGTCCATACTCGTGGGCGGGCTTGGTGGTTCTTGACCGCTTCCGAGAGGTGGGGGGTTAGTAGCGCGAGATTCAAGCGGAATGG
>DAFD01000106.1:15082-17340 GCA_002497895.1 Euryarchaeota archaeon UBA175
ATCGATGGCGACGGTGTCGTCCACGATGAGGTGATATGGACGGGCAAGCGCTCGGCTGGAGCTATTGCTGACCGCTTGTGGGATTTACAACGCGGGCGTCTGAGCCCAGAGGCGAGGACATTAGCCGAGCGCTTCCCGGATGCGCTGGCCGATGGTCTGGGAGCGATGTCTGATGCAGACTGGCCTGCGCTTGATGATGAAGAATCAAAATTTTTCGAGGCGGCTGCACCTATTCTTGCCAAGCGAGGTGTCGCTGACGCGGCTGGCGATACCGACCGCCGCCTCGACATGCTCGTATCTGCCGCAGCAGAGTTGAGGGCAGCCTGGACTACGAGTGAGGCGCGCTGCGTCGAATGGACAGGATTATTCCTGTCTGAAGTCGATCTTGATGCGCAGCGCGACGATATTCCTGCAGCGGTAGCCGGAGCCGATTCAATCGAGTCTGCCGCTACCGCGCTTTCTGTGAATCCACCAGCCCACTCTCCCAGTGAGATCGAGTGGCAGGCGATCCGTGACCACGCTCGTGGCGTGGTAGAATTGACCGGTCGGTTAGCCGCTCACGAGGACGCAATACGCGCTCTCGCGAATCAACACGTGCCGAGTCTTGCCGCACTAATCGGCCCGCTCGGAGCCGCTCGGTTGGTTACCCTCGCGGGCGGCCGCGAGCGCCTTGCCCGCATGCCATCTGGTTCTCTCCAAGTTCTCGGTGCGCATGCCGCAATGGCAGCGCACCGCCGTGGCGCAGCACCGCCCAAGCACGGAGCCATCCTATTCAGTATGCCACAGATTTCTCGCTCCCCGCGATGGGTGCGCGGTAAAATCGCTCGATTCCTCGCAGGCAAAGCCTCCATCGCGGTCCGCTGTGATCATTTCGGTGGAGAAAAATGGGACGAGGAGAAGGTTTCTGAAATCCACAAGGAAACTGAAGCAATCAAAGCCAGATTTCCAAGACCACCCAAGCGCCGGTGAATGAGATGCCTAAACCACTCAAACTCGCATGGGGAATCCGAAAAGAGGGCCGAAGCCTGTGGACTCGCAACGCTGTCAAAGGCGTCTCCGTTCGTGCTGAGAGACGCAAGAAGGATGGACGAAATGAGTGGCGCCGCTGGGACCCAAGTCGTTCGAAAGTTGCCGCAAGTTTACTCAAAACTCGTGGTTCAGCCTCGGCTCTATTACCCGAATCTGGCTCAACTTGCCTCTATCTTGGAGCTTCTTCTGGAGGCACAGTCAGCCATATCCATGACAATGTCTGTGGAGCCGGAAATCATCATGGAGGACAGGTAGTCGCAGTCGATATCTCTCCGAGAATGATGCGTGATTTGGTAAAACTCGCCGAGCGCCGGCCAGGACTTGTACCGGTTCTAGGCGACGCTCGAAATCCATTGGTAATCGCTCCATATTTGCGAGGAAAAGCCGAGTGGCTACATCAGGATTTGAGTATTGGCGACCAAGCCGAGACCTTCGTCCGCATGACCTCCGCCTTCCTCGCCGATGACGGCACCGCTCTTCTCTCCTTGAAAGCCGCCAGTGAGCGGTGGATGGAAGGTGGCGATGACGCCAGATATCAGCATACCAAAGGCCTCATCGAAAACTGCGAACACCTCGATTTAATCGAGGTCATCGATATCTCGGTATTCGAGGAACAACACGCGGTATTCCACTGCGTCAGAATTCCATAGCGATTCCAACAACCAATTGAAGCAAAATAAAGAACAGCGACAAAATGGACACTACTACGGTAACGAGTGCTAAGGTTTTGTCAGGGTGGCTTTGATAATTTGAGGTTTCACTCATTTTTACTGCACCCATGATTAGAGGAATTATCGCCAGTGGTTGGCAACAAATCAAAGATAAACTTGCAAGAACTAGTGCAATGATAATCATCGCTGAAGTGCTTTGGGGGACTGACATTGCCTGTCCTTGGCTGACGAAAATCTGCTGGGGGGCGGACGCTGGCGCATTCGGAACTCCTTGCAGTTCTCCTCCCTCGTCCTGCCACCAGGGCTCATCAGAATCTTCAGTCATTCAGGTATGCTCCAAGGATTAGGCACCCGCAGCAACGGCGATGATGATTATGAACAGATATAATCCGACGAATGCGATAGTCAGTCCGATAGAAATCCATCCAATAATCTTAGCAGCATTTGCCAATCCTTGATCTGGATGTCCCGGATGCTGCTTGGTGATTTCCAACGCTGAACTCGCCATGATTACTCCGGGGATCGCGGTGCAACAGGAGAATCCCATGAGGCCAACAA
>DAFD01000106.1:17710-20325 GCA_002497895.1 Euryarchaeota archaeon UBA175
TCATCGGGTTGCTCATTCCTTGAACATAGAGAACTTCGGTTTGACTCTCTGGCTGTGCTTCACCAGAGATTACATTCGTTTCTGGAGGAGCGTCTTCTTCGTCCATGACTATTCGTGGGATAGTCTTGGTTTAAGAGAATCTCCGTCGTTCCGGAGCGCTCCGTCGCTCAGGCTTCTGCAGCGATGACTACGACGAACATCAACAAGTAGAACCCGATGATTACAATCCAGAGTCCGATAGTTATCCATCCAACAATCTGAGCTGCCTTTGCCAATCCTTGATCTGGATGGCCGGGATACTGCTTGGTGGTTCCCAGTGCAGTATTTGCCATGATAACTCCGGGAACTGCGGTACAAAGGCCGCACATCATGAGGCCAACAACCGATAGAACAAGAGCGACAACCGCCTGTGTTTGGGGATACTGACCGGCGTTCATCGGGTTGTTCATTCCTTGAACATAAACAACATCGCCTTGACTCGCTGGCTGTGCTTGACCAGAGATTACATTCGTTTCAGGGGGCACACTCGCTTCGACCATGTTTTCTCGGTAGCAAAATGTGGTATAAATAAATCCCCCAAGCCGTCTAATTCTTCCAACGGCAATATGATGAGTCCTCTTACTTTGCCAGCCTTGTGCCCGAGATGCCAGAGGTAGAAACGGTCCGCCGTGGCCTAATTCCTCATTGGGTGGGGCGGCGAATTAGCTTCGTTGATTTGCGCCGTCCTGACTTGCGTTTTCCCTTTCCCGATGGCTTCGACGAGGGTTTGACTGGAGCTACGGTTGTGGGCATTGGGCGAGCCTCGAAGTATCTATTGATTCGGCTCGACAATGGTTTGACTTGGTTGAGTCATTTGGGAATGACTGGGGTTTGGACTATCGACGCAGATGGAGAAGGCAAGCATGACCACGTGTATGTTGAATTCGACGATGGTGCGCTGACTGCTACTTACACTGACCATCGTCGCTTCGGAATCATGGACCTCTTTGAGACGGCTGATGAGACCGACCACAAGTTACTGGCTGGGCTCGGTCCGGAACCACTGACAGAGGAATTCACGCCTGAGGCTCTCAAGGCGAGTTTACACGGCCGGCGCAGCCCGATTAAGACCGTACTTCTCGATCAGCGTGTGGTTGCCGGATTAGGCAATATCTACGTCAGCGAAATTCTCCATCGCGCTGGTATTTCTCCACTCAAAACTGCGGCACAAGTGGCCGGGAAGAGTGGGCGTATCGTTGTCGCAGTTGAGCGTATGTGGGAGCAAACGAACGAGGTAATTTTCGAAGCGATTGAAGCAGGTGGTTCTACGATTTCGGATTTCCGTGGGGTTGATGGTTCAGGTGATTTAGGTTACTTCCCTCACCAATTCACAGTCTTCAATCGTGAGGGTGAGGGATGCAAGCGTGAGGGCTGTGGCGGTACAGTTCGCCGCATCGTCCAGTCAGGCCGTTCGACCTTCTATTGCTCTCGCTGCCAGAATTGAATCCGCGTCGTTTTTGCTTAGGACATCAACCAACTGACTACTGGGAGTTGCATCCTAACAGGGGTCATTCTGACGAGCATCGGTAATCCCTTATTCATCCAACCCGGGATGACTTCACGGCGTCCCTTACGCATTGCTTTTACCGCTACTTTTGCGACCTTGTCTGCTGGTACAGCACCGGTCAACTCCATGCTTCCAAGTTCCATGCCGGCGACCTTCTGGAATCCGGTAACAACGAACCCTGGGCAAAGCGCGGTGACTGTGACTCCTGTTCTCTTCAATTCAGAGTGCAACGCGCGCGTGTACGAGAGCACGTAGGCCTTGGTTGCACAATATACTGCCATATTCGGGCCTGGCTGGTAGCCTGCGATTGAAGCGACGTTGAGAATTCGGCCCGAGTCGCGCGCCTTCATCACAGCGGAGTAGTGGCGCGCGAGGTGAGTGAGTGCTCTGACATTGAGGTCGATCATGTTGAGTTGGCCGGCTTGGTCGAGAGATACGTGCTTACCCACGAATCCGAAGCCGGCATTATTGACGAGAATGTCGATTTCACCTGATTCCTTGATGACATTCTCAACGCCGACCTGATCAGTCAGGTCGGCAACGACCACCTTTACGTCGATTCCAAAGGCCTCTGTCAATTCATTTGCAAGGGCCTCAAGTTCGACTCTTCTTCGTGCAGTAATTACTAGATTGCACCCTTGTGAAGCCAGCACTCGTGCAATCTCTCGACCTATACCACTCGAAGCGCCGGTGACCAATGCCTTCTCCTTCCCAGACGATAACATGGTCACCCCAAAGTGGTCATAGTAATCAACTGATTCTCAATTGAATGATCTTGAATCACTGATGATTTTTCACAACAAAACGAACTGTTGATATACCCTCAGTGCTACTGTATATTTTACCTCTGAGCGGTACCGGCAAGATGGGAAATTGACCTCAGCCCTAAAGGCTGAACGATTGCCCAATATGAGCCTAAACCGCTTGTTGGATTGACTAATTTGAGATGAGAAATATGGGCACAAATACAATTGGCAGACAAAGCTGGACACTGACAGCGGTGCGCGACTTCAAGTCGGCACTGGACGAAGACATAGAGTGGGAGGAATTCTCCTACGGAAGAACATCA
>DAFD01000012.1 GCA_002497895.1 Euryarchaeota archaeon UBA175
GAATCAAGAGAAAACTGAGTCGACTCATCATCTGATTTTTCATCAGAAGGTTCAGGGGTCTTTTCTACAGTTTGCTGAACCGGTTCAGGAACTTCATCCCAATCATCGCTTGGAAGAGATTCATCGAAGGCTGCAAGAATCTTCTTTGCTTCTCTCCTAGACTTTGGTATTCCATGAAGTGATAGGTGATCCTCTCCGCTAAGTCCGAGCTGCAAGGCTAGTGAGAAATCCTCCGGTTTGCCTCCCAGAGTTTCGTCATGAACTGCCAGCAAATTCGGCCAGAGGTCTTCTCTCACTGCTGCTTTGCTTGTCCCTGCCTGTTCCGCTAGAGACTCGACAACTCCTGAGGTTCGCCATGCCTCGCCCCCTCGCCTGAGGAATCCTGGGTAAGTCAGAAATGGACTAGTTCCCGGATTGGCTTGATTTGCTGCTACTGCGGCTTGTGAGGGCAGAGATGAGCCCCAATACCACGAGCGGTAGGCTCGATTGGTGAATTTGGTTGCAAGAGCTCGGTCGGCTAGAACCATTGCTTGAGAGATGCCGGCGAGCTCTTGATCTTCGAAGACGGATTGGTTATTCCATGCGAACCATGCAAGCATTTCGTCTGGGTCTTTGTCTGAATTCATTAGAAGACGGTTCGCGTGCCTTCCATTTTCGGCTGAATAGACTTCTCGTAAAGCACGAAAGACATCGATTTGGGAGTCGCGTTCGGCAACTTCTGCGAGTGCTTGAACGTCATCTTTAGCGATGTGTTGGCCGCCGATAGCGGCTGCTGCTTGTAAGTCACGAATCAGGGCGCGCAAGTCGCCTGGGTTGTTTTCGATGAGCGCCTCAACTGCTTCAGGGTCCATCGACAAGCCTTCGCCGTCAAGGACACGATGGGCGATTCGACGCATATGCAATTTACCCACGCGCTTGAACTGAACATTCTCGGCGAGTGCCATCACTCGATCTCGATTTCGTCGCCATTGTCGCCCCGATCCCCATAGGCGCATCGGGTCGTTACAGGTCATTATGACAGGCTGCTCTGCAAGTTTCAGCAAGTTGAGCAGTTCGGCCTTACCCCCGGAGTCTCCTTTGATGGTTGCACGTTCTTCTTCCTCAGGGGAGAGAACTTTGTCGATACGGTCTTCAGATAACTTTGCGAAACTACCCGAAAGATGGTCGACTTCGTCAAGTAAAACGATTGTTTTCATCGCTTCGGAATTCCCTTCGGAGAAAGCGGCTAACGAGATATGCTGACTGCCTCGAGTAGCAGCCCTTCGGATAGCCGCTGCGTTGCGTTCCTCAGAGGCATTCAATTCGATTATTGACCAACCCCGCTCCTTTGCTACTGCCTTGGCCAGCGTGGTTTTGCCAACACCTGGAGGTCCTGAGAGCATCATACCGCGTTTATCTGGGACATGACCTTTGGCCCAGCGGTCGAGCCATTGGCCGATGAGTCGGAGTTGTGAATCATTACCTTCCATCTCACCCATGCGTGTCGGACGGTACTTCTCCGTCCAGTCTTCATGGTCCTCGGCTGCGCTCACAACACACGCCTATCGTGGAGCCTCATGAAGATTGGTGGTCTACTTCGACTGGAGCAGATAGATTTCAGAATAATTCCTGAATTGTGCCGGCTGCCATTCGGTCAAGAATTTCGTCGACGAAGGCGCGAACCTGCATCTGGTCATCGCGCCTTCGAATCGTCACACTACCATCCTCTAACGATGTGTGGTCGATGGTCAAAGCCCATGGGATTCCAATCTCATCTGCACGAGCGTAACGCCTTCCAATCGATTTACTCGAATCCATCTCAGCGCGCGCCCGAGGTAGTGAATTGATGGCGGAAGTAATCTCTCTAGCAAGATCTGGCATTCCATCCTTGTCGAAGAGTGGAAGCACTACGCAATCGACGCTTGAAATGCCTTCAGCAAGCCTCAGGAACGTGTAGTCTTCTCCTTCTTTCTGGGCTTCTTCGTAAGCGTGGTCGAGGACATGCCAGATGATGCGATCGATACCAAAAGCCGGCTCGATAACGTGAGGTGTAAACCACTCTCCACTTACGTTAGCTGTCTCTGTGCGTCGTTCAACCATACTGGAGTCAATTGTAACACTGCGTCCATCTGCCAATTCCAACTCGAAGGGCAATTCATCCGGCAATTCACTCAGAGCCTCAAGAGCGGCAACTACCGCACCTGCATCGGCTCTGAATGTTGGACCGACCACCGCGCCATTCGGTGCTAATCGCTCAATTGTCTGCGTGCGAGGTTCAGCGAATTGTCGCCAAGCACGCAATCCCTTTGCCTTCGAATGCGCTTCGTGACTTTCCAAATCATGACAAGTCCGATTAGCAATCCCAACGCACTCGATCCATCCATGCTCGCCATGAATCTCACAATCCCAGCAATCCGCTGCGTAATGTGCCATCTCTGTACTAGCATGCTGACGGAAGCGAATCTGTGCTGGATCGATTCCGACCTCAACAAGGAAATCCCAAGTCCGTGCTAGGAACCAAGCAACGGTAGAGTGCCTGACGATGCCAGCATCGAGGGCAGCGCCGAACCCCATTCGAGTCTCACCAGCATGTGGTCCGTCTGGGTCAGGGACTAGGCTGACAATCTCAGTGCGACGAGCGAGGTCAACACTTGGGGGGTTATCTGGGTCGATGAAGTACTCGAGCTCAGCCATATTGAATTCGCGAAGGCGAATCATTCCCTGCCTTGGGCTAATCTCGTTGCGATATCCCTTTCCGGTCTGAATTGCACCGAAGGGGAGCTTTTGTCGAAAGTGTCGATACAGCGCAGGATAGAGCATGAACATACCCTGTGCTGTCTCGGGCCGCATGAATGCGGTACGACCAGAACTCATAGCGCCTATTTGGGTCGAGAACATCAGATTCATCGGTTTAGCCGCAGTCCAAGCAGCATCTGAGCAGGATGGGCATTCTATTCCCGATGCGAGAAGATCGTCGACTGCATCTGCAGCGAGTGAATCTGCGTTTGGATGCAAGTGCTCCACCAAGTGATCAGCACGGAATACCGAACTGCAGGCTCGGCATTCCGTCATCAAATCGTTGAATTCACCGACGTGACCGCTGGCAACCAAAACTGCCTCAGGAGTAATCGTCGGTGAATCAATTTCGACTATGTCACCATGACTCAACCAGTGGTCAACCCATTTCTGAGTAAGACGGCGACGAATTGCAGCGCCAACCGGCCCGTAATCGATTAGTCCAGAAACCCCGCCATAGATGTCGAAGGCTGGCAGCACTATGCCGCGCCGCTTCAGCATAGCCGACAATCTCTCGAGCCGCCTCTCCTCAGCCATCTCTAACGGCGAGGCGACCGTCCGCCTGTCTTTCAAGCCATCCTCAAAGTATTGCCTAAGAACACCAGACTGAGCACTTGATGAGTAGAGCCGGAAGGACCTAAATTCACCTTTAGGAGGTGCATAATACCCATTCAGTACGTAGTACTGTTCGATTTATGGAAGCGAAGCGTTCATGTACGGTATCAATTCGCTGTATCGTCCGTAGTGTGAGGCGAAGTAATGCCAAAAATCGAGTATGTAGAGGATAGTTGGGAGACCGAGCAATTGCTCGAAAGTCTTTCACCACCTGTGCG
>DAFD01000077.1:0-3538 GCA_002497895.1 Euryarchaeota archaeon UBA175
CTGAAGCAGAACAACCCGAATCATCCCCCTGTGGTTGCTGAGGGTTGGTATTCGGCCAATCAGACAGTGCATCAAGCCGATGGGCCGGATGTGCTTGAGGCAGCGCTTGAGGCGTGGGAAGGAATGCGCCCCTCCGCCACACCTCTGCCGGCAAATCCCGGTGAGCAGCAATGCGGCTGGTGTGAATGGAAGGCATGGTGTCCAATTTGGTGGGCTGCTCGCCGAGATGGACTTCTTTCGCCAGGGCACATGTTCCGCGATGAGGTGGTTCAGGTGGTGCGCTTCGACCGTGAGGCAGGAGCCGCGCTTTTCCAGCGTATGCCGCCTGTCGGAGAGGAGGGTGAATTGGCACCCTCGGACCACAAATTTGGTGCTGTGATTCGTGACCAAGCCCTAACTCAATTATCCGAATTACTCGACTCTGGTCACGAGGGTGCCATATTCATTGGTAGCGCACGGATGGATGGCCGCGTGGCTCATCTTGGGGATTGGTGCGAAGTGATTCCTTGGAGTCCAATGAATGAGGGTCACGCGCGCGATCACTCGCGCTGGCTGCGTAGCAATTCTGACACAGTCTTCGATGGAATTGGCGAAGATGGCGAGGCAAGCCAGTCCAAGTAGCGCTTGTCGATTCGTTCCAATTCCTCTAATGTACGCCCCTTGTGCTTGCCGAAGGCGATGACTACACCATTTTCTGAGTGGCGCAGTTTACCGTTTGTACCTTCTACAGGCTCGAGGTCGACCATTCCAGGCCCAAGGCGATCGCTGCTCCCACGGTTACCTGAGAGCATGTCTTGTAATTCGTCGAGGTCACCGCGGAAATCCTTCGGATGACTCTGCATCATCGACCAAAGCAGCAAGAGTGTCGCGCCCGCATCTGCATCAGCTGTATGGGCGCGTGTGATGCTGATATCGTAACGCGCGCAAAGCGTCCCCAGCGCATGCCTCCCAGGAATTCGCAATTTGCGCGCTAGCGTCAGTGTGTCGATGATGGCGCGCGGGACAGGCACTTCGAAGCCCGCGCGCATACACTCGAGTTCAAGGAATCTCCAATCGAATCGAGTGACATTGTGACCGACTATTACCGCGCCCGAAATCAATCTGCTCAACTCTGGTAGGTGCTCGGAGAATTCCTTCTCTCCTTTGACATCCGCATCCATGATGCCATGCACACGAGAAGAAGCATCAGGAATTTGTCGACGAGGATTAACTAGTGAAGTTTGATTGATGTGAGATCCATCCTCGTCGCTCCCAATCAGCGCATATTGAACAATTCTATCACTACGTGGATCGAGTCCAGTAGTCTCCAAGTCGAAGCCTAGAACGCGGTATCCAGCGAGCATCCCTCCGACCATGACGGCACGTGCAAGAGGCCCCCCATGAACTTCTGTGGTGACGGGGTTGAACCCGTCATGCCTATTTGCGCGTCTCATTACCAATCCTCTGATGAACAGGACCGAGGCGACTGCAAAGATGCTCTCACTCCTTCTCCTCACCACCGCACTTGCAGGTTGCACTGGGCTCGCCTCGACCACTCCGATTGCAGATATTACCGCGGATCGCACAACGGTGAATGTCGGCGAGACCGTCAATTTTGACGCTAGAGGTTCGACTACTCCTTCGCCGACAATAATCGATGAATATGTCTGGGATTTCGGCGAAGCTGAGAAGCGCACGACAACTACTGGAATTGCTTTCCACACTTTCACAGAGGCCGGGAACCACGACGTCGAAGTCGAAGTTTTCAATGATCAGGGTGAGAGCGATCGCGCCTCGATTGCAATTTTCGTTAATTCCCCTCCAATCGTCGTCCTCGATATGCCTGGATATGTGCGAACCAACGAGACCGCCACCATCGATGCCAGCTCCTCCTATGATCCCGAAGGCGGCGGTGTCGAATACATCTGGGACCTTGACCTCGGCTTCGACCGCAACGGCGATGGTGACCCTCGTAACGACGCCGACGCAACCTCATCATCTGTCGAAGTGATGTACGCCGACTCGGGTAATCAGACAGGAATGCTCACTCTCATCGACGACAATGGTGCGACGACCACTCAGACCTGGAGTCTGATGGTCGTCAATCGTATGTTCAACGTCGTTTGGGAAGAACAGCACGTCAGCTTCGAATGGAACGGACACACCGAACAGGGTGAGAGCACAATCCACGAGCACACCCCTGGAGACGGGGCTCGAATCATCCAAGTTAACGCGACGCTGACTTTGGCTCGAGACCTACTGCCATTCCAATGGCCAGAGGACAATTTCACTCTGCGAGTCAATGTACCTATGACCGGTTGGACGACGAGCACGCAGACTACTCAGGAAAATGTCACACTAAATGCGACTGCTCGCATTGACCGGGGCGGGATGAATCCGTGGCCCGAGAGTGGTTATACCGTAAGTTCGGACTCGTCCGAAAGCCTCGTTGAAAGCCTGCTCAACGAAGCGGGAGCGAGGTTTGGCCAAGGAGAATGGATTTGGACGGTAACGGCAGACGAGTGCGACCCAGATATCCCAATCGATGGAGTAGATCCTGATACTGGCAATGATTGGACTCTGACCATCGATTACATCATTCTGATCCCTAGAGTCAGTGAAGTCGGAGCCTGATTCCGTCTCTATGGCCCTGCGTTTTGTTTGATTGGGTAAGTCTCCGATGGATGCGCAAAGGCCTTTCAACTCGGAGCCTGTGGAATGCTTCGATGGTGCGCTCAATTGAGATCAAGAAGGCCTCTGTGCGAGACCGATTGATTGTCGATGTCGACGTTTTCATGAAAGAACCGGACGACTTCGATTTCTCACCACGCGCGAGTATGGATGGTAACAGCTTGAGTATCACCAACGCCGGCGCTGATGCAGGAGGAAGTATCGACCTCGACGAGGATCAGATGAACGCCGCCGAGCGCGATCGCATGGTCGAGTTGCGCGTCAAATTCTCAGTTGATGGCATGCACGGCGTACTTACTCACAAGACCAAGAATGTCCAAACTGGCCCTAATGCCAAGAAGCTCGCAGAGCCTCGCTGGAAGACAGTACTTCCTCTACTAATGTGAAGTGTTTATCAAACACCATCTCATAAGTCACTACCCCGTACTATTAGGGAGGTGAAGATTTTCAATTCTGATGAACAGGAATTATTGGAGCGCATAAGATTAGCTAAAGCCCAATCTATTGCCTTCCTCAATTCGGACAAACAACCCACTAAGCGCATGATTGGAGCGCCAGTCAAGAAGAAATTGAATTCCAAGTCAGGAGAAGAATGTCCAATTTGTAAGGAAAAAATGAAACTCAGCAAGCGAAGACAAACCCCGCTTGATAATACCGAAGCAACTGTAGAACATATTCTGGACCTAGCTCTTGGAGGAAACAACAAGTTAGAAAATTTCATGATAATTTGTAATCGATGCAACGAAGTCAATAACCAACTAATGCAGGAATATTTGAAGATTGAAATAGCAGACAAACGGCTATTGATTGGTAGCCTCGACTGGAGAAAGGAATTGAGAACCTCAGAAAAAAAAATCCTCAAATTATT
>DAFD01000077.1:3960-4862 GCA_002497895.1 Euryarchaeota archaeon UBA175
AGATATGGCAAAATATCGCCGGTTTTACCAATAAAATCTCCTTCAATTTTAATCAAAATCATTAGCTATTTCGGCCGACTAATTAGCGGGTTTGGAAAAAGTGAATCGAAGAATCTCTCCAATAGTTCAGGTCCATCAGTCAGAATAGAAGAAACCGAACAAGATTCTCAAAGGACACCCGAAGAGATAGACTTCACACCGGAAGAATTCTCAAGAACTATATTGCAGATGTCTCGAAAATTCCCTGTATTTTTCGGCCAAACTTACGGGTCTCTGATCTCAAACCACTCTAGATTCAATTTATCAAATTACAATATTAGCCCAAATGAATACTTACGTCTTCACTGTTCAGATTTTTTGGAAATAGAAGAAAGGCCCGATAAGGTCGGACAAATACATTATTGGATAAGTCCAAAGAAGAAAGCAATAGGTGCAAAAATATCCCTAGATGCTAGCAAAATCATTGAGGACTCTAGGAAAAGGGCTCAGAAAAATTCGGAGAAAAAAATCGCTAAAATCCGCCGCGAATTTACGAACACAAACACACACACCATTGAGGACCCTAAATCCAGATTCAGGAAACTAATCTTTGAAATATTTTCTGAAAATGAAACTAATCGCCTTTCGCTTTCAGCGTTGGGGGTTAGGATGAGTAGAAAGGTCCAAGATGAAGGCTATCAAAATTCCAAAGAGTATTTCCAATCCGTGCATGGATCAAGTATGACAATATCTGAGGCATTGAATAGCTATTTCACAAATGAAGAAATTCGGTTTACAGGCATACGTCAGATAAGAAACGGTATGGGGACAATGAAATACACCCACGTAGAGTTACACCGTCGGGATTAAACCGAAGTCACAGGTCGAGCGGCTCGCTGGACCCATAGTGTAGCCTGGATATC
>DAFD01000077.1:5220-5834 GCA_002497895.1 Euryarchaeota archaeon UBA175
CGAATCGCGGTGGGTCCGCCAATTTCTCATCGTTGCGTTCAAGCAGAAGCGCCCCGACGGGAGGGTATGGCATTCACCTCGAGTCGGCGCGTTGACTTCCCGATGGTCGATATTGCAAAGATTGTTTACTACCCTCAATTCTGGGATTTGGCGCACCGATTTTACGAGGAGTCATGGGAATTTTCGTGCGGGATGCATTACAATGAGATATTAGTCAAGCACAATATAGGATTCCCACTTGTTCATTCAGAAGCAAATTTCCATCATCCGTTGGCTTACGGTGACACCGTTGATTGCACCATTACTGTGCCACGAATAGGAGATACCTCAATCACTTGGAGAATAGAGTTCAGAAACCAAGATGGTACCCTTTGTTGGACCGCTGACCAAGTGACTGTTTGTGTCGATATGAGTGATGTCAAACGGAAGATTTCCGTACCAGACTGGATGCGCGAAGGCCTTTCCAAATTAATGCAGGAATAATCCAATTATTTCTGAGGCCATTTTTTCCCCAGAGCATTCCGCAGACTATCATCCATGGTGGCTTCCCACCAATTAGCATCTCTCCAAATGGCATAGCGTCCACGGATTCCACGTAGGTCTGCACCATCTAG
>DAFD01000077.1:6213-10757 GCA_002497895.1 Euryarchaeota archaeon UBA175
CCTCGCATATCGGCATCATCGAATGCCGCTTTCATTAGATTAGCTCGCTTGAAGGAGGCCTTTCGAAGATCCGCACCAGACAAATCTGCTCCTTCTAAGTCAGCCCCATCGAAAACCGCACGGCGTAGATTTGCCCCTGAAAGATCGATTCCACGCAGGTCTGCACCGACGTGAGAAGTGAAAGACCAGTCCTTCGGTCCCTCTGAATCATCCTCAGATTCGGCCTCTGTTCCGGCCGTTGCACCTTCGTCACTCACGAGGATAGCCTCTCGAGATGGTCGCGACCTGCGTCGGTGACAACAACGTAGCGATTCTTCTCCTTGCCCGCGGGGTATGCAAGTAATGCTGGGCGACCCCGCGATGAGGAATCATCGAGCATTCGGTTGATGTAGAGCGAGAGATTCCACTTTTCGAGTTCAGCATCGGTCCATCGACCAGAATCTCCGATTAGTCTCTTGACGGCTCGAGGAGGTGTATCGTCCTCCTTTTCGACTGAGCGCAGATAGTGAATAGCAGCGAGAATCACGTCTCCTGTTCGGTAGACGTTGCAATTCTCGAGCAAACGCCTGAATGCCGAGCCGCGCTCTGGAATTCCCGTTTCACTAATCGATTGCCGAGCCGCTTCTATCGCATCTTGGCGCGCGGTTCGAATCTTTGAGAGAGCAGAAGCCCAAGTGTCCTGTTCCTTCAATTTCAGCCAAGAATCGTTGACTTCGCGGGCTGATCCTGTCAAATCGACCTCGGTTGAACCTACACGAATCCAAATTCTTCCGATGTTTCCGTTATCCTCTTCAGACATGCTAACGAGACGAGGACAAGCCACCTTCTGATAAAATCGACTCGTGATTTGTATCATTACATTAGGCGCGCGAGGTAAAGCCACTATGAATCTCGGGTGACCGTTTGATTCAAGACACAGCGGTGACGACCAGCATTCAATGGTCGAACACGGCAGCTCAGGTTACCCTCTGGTCCTGCACTCCGCAGCGGACCCCACTAGGCTCGGTGGTACCGCCATTTGTGGATTCTCTACAGTCGGTTCTGTAGGGGTAATTGCGATGTCGCATATCATCCAAACGATGGGTCTTCACCCGATGGGAACGGTGCTCCATCCAGAGTTTCCTGCTATCGCACTCATCCACGATTCAGTCCCTAAGCACCCCGTTCGCGTCTACCAAGGCGAAGGAATGGGCGTTTTCATCGCCGAAATTCAATTTCCGCCACAGAATGATGTGCACTTTGGAGAGACGGTTCTAGAATGGTTCACCAAAGGAGGGTTCGACCGTTTGATTGTCATCGACGGGGTCGTTAGCAATGATTTGGGAATCAAGGAGGAGAGCGACCTCTGGGGAGTCTCTTCGACTGCGATCGGTCGTGATGCGCTTGACGATTCTGGGATTCGGCGGATTCAGCAAGGAATTGTCTCAGGAATTTCTGGTTATCTGATTGCAGAAGGTGAGCGGCGCGGGCTCGATGTCACCGCTCTTCTTGCTGAGTGTAATCCAATGTATCCAGATGCGCGTGCCGCTCTTCTCGCAATCGAAGGCGTTGCCGACTTACTCGACATGGAGATTCCAGTTCAAGGTCTGCTAGAGGATGCTCGGGCCATCGAGGAACGTGTGCGCGAAGCTTTCGAGCGGGCTCAGGCGAATGCTCTACCAGCACCCGATGATGATCGCGACGACGATGAAGTCAGAATGGTATACTGAGCCGTTGAATCGGCTGGATATAGCCGCCTCAGTAGAACGGATTTGTTCCGGCGGCGTGGTCGGTAGAATCGATGACCTCTGAGATCTCAGGTACCTTCTCCTTGATCATCACTTCAACGCCTTGCTTGAGGGTGACATCGGCCATGCCGCAACCTTGACAGCCGCCTCCAAAGGCAATAATCGCCTTGTTTTCGTCGACACCGACAAGTTCGACAACGCCGCCGTGGCTTGCTACTGCAGGATTGACTTCATTGTTGATGATCTCAGCGACTTTCTTTGAGAGTTCGTCGACCCAGAGCGGATTTGGATTGTCAAAGGCGAAACCGCCGCCCATCAGCGTCTCCTTGAAATCGAGAGTTGAACCATCGAGATATTGTGCGCTGCGTGCAGCAACACGGACCTTCATGCCCTCGACTTCGACGACGAGGTCATCGGTCGAACCTCCATCGGCCGTGACAAATTGTAAGTCGTATTGGAATCCCTTTGGCCCTCGGCCAATGATTTCTACACGCAGCGAAAGTTCCCCTCCATCCGCCTGCTCAGCGAAAGAATCGAGCATTTCGCGCGCCTTCGGGGTAATCGATAGCATGGCCATCACCCCCCTTCACAAGCCCCTCTCACTTCAATCTGTTCTCGCTCGGACCCCCCGGGACTATCGTAGTCTTGGTCTTCGGTAAACCCATTACCAATAGCAGACTAGACTCGGCAATGGCGCCCGAGGAAGTCACCGACCGCCTCGGAAGACCTCTGCGTGATTTACGAATTTCAGTCACCGACCGCTGTAACTTCCGTTGCCCTTACTGCATGCCGCGCGAGCGCTTTGGGGAGGATCACACATTTCTCCCGCGCCGCGCCTTCCTGACCTTTGATGAAATCGAAAAAGTCGTTCAGGCAAGCCTCCCTCTTGGTCTTGAAAAGGTCCGCTTAACAGGTGGCGAACCTCTTCTTCGCCCCGACCTCGCCGATCTCGTTTCTCGTCTTTCGAACCTCGGTGTCGACCTAGCACTCACAACCAACGGCTCCCTACTCCGCCGCAACGCACCTGCACTCGCAGCAGCTGGTCTCTCGAGGGTCACTGTAAGTCTGGATGCCCTCGACGAAAACGTCCACCGAGTGATGTGTGATGCCGATGTGGGCGTCGCAGATGTCCTCGATGGAATAGACGCGGCACTGGAGGCAGGGTTGTCACCAGTGAAGGTGAATTGTGTCATCAGGAGAGGGGTCAATGAAGAGCAGGCAGCCAAACTAGTCCACCACTTCCGCGGCACTGACGTCACCGTCCGATTCATTGAATTCATGGATGTGGGGCGGACAAATGGCTGGACTTTAGGAGAGGTTGTGCCGAGCAGGGATCTTCTCAAACATCTACAGAAAGAATTCGATTTGATTCCGCTTGAGGCCGAGAACGCCTCCGATGTTGCTGTGCGATGGGGTCATTCGGATGGGTCTGGCGAAATCGGCCTGATTTCTTCTGTAAGCGCGCCTTTCTGTGGAGATTGCGTGCGCGCGAGGATTTCTGCTGATGGAAGGCTATTCACTTGCTTATTCGCTTCTGGTGGCCACGACCTTCGAGCTTTGATTCACAACGGTGCAAACGGCGGAAATCTAACTGCGGCCATCGCTGCAATCTGGACGCGTCGCGCTGATCGCTACTCTGAATTGCGTTCTGAGGAAACTTCTGCACTTCCACGAATCGAGATGTCATACATCGGCGGTTGAGATCGTATCGATCGCTGCAAGCACCGCCGACCAAGGTGCATCAGTTCTAAACGAAGGCTCAGTATAATGCGAAACTGATGCACTGTGACCCTGTTCTTTGAGGTAAGCAACCATCTTTGCAGGGCTCGGCGGCGAGCCTCGCTCAAGCCAACTTGCGAGTTCATCGACTGCAATTAGATGCGCTGCAGAGATTGATTCCGCTTCCTCTGCAAGATTGCGAACCGACCGCACAACTCGTCTTCGCTCTGCCTCGAAATCTGCTCCACTCCATCCGGCCGGGTCTTCGCCCGCAGCCTCTGGCCCACACATTTCGAGGGCGCGTTCAGTAGTCATGGACGACATTGCATCTGCATTAGCAATCGGGCCAATCCACATAGGCCCTGAAACGCGTTTATCTTCACGAGCAACAGGGTGAGAAAGCGGAAGGAAACAACGTATTGGCAGGTCGCTACCGTCGTCAGCAGGGAGCAAACCTGCTGCAACCGAAGCATCGACTTCGGCTTGATTTGGAGTGTAAACTCTCCAGCCCAGTGATTCCTCGACATCATTCGCACCAGTCATCACACGCCTCACGCTTACGGATACACGCAGATGGTGCGAATCCCAAATGGATAGCAAAGGCTCGATGCTTCGGTCATGGCGCGCTGCCGCGCGCGCGACTGTTGCCATCAGCACACGTAGTCCAGAATCGTGCTTCATTTTGTCCAGCCGAACTCTCGCCCCATAGCGCCGCATCAGTGGATTCTTCGATGATCCAGAGAGTGCGGCAGAATCGGTGGCGCTGACCTCCAATACACCGCGTCTGGCCAGCGCCTGAATCGCCGTATCGAGAAATGGTACGGGCGAGCCGAAAGGATCGATGTCAATCCAGTGCCATCCCTGAGAGAGTATGCTCGACCGTAAATCACCGAGAAGAGAATTGAATTCACCTCGACCGGCAGGAAACTCAGATTCGGTCGCCATTGCCCAATCAAGAGCATTCTGATTCATATCACCTGCAGTTGCAATCAAACGTTCTCCAATCCCCTCTGGTAATTCATGCAACCAACGCCTCGCGCGCAAGCCAGATGCGCTGAGCCCATCGATCGCTCGAATTGGCCCATCGCCCAAAATTCC
>DAFD01000073.1:0-12165 GCA_002497895.1 Euryarchaeota archaeon UBA175
CCCGCTTCACCATGACGGACGGCGCGCTCCCCGCAGGGCTCTGGCTCATTGGCCTTGGTCCAGGTGACCTAGGGCTGATGACAGCCGATGCTATCGAGCACGCTCGCGCCTGTGAACACAGATTTCTAGAAGGCTACACAGCAACACTGCCAAGCGACCAAGAAAGTCGGCTTGAATCACTCATAGGACCATGGCAGCGAGCCATGCGACCAGAGGTCGAAAAACCATCGGAAATCCTCGAATTAGCTCGAAACAGTCCCGTTGCTCTGCTAGTCGTCGGTGACCCCATGCAAGCCACAACTCACATCGATTTAGAAGCACATTGTGACGAGCAGTCAATCGAATTTTCCGTTATTCCAGGCCTCAGCGCGACATCCCTCGCAGTATCATTATCCGGCCTGCAATCTTACCGCTTCGGCCGCCAAGTAACACTACCATTCGCTTACGGTGATTACCTGCCAACATCCCCTCTCGAACTGATCGATGCGAACTACCGCTCCGACCTACACACCCTCGTTCTATTGGACCTCGACCCAACTGGAATGGGTGTCGAACAACCACAACCTATGCGCCCGGCCCAGGCAGTCGAACTTCTCCAAAAAATGGCAGAGCGGCTGACCGAGCGAGAAGGTGACACTAGAGACAGTATGAGCACACCCATCGCGCAGTGGGATTCTATTCTTCTCAGCGACCTTGGAACGCCCGACCAGAGGGTGGTTTCGGGCAATCTTGAGGATATCGCAAAGGTCGATAGAGGGCGTATTCACTGTCTGATTTTACCCGCTGAATTCAGCGGCTTGGAGCGCGAAGCCTACGAGCGCCGCAAGGGCCAACGATGAAGCGAGGAATCAGGAGGCGACAATATGGCAAAGCCCCCCGCTGAAGTTAGCTTTCCCGGCGATAAGAATCGCCGTAGGAAGGTTCGCGTGCGCGGAATCAAGAAGGCATCCAAGCAAATACAACAGCGGCTCGACCGCAATCTCGAAACTCTCCTTGAGAATCCAGAAGCATTCCTTCCCGACATTGATTGCGAACTCGGAAAACCCCGTCGAGATATGCTCGCTGCTACCATCAAAAACATCGATGCAGTGTCGAAGAAAAGGCACGACCGGCGTTGGCTAACCAAGCGTATGACAAAGCGTCGTGGTGATGTGGTTTGTCGCGCATTGGCTGGAAGTTTGCTAGCTGCTGGTGAGGCAGATACCTCGACCGTTTCTGTGTATAACAGCCCAATCTATGGTGCTTCGAGCTTCATTCGTCGAGGGAATGGGAAACAATCTCACATGGTTGGGATTCAGAATTTTAACCACTCTCGGCTTCGGCTTTTGGTCTGGGACGACCACGCAAAAGCCGGCTGGTGGTTCTTCTCATGGGATGGTGGCTTCGTTTGCTCGGGACAAGAAGCTAAGGCACCTGCAGAATGGATTGATGATAGCCTGGATAGGTCGACGATCGATCTGTCAGGAGATGAAGTCCGATGGTCAAAAGGCTTGGAAAAAGAAATTGTCGAAAAAGGCGAATTCACAGAATCAGGATGGTTGAGATTAGAATTCGGTGAGGTCACAGTGGGACTTACGGGTGCTGCTCTTGCAAAAACTGGAAATGAGCCTTTTGTGCCCTCAATTGCTCTTGCGATGATGCCGCCGAAAATATCGGCGATCGCTGAGGCGGAATGGATGTGGCGACCGGCCGGATGGCCGGTTGAACGTGAGCTCCCTGAGGCAGGTCGCGAGCGCTTAGATGAGGTGCTGCTCGCTTGGATGAACCTCGCTTTGCCCGACGATAAACTCGCTCGATCGGCCCGGGATGCAATACTTGGAACGATTGAAGAGGGCTACATCGCGGGCAATCACTGGTTCGCCACGGACGCCCGCGATGACTTCCTCGCTTATCTGCAAGGAAGTGAGGAGGAGCGTGAGGCTCTGAACATCGTACTCGACTCGATGGAAGGTGGGGCGATGGTGCGTGCCGATGGCGTCGTGCTTGAGTCCGAGAACGATGTGATTCGATTCGAAGATAGTGCATGTCATCCGGTACTCGTAGCGCTGTGGGAAGAGAATGGTTTGGATATCCTCGAATCGATGTTTGGCCTCGTCGGAGAAGAGGCCGAAGAATTGTATTCGAAACAAGCGCGCAGGAAACAGGGCTTCGGTGCTTTCCTGCGCGAACTCAAGGGATCCGTCTCATCAGCCAGAAGGCTGGAACGGTTGCCTTGGGAAGAAGGGGTATTACCCGGGCCTCTCGACTTTGCTGAGGCACTGATTCGCAAGGCTGCCGAGGACGGAATCGCTTCGACTGTGGCTATGTGTCGAAAGGCGAAGGGACTCGATTCGGCGATGGGGTGGGCTTGGTTGGTCGTTCACGAACGTACCGAATCAGACGCATGGAGATTCGATGAATCAAGTCGCGACAAAGGTGGAGATTGGGTGCCAGCGATGACTGCGCTATGGGATGCTGCGGATTCCTTGCTCAACAAAGACATACTCGACGCGAAAGAGGATTATGTCAATTCGATGAAGTGGCTGGCGGAAGTATCAGGAAGTAGTTTTACAGGTCAATAGGATTGTTAAAATAGAACATTGATATCACAGAAAACATGGCCGGAAGATGTCATATTTGTGATGAAAGCCCCGACGACCAAGGACATCATGGAAGGCATTTTCTCAGATGTCTGACACTCGGATATGGGTGTCCTGATGACCACTATCGTTGTCCACGAGGTTGTGGAGAATGGGTGTGTGAATCAACTGAGAACAGTTGCTGTTGATTCTGTTGTCTCAAGAGGAACATCTTCCAATCCCCAATCTGACCAACTCCATGCTCTTTCATGGAAGTAATACAGAAACATCTTTGTGAATAATTCAGTTGCTCCTATAGCAGCTCCAGCGGCCAAATTTCCGGTTATCACAAAAGCGATCAATATTGTATCCAATGTGCCAATAGTTCTCCATGTGAGAGTCTTGAGCAAACTTCTCTTTCGATTTGCGTGCCCTGTACCTGGTATGTGAGTCATGAGGCATTCTGAACAGAGTTCTTTGTTAATCCCTCCCCACAATATGTCTGAAAAGGCGGTTTAAAGGTCAAAAATGTTTAAGAAATTTGTTAATTTCATAAAAATCATGGTCGGAAAGTGTTCGGTTTGTCATTGCCTGAAGACAGAATGCTCTGGGAATATCTGGCAGTGTGAAATTTGTCACGATTGGTTGTGTCCAACAATGGGTATTGGTCATAATTGTGACTAATGTGGTAAGGCGACCCAAATCGCGACTAGAATAAGAGAAAATCCTAGTGCTCCGTTCAGGATTCTAGCCTTTTCTGGAGTCGAGAATATTTTACTGAGACCCATACCAAATGCTGCCCAAGTGAGGACAGCTGGGTAACCAAAGATGCCGTTCACCGCAACGAGGATTACTTTGCCTCCAAAGCCAGTTCCGAAAAGCGTGCTCCAAGAGGCCATGATAACAAGAAAGTGGATCCAGGCCTTACCATTGACAACTTGTAGAGTCAGGCCTGTGAGGAAGCCGAGGCGTTCGGTATCCTCGGCGTCAACCGATTCGGGCTTCGATGTAGCTACCTTCCAACCAAGGTAAGCAATGTAGGCCGCGCCGATGTAAGTCAAGCCGAGGAATAACGCCTCATTTTCTTCGATGAAGACTGTGCCTACGCCGACCGCGACTCCCAAGAGGGACCAACCGGCGAACATCCCAAGGGAAAGGGGAATTGTTGCGCGGAAGCCATGCTGAGAACCGTGAGCCGCACAGAGGAGGTTGTTAGGTCCGGGTGTGAAGCACATTGGCAAAATGAAGACTAGCAAAGCAACGAAATCTGCTTCGTTCAAACGCTCACCTCGATTATGCGAGGGTTGCTAGATGTGCTTCTGTCTGAGCCAGAGCTGTAGCGATATCATTCCAAAGGTCTTCAACGCTCTCAATACCAACACTCATACGAACGAATCCAGGAATGACTCCTGCTTCGTTGCGCACTTCTTCAGGAACGAACATATGGCTGGAGTTGAATGGGCACTCTACCAAACTCTCTACCCCTCCAAGGCTGGTTGCTTCGAAAATTATGTCGAGATTCCTCATGAAACTCAAAGCCGCTTCGTCGCCGCCCTTGACGACGAATCCCATCATGCCGGTTCCGTGTGGAATGATGCGCTGAGCAACCTCGTAATCTGGGCTTGATGGAAGACTTGGATGATTGACATAATCAATCATGTCGTGAGCTTCTAGACGGAGCGCGAGTTCTGCTGCATTCGCTGTATGAATCGGCATGCGCGCGTGGAGAGTTCGCATGCCGCGCTCGAGCATGTAGCACATGTGTGGGTCTGCTGCGCCACCAAAGTGAACCTTCTTTGGGAATATTTCCGCAACGAGGTCCTTGCGACCGACGACGAGTCCGGCAATGAGGTCTGAGTGTCCACCGAGGTACTTTGTGCCTGAATGAATCACCAGATCAAAGCCGTAATCGATTGGATTACAGGCGTATGGTGAAGCGAATGTATTGTCGACAATTGCGATTAGTCCGTGCTTTTTGGCGATAGCAGCCATCGCTTCGAGATCGCAGACCTTGATTACCGGGTTCGTGATTGTCTCTACATAGAGGATCTTGGTATTCTCTTGGATGGCAGCCTCGTAAGATGATGGATCTCGCATATCGGCCATCGTTACTTCGATGCCGAAGCGCGGAAGATCTTCTGTCATGAGGCCGTAAGTTCCGCCGTAGCAATCTGCACTGGCGACCATGTGGTCGCCACTTGATAGAAGACCCATGAGAGTGGTCGAAATGGCTGCCATTCCGCTAGCGAATGTCTCGCCGTCCTCTGCTCCTTCGAGCTGGGCGAGCTTCATCGCCACGCCTTCTGAGTTGATGCTCGAAAGACGCGAGTAGAGGGCTGTGTGCTGGGCGCCGGCAGCCCAGCCAGCATAGGCTTCATCGGTAAGTTGGTAGGTAGATGAAAGGAAGATAGGAGTGACTGCTGCTCCTTCGACATTCTGTGTTCCTGACCAAACCGCGCGGGTTGCGAATTCCTTGTCGGAATGTTTCTCGTTCATGACCCCCCGAAGAGGGGGGTGGAAATCAACTGAACGCCGAACTTATGTGTAAATCGTCGATAAATTGACGAGGTTTTCTTGATATTCCGACGTTTCGTCGGTATTGTTGAAATAGGGCCGACGTAACAAAAGAAGACATGGCGATGGACGAATTGGACGAGAAGGATGGTCGAATAATGGATATCCTGAGGGGAGATTCCCGAAGAAGTACTCAATCGATAGCAACCGAACTGGACATACCTCGTGTCACCGTTTACGACAGGATTCGGCGAATGCAAGAGAAGGGACTGATTCGAAGATTTACTGTCGAGATGGGAGCCGATGAAATGGGTTGGCAATTGAATGCGTTCATTCTAGCGAATTGGCACGGAGATAGGGGGTTGACTGATCGGCGCGAAGTCGCGAATGAGATTTGTGAACACGAATTCGTGAAGAGTTGTCATATCGTTACAGGACAATGGGATTTCGTTATCGAGGTCGTTGCTCGAGATATGGAGGATCTAGGAGATTCTATTCTCGACCGATTGTCCTCTATCGAAGGTATGGGGCATACTCAGACGATGGTTTCGTTCTATGACTTCGAAGGGCCGGCGAGTTGGTTGGCTAGCTGGTGAGACCCGCCTATTCGCTGACCCAGGCTGCGTAATCAGCCGACGTTTCGGCTGAGAAGGCCAATATCATGGGAATGTCGTATGGATGGTCGTCGAGGATTGCCGCGATGAGCGCGCCCTTACGGGTCGCGTCCGTCTTGCATTGAATACGCCATTCATCAGCACTCTCTACATCTCCGTCCCAGCGATATGTTGAGGCAATTTGTGAGCGCTGTGCACACGCAGCCAATCCACTCTCTACCAAGGCATGGCACCAAGCCCCTACGAGGGCTTCATTCCAGTCTCCTGGAAGCGTCGTCTGAATCACAATCACCTCATCGGCCATGTCTATCGGCTCGCATGCGAGGCAATCAATGCGATGGTGAAGTTTGAATGCCCGACGACACTCGACGGTTCTGCGGTGCTCCTGTGATTGACTACACACAACCAATCGACACCGGCGAAGTGCCCGAAAATGGGGCCGACTTCGACGTCATTGTTGTGGGTGGGGGACCGGGCGGTTCTGCGGCTGCAGCATACAATGCAATGAACGGATGCAATGTGTTGCTGATCGAGAAAGATGTTTGGCCACGAGACAAGGTCTGTGGCGATGCAGTTGGTGGTAAATCACTCTCTCACGCCAAGGAGCTTGGTGTTCTCGAACTCGTCGATGCTTCCCCCCATTATGTTGTAGATTCAATCATCTTCGGCAGCACAAACGGCTCTGAAGTAAAAGTAATGCTGCCAAAGGAAGCCTACGCTGCCAAAGGTTTGCAATCTGGTTATGCCCTACCGCGCGAGCAATTCGACTGGTTGATGTTCTATCGCTCTCAGGAGATTGTTCGCGAACATGGAGGAACTGTCATCCAAGGTTTCAGCGTGCTGGAAGTCACTCACGAAGGTGAGGGGGATTCTGCCCGCATTACTGGAGTACGTTGCAAAGCGGGTGGCAAGAGAGGCGATGGCCCAGAACTCAGCTTCACATCGCGAGTGACTATTGGTGCAGGCGGCTACAATTGCCCAGTCGCCAGCGCCATTACTAAGGGGATAAACAACGAACCCTTACGCGACGACGAGCATTTTTGTGGAGGCTATCGTGAGTATTGGGAGGATGTCGAGGGCCTAGAGGGCGGAGAGGGGCCGATTGAAATTCACTTCATCGACGAAGTTTTGCCCGGCTACTTCTGGCTCTTCCCAGTCCGTGACGGACTCGTCAACGTCGGGATCGGAATGCTGATTTCCGAACAACGCAAGCAGACAGGCATGAAGAAATCACTCAAGAAAATCCAGGAATGGGTAATCAAAGAGCACCCTCGGTTCAGCAAGCGGTTTGCTAATGCGAAGATGTTGGAGGGTTCAGCCAAAGGATGGCAACTTCCATTCGGCTCGCCGAGAAAGAAGGCTCCTTCCTACCAGCCACGGCGCAATGCAATGGCTGGTGCAATGACTGTTGGCGATGCGGCTAGCCTTGTTGACCCCTTCAGCGGTGAAGGGATTGGGAACGCGCTACTCTCAGCGAAGATGACGAGCAAGCACTTCGACCGCGTCGCGCACGCAGAAGGGTTTCCGGAAAGTGCTGCGGTCGACTACATGATCGAACTCTGGGACTCTCTAGGGAAAGAGCTGACTAATTCGACTAAACTGCAGCGGATGATGAAATGGAAACGTCTGTGCAATTTGGTCATTGGAAAGGCATCGAGGAAACCGGCCATCGGCGAGTTGATGTCGGAGATGATCGCGAGCAAAGAAACTCAGCAAGTCTTGTGGAATCCATGGTTCCTGTTCAAGACAATCGTGCTTCCGTAGGTGATTTGATGGCGCTCGACAAGACTCTGGCTGGAATCAAGGCAATTTTCCTTGACTTAGATGGGACTATCTACCTTGGAGACACTCTAATCGAAGGTTCACTGGATTTCTTGGGGCGACTCGAGGAGGCAGGAATAAAGCGTTATTTCCTCTCAAATAATTCGAGTCGTTCGGTCAAGCAATACGTTGCGAAGTTGCACGGTATGGGAATTCCAGCTGCTGCCGAAGACGTGCTGCTCTCGACTCATGATTTGTTGGCTTGGTTGGATAGTGAAGGAGTTACTGAAACCTATCTTGTCGGGACTGATGGGATGAAGGAGATGCTCGAGGAAGCGGGCGTTTCGACTGATTCCGCTGATCCGCAATACGTCGTTTTGGGCTATGATACTGAGATTACTTACGAGAAATTATCTCGGGCGAGCGTGTTGATGCATCGTGGGGTTCCGCTCGTGGTAAGCCATCCAGATATGGTCTGCCCTTCTCCTGATGGCGGCTTACCTGACACTGGTGCCTACATGGCGCTATTTGAGGCGACTACAGGAGTCAGTGCCGCGCATGTAACGGGCAAACCGAATGCTGGAATGATTCTGCATAAGGTGGAGGAGCTTGGACTCGAGCCGGGGCAATGCGCGATGGTTGGTGATAGGCTCTACACAGACATCGAAATGGCGGATCGCGCGGGTGTTCATGGAGTGCTCGTATTGTCAGGTGAAGCAACGCGGGAAGATCTTGTGGCGGCAACACAGAATCCTAGTTTGGTTGTAGGTTCTGTAGCCGAACTTTGTTGCCGAAGTTGCTAAGATAACCTTCATCCGAAGTTCTTCTCGTGGGCAATTGTGCGCAGAGCGTCCTTCATCGTCCTGCTCCTAGTGGCCGCATCGTTTGCGGGCTGCTCTGGAGAAGAAAATTCGGTTCCAAATACGGACTACAAAGATGAGGAAATTTCCGACTTGAATCTGAGATTAAATGAGTCTGAAGATACTATAGAGAGTCTGGAAGAAATAGTATCAGAATTGCAAGAGTTGGCCGACCAAGTTCCTGCTCTTCAGACAACTATCTCCAATTTGAATGAAGAAATTACAGTATTGAATGGTAATATTTCTACCCTCAGGGATGAATTGCAAGTGTTGGGAGAACAGTATTCTCAAGCTCTAGGAGATGTTCAGACTCTGACAGAAGAATTAGTTATCGCGCAAGTCAATTTATCAGGATTAGAAGAGGAATTGGAGAGGTTGGAAGAAGATTCGGCCGAAGCGAGAGAGAATATACAGGAGTTGAGAAGTCTCGCGGAATCACTCAATTCAACAATTCTTGAGTTACAGAACCAAATTATCACTTACGACGTGATTATTTCAAATCTTGAAGCGACTAGAGATTATTATTACGAGCGTGTAGGAGAATTGGAAGAAAGTGTTGAGGATTTGGAGGAGGAAATTTCCGAATTACAAAACTCTCAGCTTGAATGTGATGACAGTACATACGAGGATAACGGAGTCTGCCGATCGGGTGGGATTGTTTGGGTAAGTATTCCATTTGAGGTCGGATTTGTCGCCAATATTACTCAGAGTTTTCATGGGTATTACAGCCATAATGGAATAATGCTCTACGCTGTGGATTTTCCTGTTAATGAAAATACAACAATCACTGCGGCATTACCTGGCGTTGTAATTGAGGTTGTAGAACATCACACAGGAGGTTGTCCTTCATCGGATTGTGTAAATCAATCAAACTACGTGATCATCGACCATGGAGATTCTACTTTCGGGATGTACGCACATCTCACTTACAATGGAGTCTTGCTCGATGTTGGCGATATTGTCCATCAAGGCGAGCCTATTGCCCTCTCTGGAAACACTGGTTGGAGTACAGGCCCTCATCTTCACTTCGAAGTAAAAGACATCTACGGGCAGTCGATGCCAGTTAGATTCAATGAGTTATCTTCTTTGACCAATGGAGTCGCTTTTTGGGGCGCTTCGGTGGTATCGAATAATACTCAAAGTGGGCAGGGAGTTAACCATACTACTTCGATGTGTGAAGAAGATCTATTCCTCTCGTTTGGAATCTTGTTGGATTCAGATATCCCTTGTTCTGTAGCGCAATTGGATACGGCTTACGCCCTACAAGGTTGGACTTACGGGCCATCGGGAAGGGTTGGGGTCGGACAATACGACATTAGCGCAGGGCAGTGGAACTACTGGTGTTACTATTCGAATTCAAACGGCTGGTTTGATATCGATCTTTCATTCAGTTCCTCCACGCATGAGGACTCTACTTACTTCATGGTCTACTCTGCTGATGCAAACTGTGTGTCCTACCAAGCGTGGGATGCTTCAATCGGATTGTGGCTCGAATAATCGGCGATGTACCCGAAGTTGTCGAACTCGACACGTTGGGTTGTCGAATTCGACAGGTTCCTCATTGAATTAGAGTCGCGCCTGTTTCACTTCGAATGAGCTTTCCATCCTTTTTGGTGTGGACCGCCATCACAGCCTCTCTAGTGCCGTCAGGAAAATCCATCATTGAGTGCTCGACGAGGATTTCGTCGTTCTCATAGATGCATCTTGATTCGCTAATCACAAGGTTTGTGTTTGCCATCATACTGACCATCATCTCGCTCATCTGAGTCTTATTCATAGTGGTCCCAGATTGGTGGCGGACGAATTCGTAATCATCGTGTAATGCATTTGTGTAATGCGCCGCATCCCTTTCTTCCATTGCCTTCATCATTAGTTCGTAAACTCCCATGAGGTCCCGTACAATAGGTGGATATTGAGCGTTTCCTAGTCTAATTCAATGGGAAAAAGGTAGCCGATTGAGGAAAGGGGGAATGGCCCACTGCGCGAGAGGGTTGGGAAATGATGTGTGCGCCCATCCGAGAGGGGTGGGGTTCAATAATGGATGCGTGAGAACTACACTACGTGGAGAAGGATTGGAGTGTTCAGGACGGTTCCGACTGCGATTTGAATGCGCTCCCACAAGTAAGAACATGGCCGGGATTGGCGCCTCATGTTGAGGCGGTCGAACGGTTGGTTCTCATGGGGGCGATAGAGGATGATGAGTTACGTGATGTGCTGATGCGCACCCCGCGTGGCATTCACGCCTTGCCTTTACCGATCGGTGATGAAGGTGTGAATATCGAGAGTAGTGCTCTGCGTATGCCTTGGTGGTCTGACGTAAGTGCTCCCAACTCATTGTTGCCTGGAATTTACGAGACTGCTCAAGTGATTCAGATGCTTGAGTTGGAGCGAGGTGATTCTGTGATGATCGTCGCGCCGCGCGGCAATTGGTGGACTGAGGTGCTGATGCAGCTCGGTGCTGGTCGGCTTCGAATAATCGAAGTGGATGATGGCCGGCGCGAAGAATTACGGAGGCGCTGGGAAGAAATGCGCATGAATCTCGTCGCAGATGCTGTTGGTTGTGAAATCGAATGGTGTGGGCTTGCTGACGCATACAAGGGAACTCCAGAGGATGGTTGGGACCGAATCCTAGTCACAGGTGGTTTGCCTCGAGTGCCGGTTGGCTTGCTGATGCGGCTTTCCTTCGAAGGCACTGCAGTAGCTGCTATCGGTGAAGAGACTGGGACTATACTACAGACGATTACACGACAGAATGAAGGTGAATTTCAAGCTCAATGGCTGGCTATTTGGAATGTAGATATGATTCAAGATGAAGCGGCGCAAACGCTTTGTGATTTAGCGCCGCTAATTGAAATTCCAGAGTTATCGGTAGAAAATCCACTCACCAATAAGGCGGCTTGGATGCACGCTAATGATGACCCGACAAGGGACCGGCTCGGGCCGGCTGCCTTGCTCGATATGATAGAAGAGGTCTGGAGTGAGGTCGAGGCTACGACACATGGCTCCGGTTTTGAGGTAGGACTTCGCGAGGTCTTGGCGCAGGATCTTTTCCGGATGGGTAATGTTCTGCAGAGATTAGGGATCCTGCGAGTTGCGGCCGAGCACCATGGCACATCCTTCCAACTGAGTCCATCGCCTGAGGCCGCTTGTTATCTCGGGATGACTTTCTCAGAGGATGAAGAGGATGGTTTGGCTTGGCAGAGGCGAGCCATAGAAACAAATCCCGATTACGGTGGTTCGTGGAACGAAGTCGGTGAGGCTTTGCTTCAACGAGGAGAGGCAGAGAGAGCAATCGAATGGTTCCGCGGGGCGATCAATTCTGTGAATTATTGTGAGAGAGGCGCGGCTTGGGCAAATCTTGCCCGCGCCCATCTGGAAATGGGGCGGACAACTTCGGCCCTATTTGCGGCGCAGGAGGCGGCGGCTCTGATGCCGGATGAGAAAGAATTGGATGGGTTACTCGAGCAATTGACCGATGGATTGGCTTGAGTCAGGGTTGAAGCGTCGGTGTCTATCGCGATGCGATGGTAACGGTAGTCACCGGAGCGTCTGGCTATATCGGCAGCCATGTGGTTGCGAATCTATTGGCCCGTGGTACTACTGTTAGGGCTACGGTTCGAGACGCTTCGGATCCTGAACGGGTCGATCATTTGCGAGCCTTGGCGGTGGCTGAAGGTGGCTCGTTGGAAATAGTTGAGATGGATCTCTTTGACTCCGACTCGGTCGATGCTGCAATCGCCGGGTGCACAGATCTGATTCATACCGCTGCCAGCGTCATCGTTCGCTCTCGTGAACCTCAGACTAAGATTGTCGACCCGAGTGTCATTGGAACTCAGAATGTCGTTGCCGCGGTCGAAA
>DAFD01000073.1:12569-16018 GCA_002497895.1 Euryarchaeota archaeon UBA175
ACCACTGAGACTTGGGCGGACGATGCTACTCTCGAAGCTAATCCGTATGGTCTTGCAAAGGTAAGCGCCGAGCGTATAGTACGTGATTGGCACGCTGAAAAACCGGAAGACGACCGCCCGCACCTAGTCACAATCCACCCATGCATGGTCTTCGGGCCTCCAATGTCTCCACGTCATCTGCGCGGGTCACTGGCCCTTCTGATGGCAATGGTTAGGCGCGATGTGCCTCTAAATCTGCCAATGCAGGTTTCGATTGTCGATGTGCGTGATGTGGCTGAGGCACACGTTCGCGCACTCACCGGCGGTGAAAATGAAGGTCGTTATCTCACAGTCGCTGGTGAGATGATGATGAATGAAATGGCAACTGCTCTGAAAAAGGCTCACCCAGATCGAAAATGGGTGACTTGGACTGCACCGTATTGGCTCTCCTTAGTTGCAGCAGTTTTTCACCCGAAAATCGATGTTTCATGGGCTCGTAGGCATTTGAAGAACAAACTCTACTGGGATGCGAGCCCGGCTGAGAAGGACCTCGACATGGAATGGAGAGACCCTCTCAAATCGATTCTCGACACAACCCCTGCTATCTTTGAGAACAATTGGGATTGAGGGGGAAGTGCCTGCACGACCCGCGCAACGCACGCATCAAGTTTAGACCGGCGCGCCTGACCCGAAACTGATGCGGAGCGTCGCGCTGCTACTCACCCTCTTACTCATCGCACCCGCAATAAGCGGCTGCTTCGGCGGAGATGATGCTCCTGAACCTGAACCCGAAGGGCCGTTTGTCTTCGACCAAGGCGCAATCCCAACTACCACTTGGTATCACTATCCAGGCACCGTCGGATCACCCGGCGCCATCGATGCAACAGACTCCGCAGCAGTCGCTGCGGCAAATATCACACAGAACCTTACTGATGGAAGCACCCCGTTCTTCACCCAAGGAACGTATTACGGAACGGGGTTCGACACTTTCGAACCGACCATTGGAGTGACTGGTTCGGGCGCGATTTTCTTCACTAATTGGAATGGGCTGGGAGATGGCACTCACATAATCCGCTCGCGCGATCAAGGGCAGACGTGGGAGGATGTCGGGCCGTTCTTAGGAGGAGGAGATGGGGGATCTGGTCAAACCCAGAATTCGAATGATCCTTACATTTATGTCGACAAATTCACTGACCGTTTAGTCAAATTTGATATGCACGCTCTAGCAGTAATTAATGTCGAATATTCAAACAATGATGGAGAAACATGGAGCACTCCTTTTCCAACACATGGATATGCAGTGCCACAAGATCACCAAAGCATAGCCTCGATGCCGCACCCTAATGCCATCGTGGGTGAAGTTGTCTACGTCTACTGTATCAACACCGGTTCACCAGCAGCAGGTGCACAGTGTTCCAGATCATTGGATGGAGGACATACGTGGGACGCTCAGCAGTTTGGTTACCCAACAGAGAGCTTTGGGAATCAGTGCTCTGGGCTTCATGGGCACGTCGCCGGAGGGTCTGATGGGTCGATATACCGAGGGAATCCCTCCTGCGAAGGGCCTGCGGTGTACGCCTCTCATGATGGGGGCTACACGTGGAGCGAGCACACGATAACAACCGAAGTGGGGATGCAGCAGGGGTGGCATGCTCACGAGGTAGCGGTTGCTGTCGATGAGGGTGGGGCGGTTCACGCGACTTGGATTTCAAACGACCAGATGCCTTGGTATGCTTACTCTCGGGATCAAGGTATGACTTGGTCGCAACCTATGATGGTGGCCGCGCCTGGTGTCACTGAGACTGGCTTCCCGACGATTTTTGCAGGAGATGAAGGGCGTGTAGTAATCGGCTACATCGGCGAAGTCAACGATTGTGAAGGAGGAGGGAATAACACCACTGAGGATAATTCCTCAACTTGCGGATGGGGTGGATACATGGCTGTGATGACTGATGCCTTCGCGGAGAATCCTCTAATCACGAGCGTTGTCGTCAATATGCCCGAGGACGCCTTGGATATTACCTCGGATTGTGGTAATGTAAGGTGTGGTGGATTTGGTGATTTCATCGATGTCGAACTGGACGATGAAGGGCGGCCTTGGATTGCGCTGGCGCATAATGCGGCCGGGACTGAAGAGGCTGTAATTGGAACTTTGATGACTGGGCCGGCACTTTACGGAGAACTCGTTCAGTTGCCCGATTTACCTGCTGGTGGCTCCTCGACATTGAAGATGTAAGAATGCGAGCATCTGATGTATCAAGTCGAAGACGGCGGAATATGCGCAGTGCCACCGCAGCAGTCGTGCTGCTGATGTTGGCTCCAATGCTCTCGGGCTGCTTCGGTGGAGGAGAGGAGCCTCTGGAGGAGCCTGAGAATGTATTCGACACACTCTGTCCAGAAGGTATTGCGAGCAATGTTTGGTATCATTACGCGAATGCGACCGATGCAACTACCACTTCGAGCATTTTCAATGGAACTGATGTATTAGTCGGCGACAATGCGCCCGTTTGTGCTCTAGGTACCTACTATGGCATTGGGATGTCTACCTTTGAGCCAACTATTGGAATCACTTCTGCCGACAATCTGTTTGTCACTAGTTGGGGTAATGGAGAAAGTGGATCGACTGCGATTGTTCGCTGTTCCGGACTAATTGGGATGATTGGTACTGTTGAGTATGATTGTATGGATGTCTACAATCCGCCTACTGTTCCTGTGGCGAATTCGAATGACCCCTATGTCTACGTCGACCCATGGACTGACCGAATAATGAAGTTCGATATGCACGCTTTGCTGGGAATGACTGTCGAATGGTCAGATAATGAAGGGCAGAGTTGGAGTCCACCAACAGTAGCTACTGGGACTTCTATACAAGATCACCAGACAATTGCTTCCGCTCCCTATCCGGCTCCGCTACACCCAACAACATGGGTATTCTGTATCAACGGGAATTGGCAATCGCCTCTCTGCTCTTCCAGTTTTGACGGCGGCCTGACTTGGACGCAGCAGGTCCCGGGAACACCTCTAAACTGCAACAGTGGGGGGTTAACTGGTCACATGATTGGTGCAAATGATGGGAATTTGTATCGTGGGAATCCAGGATGTGATGGTGAAGGATACTCAATTTATCGAACTCGGGATGGGGGCTTGACTTGGACGGAACATCCACTGCCCACAGAAACAACTGGCACTGCAGATACTTGGAACTTTGAGGAAGCTCAAGTTCACCCCGATGAGGAAAATAATTTGCATGCAATGTGGATGGGAATCGATAACATGCCTTACTACTCATTCTCCAGAGATGAAGGAGACTCTTGGTCAGACCCGTTGATGGTTGCTCCACCAACTAACCTCGTAGGAACTGGTTTCCCTGCTATCTCTGCAGGAGGAGAGGGGAGAGTTGCTCTCGCCTACTTGGGAGATTCCGGCAACAATACTTGGAATGGTTACATCTCAATTATCACTGATGCGTT
>DAFD01000073.1:16409-17215 GCA_002497895.1 Euryarchaeota archaeon UBA175
ACCGCTGACTGTGGTTACAATAGGTGTGGTGGATTTGGTGATTTCATCGACATTCTAGTCGACCAACACGGAAGGCCGTGGTTTGGACTATCGCACAATATCGTCGATGAGGGAATCTTCGGAACCATTGCTATTGGCCCGAGTCTTCGCGGCCCACTTGCCCCTCTCCCTGAAATGCCACTAGGGGGTCCATCGACATTGATCAGTGACCCAAGCGGTGGCAATTCGACTGCTCAAAGTTGAGTGAATAGACTCCAAGCTTGGTAGGCATAGCCTACGGCGAATCCTAACATCAGCACGCCGCATACACTGAGTGCTGCTCTGTAACCGCGCTCAGAGAATTGTCCGCGTGCGCGGTCGAATGCGTAGGCAATAATCGCCTTGACCAGCATGATGGTGAAGAGGAAGGTTAGCGCGTAGGCAATCGGTGCTAGAGGTTCGGTGGCGGCAGCGGAAGCCATGAGAGGGCCACCGATGAGGAACCAGAACACATACACATGCGGGTTCAGTAGATTGGTGATTACCCCGCGTCTAAAAGAGCCCGTCGGCATTGGAGCATCTGCATCGTAAGTAGGCGGATCGATGCCGAAGCATTCGAGGCCCATCTTGAACAGAAACGCGGCACCGAGGGCTGAAATGAGCAATAAAGCGAGCGGATTAGTCGCAAACCAAGCGGCGGCGAATAGACTGACGATGACAAGGGGGCCATCGGTAAATATCGGAGCCGCCGCAGTCCACAGGCCTGCGCGAAGACCCCCGGAAAGAGTCTCGCGAATTACCATCGTCAGCAACGGTCCGGGCTTGAT
>DAFD01000045.1:0-2177 GCA_002497895.1 Euryarchaeota archaeon UBA175
GTCGTGACCCGAGTTTACACACCGGGCTCTCTCTACGAGGAGGACCTGATTGGTGAGGATGGCTCGAGCCTCTTGGCTGGAGTTGTGGCTCGTGGAGATGGACTAGGTGTCGCCATCCTCGATTCTTCGACTGGTCGTGCTTGGTTACAAGAGCACTCGGGGGCTGGTCGATACGAACGCGTTCGTGATGAATTACAGCGATGGGGGCCGAGCGAACTTGTGCTTGGTCGTCGCGATGCAGAGAGTGAGGAGATGCGTGGCTTGCTGGGCGCGCTCGACCGCGTTACTCTGAGCGTCCATGATGGCAGCGCTGAGCAGCACCTCCAGTCTGTACGAGACCATCTAGACCTGGTTGATCTTGGTTCAGTTGATCTCGATCGTAGGCCTCTAGCAATGGAGGCCTGTGGGCTTACTGCCGGTTATCTGGCGAGATTGCACCTCGTCGATGTCGTTCCTCTTCGAGAGGTGCATCTTGATGCAGATGATGGGCATTTGGTGCTGGACCAGACGACCCTGAGAAACCTCGAGCTGACCCATACTCTCGCTGGTGAGAAGGATGGTTCGCTGGTCCAGGCAATCGATTGCACTCGGACTTGGATGGGTCGCAGGCAACTGAAAGAATGGATACTGCGACCCCTTACTGATTCCGAGAGAATCGCCGCGCGGCAGGCGGCTGTTGCGAGTCTCGTCAAGGCGCCGCGCCGCCTCGACAATATTCGTGAGACGCTCAAGTCGATGCGCGACTTGGAGCGCTTGTCAACGCGTTTGGCCTATGGTAGGGCAAACGGTCGCGACTTGATTGCGGTAGCCGATTGCCTTGAGCGGATGCCACGCCTGCAAGGCTTGCTCTCAGAGGGCGCATCCGAGTTGCTTCACGAGTGCGCTGAGGGCTTGACTGATCTCGATCCGCTGATGCATCACATCGCATCGCGAGTAGTTGCCGAACCGCCAATGACAATCCGAGACGGTGGTATCTTCCAAACCGGCGTGAACGAACAATTGGATGACCTCCGCCAGAAGGCAGGAGAAGGTACGGATTGGCTGAAGTCCTTTGAATCACAAGAAAGGGAGAGATTGGACATTCCTAACCTGAAAGTGAAGCATAATAGGCAGTTTGGATTTTTCATTGAGATCACCAAATCTCACCTCGACAAGGTTCCTGAAGAGTACCGGCGCAGGCAGACGATGACTAATGCAGAACGCTATACTACGGACCAGTTGAAAGAGTGGGAAGAGGTTATTCTCACCGCTGACGACAGGGCCAAGGCACTCGAGCATGAGATATTCGTTGAATTGCGTCGCGAGGTCGCTTCACATTCAACCACTTTGAGCGCACTTGGGCGTAAGATCGCCAGCGCGGATGTCTTGTCCGCCTTTGCTCATCATGCGCGAAAGCGCTCATGGAATCGACCTGAAATTCGCATGGATTCAACAATGGATATCGTCGGTGGCAGGCATCCGGTGTTGGAAGATGACGGGCGCTTCGTACCGAATGGGATTAACTTCGATAAGCGTCGTCGATTCCTACTTCTAACCGGACCCAACATGGGTGGAAAGTCGACTTATCTCAGGCAGACCGCTCTCATTACTATCTTGGCTCAGGCGGGCGCATTCGTTCCTGCTGAGAAGGCGAAAATCGGTATTGTCGACCGCGTCTTCACTCGAGTCGGCGCTCATGATGACCTTCGACGCGGTCGTTCGACTTTCATGATGGAAATGATCGAAGTAGCCCACATACTTCGTAGAGCCACACCACGAAGTCTAGTTTTGCTTGACGAAGTTGGACGTGGGACCTCGACATTCGATGGCCTCGCGATCGCCTGGTCGGTCACCGAAGACATCGCTACGCGTGTGGAAGCGAGAACCCTTTTCGCAACTCATTACCATCAATTGGTCGGACTTGCTGAGGAAATAGAGGGTCTGGTCAATATCCATGTCCAAGTTGCTGATGTCAATGGCGAAATTCGTTTCCTACACACAGTTGCAGACGGACCCTGTGATGACTCCTATGGAGTTCAGGTAGCGGCACTAGCAGGACTTCCGAGCGGAGTTGTCGAGCGGGCGCGTGACTTGCTGATTTTCCTTGAAGGTCAAGCAGAGGGTGCGCGTGCTGGAGTCGATGGAACACCCGAATCACGTCAAGCGGGGCAGTCGAGCCTCTACGGTTGGATGCTCCC
>DAFD01000045.1:2548-2994 GCA_002497895.1 Euryarchaeota archaeon UBA175
GCAAAGGAAATCATAGTCCAAGAGGACCCTATGCTACGTGAAATAGCCGAGCGACTCGAATCACTAGACCCAGACTCACTGACTCCAAGAGAAGCTCTCGAAGCCCTATATGCTATCCAAAACGCCCTCGAGAATTCTGCGGCATCGAAGAAGTTGGAGGAGTGAGTATGGCCGAACTCGAGAAGTCAACACGAGTCGAAATCAAGCAACTCGACGAGCTTACAATCGGCAAGATAGCAGCCGGTGAAGTCGTCGAACGTCCAGCCCAAGTGGTCAAGGAACTCGTCGAGAATGCATTTGATGCTGGAGCCAGCAGAGTCCGAATTGAAATCGAGCGTGGCGGATTCGACCGAATCACAGTGATAGACGACGGACACGGAATTCCATCCGAAGAACTCGGACTTGCAATCACTCGCCACGCAACCAGCAAACTAGCGGGACCGGAT
>DAFD01000026.1:0-8035 GCA_002497895.1 Euryarchaeota archaeon UBA175
GAACACCCACTCACTGCAATGAGGATGGACGAAATCATCGAGCCGGCCGAGCTGCCGATCAAATTAGTTGGAGTTTCACCCTGCTTTCGACGCGAGGTCGGTGCCCACGGTTTGTCCGACCGAGGTATCTGGCGAGTCCACCAATTCACTAAGATCGAACAGATCGTCATCTGTAAGCCCGAGGATTCCTGGACTCATCACGAGGAATTGCTAACCAATGCCGTCGACCTTTGGGATAGTCTTGGGCTACACTACCGAGTCGTCAATATCTGTACAGGTGATATGGGAACTGTCGCCTCGAAAAAGTACGACCTCGAAGCATGGCTTCCCGGTGCTGGCGCCTACAAAGAAGTCGTATCCTGCTCAAATTGCACCGATTATCAAGCAAATCGCCTCCGCATGCGCTACCGCACTACAGAAGGTAATTCGGCGGTCCACACGCTGAATTCGACCGCCATTGCAACCAGTCGTGCGCTGGTCGCCATTATGGAACAATATCAGAATGAGGACGGAATGGTCCGAGTCCCAGATGTCCTCATCCCATTCCTAGGCGGCCAGAAGACTCTCGAGCCACTGTCCTGAACCAATTGAGTTCGTTTAAGCGGACGAAGGGGCGACCTTCTGGCTTGCCTTGAGAACAATCACTCCGATTAGCACGGCTACTATAACCGCAGCTAAAATTGGTAGAACCATCGCGATGAGTGCCAAAATCACACTCGCTAAGTTCTCACCTGTAGAGACGATGGGATTCGCAAAACCTGCAGTGAGCGTAGTCGAAATCCCTCGAGTGACAACGGTTGCTCCCTGCACAATAGCGGTAACACCGCCGCCAGCGATGATAGCCAGTGACCACTGAATCACCGGATCTGTATTGCCTTCGAGAACAAGCGCGGTCATGCCAGACCCAGCAACGACCGCTGCGGGGCTCGCAATAGAATCTAGCAGATTATCCACCCATGGGACGTAATACCCTGCAAATTCAGCCACAGTCGCGACTCCAAGCAGAATTACAGCCACATTGGAGTCGAAGTACTCGAAGGGAGTATCCATCAAATTCACGTCAACTGCATCGGCGCGGACGGCTATAGAGAGCAAGAATGGAGGGAGGAAAACTCGGAATCCAGAGGCAGCAGCTAGTCCTAATCCCATGCTCAAGGCAATTATGACGTCGAATTCGTTCACAGTAAACCCACGAATCGGTCATTATTGAATCCGATGCCGTCATAATCAACATTAAACTATGAAAAATGGAAAAATCCAAACGATTTTTCCCGTCCTCAGTTCCATGGGAATTTTACTGACCAAACTATGAAATCGAATAGAATACATTGGATTGCAAGCATCAAACTACCAGCCAACAATAGTCCTGAACCATCAATGGAATCTTGGTAAGCGGAATAAGCAAGAGCGCCCATAAGGAAATTTCCTAATGACACTAGAAATAGAACTCCTACAACTAATATTGGAGTCCAAGAATACTGAGTATTCATGTGAAAAATCGTGCTTTCCAACCATAGAGCCGAAGGGATTAGTACCAATGCATTAGTAATGAACAAAAGTTGCAATCCTGAACCATCTGATTCAGACCATGGCCAATGCATATTTTCCAATGAAGTGGTTTCTAATTGAAAAAGAATAACCCACCAATAGAGTAGATATCCGATTGCTGCGATAAACATGAATGGAATAATTTTACTTTGCCAAGATAGAGGAATTCCACCCCAGAGTGATTGAGGATCATTGGCTCGGCTAACTCCGTAAACATACGAAAGAAGGACCAATAGGCCAAATATTCCTGTAAACAGTCGAAGATAGTCGCGAGTCAAATCCATAGAAACACCAAATCATTCTCCAAGTTCTACAAGTGTATCGCCCATATCTACACGATCACCAATAGCGAAATTTACTGCGATGACTTCCCCGGCCCTCGGAGCCTGAATACGATGTTCCATCTTCATCGCCTCCATCACCAGCAGTGTCTGTCCTTCGCGAACTCGTTGGCCCTCATTAACCTGAACTTCGAGGATAGTCCCCGGCATTGGTGCAGTCAGACCACCCTCTCCTGCATCCGAATCTGCACTACCTGTTTCGTGGCCATTGATGACGTGGATGCGGCCGTCGAGGTGAATCCACCATGAGTCGCCGACCTTGGCGACATGGGCAAATTGTGCTTGTCCGTTTACTTCGACGAGCAGACGGCCTGGTTGGTTATCGCGTGCGACTGAGATTTCGCTGTGCGTCTGCTCGACTCCTTCACTCGTGAATCCAGTGAGTGTTAGTGTCCCCTCAGTATCGGTTAGCTTGGCGGTGTACCGCTCGCTTGATTCTCCAACACTCCACTCCATTTTCTCACCTCAGGGGAAGGACCTCGACAATGTCCTGAATGGGTCACCAGCATGGCCAGTGTGTTCGTCTGTGGTTGATTGAGATAAGCCGCCTGCGCCGAGGCGATCGAGTCCAAGACGGCTTGCGGCCGCTGCGATTGCCACGAGAGTTGCAGGATTAGCCTCGGGTTCTGCGAAGTCAGAGATATTTCTTGAATCGAGGTAATCTGTTGTGATGCCGCCAGATGTGAAATCAGGATGCTGGGCCATCTGACGGAGAAATCCAATGTTGGTTGTGACACCGAGCGCACGTAGGTTGGCCAGCGCATTATCGAGGCGGCGTGCAGCTGCTGTGCGCGTTGGCGCGTGGACGATGAGTTTGGCAAGCATCGGATCGAATTCGACTGTTACAGCATCGCCCTCGCGCACTCCGGTATCAACGCGAATACCCGGACCGGCTGGCTCTCGCCACATAGCCAAATCACCAATCGCCGGTAGGAATCCCTTGCTCGGGTCCTCTGCGTAGATTCGCGCCTCCATGGCATGGCCAGTGATGCCGATGTCTGATTGAGTAAGTCCCAGCGGCATACCTGCGGCGACCTCGAATTGCTTCTGTACCAAGTCGACACCGGTGATCATCTCAGTGACCGGGTGTTCAACTTGCAATCGAGTGTTCATCTCGAGGAAGAAGAACTCCCCTCTTTCCGAGAGGAGGAACTCGACTGTCCCGGCCCCCTCGTAATCGACTGCCATGGCCGCTTGAACAGCCGCCTCACCCATCGCCGAGCGAATCGCTGGAGTGACCGCCGGGCTCGGCGCCTCTTCGATGACTTTCTGATGGCGCCGTTGCAATGAACAATCTCGCTCGTTGAGATGAATGCAATTTCCGAGAGAGTCAGCCATGACTTGAATCTCGACGTGGCGCGCACCGGTCAGTAATCGCTCGACATAGACGGTGCCATCACCGAAAGCGGCGGTAGCCTCGCGAGCAGCCGCCTCGTACTCGGTTCTGAGCATCTTAGGCTCGTGCACAGCACGCATTCCTTTGCCTCCACCACCGGCACTCGCCTTGAGCAGCAGCGGATAGCCCACGCGAGCAGCCGCAGCAGCCAATACTCCAAGGTGATCTACCGATTCTGAAATTGCAATCTCTTCACCCGGAATAACCGGCACGCCAGACTCAATCATCCGTCGGCGTGCCGAAATCTTGTCACCCATCGTTTCGATAGCGCCGGCTGGAGGACCAATCCAAATCAGTCCAGCCGCCTTCACAGCATTAGCGAAGTCAGCCCGTTCGGAGAGGAATCCAAAACCAGGGTGAATCGCTTGTGCCCCGGAACTTCGTGCCGCCTCGATAATCGCCTCAGCATTGAGATAAGTCTCAGCCAAGCTAGCTCCCGGAAGATGAACCGCTTCATCAGCAGTTTCGACGTGTAAAGACCCAGCATCTGAGTCAGAAAACAAGGCAACTCCGCGTAGACCAGACTCGCTCGCAGCCCGCAATACACGAACTGCAATTTCACCACGATTTGCTACCAAAACGGTATCGAATGAACGAGGAGCGCCGACCATCCATTCAGGAATCATCGCCTCACCTCACTCTTCGGGTGCCCAATCGGGCTTGCGCCGCTCAAGGAAAGAGGACAGGCCCTCTTGACCCTCCCCTGAACCACGCATCTGGCTTGTCTTGTCAAGAGTCCAGAGTCTCAGTTCCTCGTCGCTGGCCATCCAACGATCGAAGGTCATGGCCAAGCGCTTCGATTCGGCTACAGCCATCGGGCCGGTAGTCAGCACATCGCCGATGGTCCGGTCAATCGCCTCGTCGAATCCCAACGGCGAATCGACGACCTCGTTAAGCCAGCCGATTCGCAATCCCTCTTCGGCACTGACTCGGCTCGCCAGCATCGAAAGGCGGCGGAATTGAGCGCTGCCGAGCCGGCGATAGACGTAGGGTCCGATGACGGCGGGAAGAATCCCGAGTTTTCCCTCGGATAATGCGATGCGGGTGCGTGGCTCGCCAATCGAATGATCGACGCATGCGACCAATCCAGCCCCACCACCCAGAGCCACACCCTGAATTGCTCCGATAGTGAAACAAGGGTGTGCCCACAATGAATTGAACAAACGGTCGAGACGCTCAGAATCAGCACGATTAGCCGCTGGGCCAGCGGCTCCAGCGTCTCGCATCATATTGATGTCAGCACCTGCGCAGAAGTGCTTACCATCGCCTCGCAGGACAATTACGCGAAGGTACGCAGCACCATCTGGGTCGGTGAGAACTTGTGTGGTGCCAACTGAGCGCTCCTCCATCCAGTGAAGTGCATCAACCAGTTCCGAAATCAATTGAACATTGAGCGCGTTGAAGACATCTGAACGGCGCAGGGTCAGACGAGCGACCGCGCCATGGATATCGAGACTGCACAATTGAGAGGCAGGCATCTCATCACTCATCCGTGCGCGTTGTTCCATTCAATCACATCCTGAAAACGCCGTAATCCTGTTCTGGGAACGGCGCGTTTAGACTCGCTGAAATTGCCAAGCCCAGCACATCACGAGTATCGCGCGGGTCGATGACGCCGTCGTCCCATAACCGCGCAGTAGAGTAGTAAGGCGATCCTTCAGTCTCGTATTTCTCGAGAATCGGTCGACGAAACTCCTCCAACTCAGAATCACTCATCGGAGGCAAACCCTCGCGGGCCCGCTGATCTTGTTTGACCGTCGCTAGGACATCAGCAGCCTGCGGGCCGCCCATCACAGAAATGCGCGCATTCGGCCACATGAATAGGAATCGGGGGTCATACGCGCGCCCGCACATACCGTAATTTCCAGCTCCGTGCGAGCCACCAATAATCACCGTGAATTTAGGCACTGGAACGCAGGATACGGCCGTGACCAACTTGGCTCCATCCTTAGCAATTCCACCCGATTCAGCGTCACGGCCGACCATAAATCCAGTAATATTCTGCAAGAAAATCAATGGTACACCACGCTGTCCACATAGTTCGACAAAGTGAGCACCTTTGAGTGAGGATTCAGAAAACAGAATCCCGTTGTTGGCGACGATTCCGACGGGGTAGCCGTGAATGCGAGCAAAACCGCAAACCAAAGTCGCCCCATAGCGTGGTTTGAACTCGTGAAATCGCGACCCGTCGACGATGCGAGCAATTACTTCTCTAACATCGACTGGAGTGCGATTATCGCTTGGAATAATACCCATCAAATCCTCAGATTCGTAGGCTGGATCTTCCACCGGTTTAACGTCCAAACGCTGCTTCGGGTCGATATTCAAATTCTCCACAACATTGCGGACCATACGCAGGGCGTCCTCCTCTGTTTCAGCGAAATGGTCGGCCACACCCGACTCACGGGTGTGGACATCAGCGCCGCCCAAATCTTCGGCGCTGACCTCTTCGCCGGTCGCTGCCTTGACGAGAGGGGGTCCGGCGAGGAAAATCGTTCCATTTCCTTTGACAATAATCGATTCGTCAGACATCGCTGGAACGTATGCTCCTCCCGCAGTGCAACTGCCAAGGACTGCTGCGACCTGAGGGATGCCTTTGCCGGACATCATCGCTTGATTACGGAAGATGCGGCCGAAGTGGCCGATGTCCGGGAAAACCTCGTCTTGCATCGGGAGGAAGGCTCCGCCGCTATCGACAAGGTAGACACAAGGGAGATTGTTGACATCGGCCACATCTTGGGCGCGGATGTGTTTCTTGACTGTCATTGGATAGTATGAGCCGCCCTTGACGGTCGCGTCATTAGCGACAAAGAGGCATTCGCGACCGTGGATGACACCTATTCCTGTGATTATTCCAGCCGAGTGAGCCTTGCCATCGTAGAGTCCGTTTGCGGCAAGGCTTGAGAGTTCAAGAAAGGGACTTCCCGGATCGCAAATCTCGGCGATTCGCTCCCTTGGGAGCATTTTGTTTCGAGCGCGGTGACGCTCGACATATTTGCCGCCTCCACCCTCTTTGACGGCTGCAAGACGCTCCTTGAGGTCGGCGGCTAAAGCGAGATTATGTTCGCGTCTACGTTGCCAATCAGGACCTGAACGCTCGACTCGGGTCGGCAATCTATCCATGGCTCTCAACACCCGAGATTGCCGGCGAACCTTGAATCCAATGGATACGACATCTATGATGTCGTGATTAGACACGTGAAAAAGCTCGGCCGTTCGAGTTGAATCAGACGCCCAGCATCAAGCGTCCAACATCGCGTAGGCCCGGAGCCATTCCAACCACCATGAGGGCCAATCCGATGAGTAAGCGCAGGTGCTGTTGGCGGTATTCGAAATTGGCCATTGAGTAGAACCAGAAAATGATTCCACCGATTGCAAACTTTAGCAAAGCGAAAGTTGCTGCTGTATCGAATAGATCGATGACCCAGGCTGAAACGATGTGCTTCTCGTAGTAGTAGAAGAAATCGATGCCGATGTAGGTCGCCAATCCATCAAGCAGTTGACCTGCTACTGGCAAGAATGCGACTGGATAAGCCATCGTAGCCTTGAGGCGTAATGACTCAATCAAATCCTTCTCTTTCGATTCGGAAGCGAGGTATTCATCCTCATTCATTCCGGGAGGCAGAATCCCTGCAACGATATCCAAATCAGCCAACTCGGCTGCTGCCTCACGCCCTTGTTCAAGCATCCACATACAGAGAATTACAGGCGCGCCTATGACCACAGCCACAGGCCAGAGATTCAATTCAGACAGATCCTTAGTCGCCATGAAAGAAGCCAGCGCACCGAATAGAACTACACCTCCACCGACTCCAGAGAAGTAGACGGTGCGCTGAACAGAATCGAAAGCCTCGGCGCTCGATTCAAGTAACCAAGGAACAGCGAGCGCCAACACAGAAAACAGCATCATCAGCGTCAGATCGATGTCTAGTCGCGCAACCGTTCCACTACCGTTAATCGATGCTCCGTAAAGGATGAATTGAGAGAAGATAATCAAAGCCGAAACCGACTTGACATTCTCTTTCTTCTTGTCATCATCAGAATCAGACGATGAAATAGCATAGCCAGCCCAGCCAGCGATGATCACCCATCCGGCTGTCTGGAAATGGACACCGGGACTGACGAACCAAGCCGAGAAGAACTCACCGAACATCTCGGCGTCCTCGACTACCTCTCCAAAGGCTGCCCATAGTACGAAGGGAAGCAGGGCAAGGAGAGTCTTGTCGGAGGGGTCGATACCCAAGTGTCGAAGCCAACCTGATAGAGCGATGGCGAACATCGTGAGAACGACTCCGTAGGTCATTGTGTTGACCATGTTGTAGCCTGAATCACCAGTCGATTCACCGCTAATTGGATCGAGATAGTAAGTGTAGACGAAATCTGTCAGCGGATTATCACCAACAGAGAGCTCATTGAGAGCGATTCCCGCAAAGAATAGACCCATCACAACAACCAGAGCTTGGATGGTGAACCGCTCGTAATCATACCACTCCTCAAGCGGGTTCATGGCCGGTCGAGCAAGGACCTCCGCTTAGGCGTGGCGGCTCTCAAACTTCGGAAGAGAACACCGGCCTACTATCGGCCATGACCTCGAACAACGCCTTATGTGCTCAAGGGCTGCACCGGAAACGAAAAACAGAGGAGTTGAGCAGATGAACGCTGGAAAGAAAGACATTGAGATATTCAAAGGCCGAGTGATTTCATCCGGTTTCGCGACTGGAGACATGGTGGTTATTGGAGACTGGAAAAA
>DAFD01000026.1:8416-16294 GCA_002497895.1 Euryarchaeota archaeon UBA175
TACTGATAGCACCATCTCAGGAATTAGGTGACTTCGTCTCTTCACTGTATTCATTCGAAGAAGTCATTGTATCTCCGATGGAAATCAACAGGACTGGCAAATCCATTGAAGTCAGTTGCGACCTAGGTAGCGTTTCCATGGAATGGGGAATGACTATTCCACTACTATTCCCAAGGCCACGTTGGTTCATAGCAAATGTTGAGGCATTCTTTGCTAGATTGTTATTCGGCACTAAGACACATGGAACCACTAGAAACGGCCTCAAGGAATGGTACCATGTTCGAGGGTTGTCAAGAATGAAATCGGTAACGCTTGATCTAGACGGGAGAACCTCAAACCAGATGACTGGGATGGCTCCATCAGCCTGCTTCGGCTTCAGTAACCCACCGAGGATGCCCCTGAGTGTGAGAGTTGATTCACACATCACGACAGCCGAGTCTTGATCTCGAAGACAGATTGAGTTGCTAACGAGAATTCGTTGGTGGCACTCACTCTTCTTCGAATGAGATTGTTTCATCGTCGGCGAGCTCAAGCATTTCTGATACTTCCTCAGCATTCTCAGGGTCGACTTGGGAACCCTTGTATCGGCGCTCGCGGCGACGACGCGCGTCTGCCAATCCAGGGACTAACGCCTCGAATTGGTCAGAGGTTTCACTGCCTGTATCGTACGATTCAAGGCTGCGGGACTTGACTCGCATTCGCTTACGATCCTTCTCGAGGCCGTGCAGCACGGTGCCGTGTTCAGAACCGTTGAGTATATTCTCGATTGCGGGCGTTGCAAGTGCTAAACCGTCCTCGTCACCGATGACGAGGACTGTCGAACCATAGATTGCGATCTCTGTATGGGTTATCTCTTCGATGCGACTGCGAATGCGACCATTACGTCCGATGAGACGGCTGCGCATTCTGCGAGTTTGGTTCGGTTGGCGGCCAACCCACTCACGGATATCGTACATACGCAGGAATACCTCGTCTTCGAGGAGCTTGACAGCGCGCTTAGGTGCGAGGCCGCGTCCTATCGCACGGATGACATCTGGCATCTTCATTCGGATGATTAGATCTACATCTGACTCGCCCCAATCGGCCATCACATCGCCTGTTTGGGAATCAATCTCAAGAGTAGTTCCACTGGCCTTTTCGATCATTTTGCGAGTTCGCCCCTCCTTTCCTATGAGTACCGCGATACGGTCCATGGGGATACGAGCGAGTAGTTCCACGAAGGCGGGCGACCCGCCTCCCCGTTTTAATCCCCGCCCGACAGAGGCGGATAGGTTGGAACGGGTTCTTCGAGCACTCTGAGGAGTGCGTCGGCGAGTTGGACATCGAAACCTTGGCGGTTAATCCATTGAACTAAGCGAGTGACATCGCGCACCAAGAATTCGTTGGAAGAAGGGTGCGCGCTGACGACGGCTTGCCCGACATCGATGACCCATGGCTCGCCGTCGTACCAGAGAATGTTGTATTCAGAGAAGTCCGAATGGGCGAGGTCACAGGTTTGCCAGCAAACTGCAAGAATCTCGAGGAGGTCATCGAAGACGCCCATCGGATCGTCGATGGTGATGTCCTTGAGACGAGGTGAAGGTTCGTCCTTATCGCCGATAAGATCCATCACCAAGACATTGTTGAGGATTGCACGCGGAGAGGGAACTCGAATTCCATGCTTTCTCATGCGCTTGAGATTACGGTATTCCTTGCGCACCCAAATCTTCACGATTTCGCGATGGCGACGCTTCAATCCGCCGAATCGTGGGTCGCCATCGATGTATTTTGCGAGGCTCTTGAAGACGGCATTAGTTGTGTGGAAAATTTTCACCGCGGCAGGACCTTGGTTCGTAGTCGCATGGAAGACGTGAGCTTCCTTGCCGCGAGCAATTGGATAATCGACGGTTTCGATTTCGCCTGCTTGCATCAATTTGTGAAGTGACATCAAGGTCGAGCGGTCAAAGACCGCGTCGAAGACTCGTCGATCAACCCAGTCGTATTGACCAGAGCCTAACACGCCTTGCAGCTTATCCTCGATATCCTCGAACATTCGCTTGAAGCGCGGCTCCATCATCCAATCGTGTTGCCGCGCCGCTTTCATCAGAGAATCAGGATCGACGTCCTCCCAATCGGGGTTCGTCATCGCTCTCACCCGAAGAACGAGTCAATGTCGTCGTCGTCGTCGTCAGCCCAGACTGCAGTTGGCTTGTCCTCGACTTCGTCTTCTCCATCTTCTGCCTCGTCAACAGACTCCGCTTCACTGGTTGGCTCGGCGGCTGGGGTGGAATCGATCTTTGAGTCGCGATCGTCGTCCTGGTTGAATTGGTCCTCGGTCATACCGAACAGATCGACAATCTCGGGAAGCACGCCTTTGCGTGAGAGATAGATCGACTGCGTCTTAGTGTAGCGCATTCGAACGTCGGCCTTGGCATCCTGGAAGTCCCATGGCTGAACAATAATCAGATCACCCTCGCGCACCCATTGGCGGCGGCGCATCTTACCTGGGATTCGAGCTAATCGGCTCTCACCGTCTGCGCAAACAGCGCGGACGCGGCGACCGCCGAGAATCTGGTCGGCAATGGCGAACATCTCGTTGATCTTCTTGTTAGGGAGCTTTACGCGGATCTTATCGCCAGCGCCTGATTCAAGCTGCGCCAGCAACTCTGTGTCCACACGCTCCTCACGACGCGCCATTGGCCGTCGGTCGAGCGACCCCTATGTGAAACCATGCCTCGTAAACAAGGTCAGAACAAGCCAGCAGAGTCGACGTCGGTCACAGCCCGGCTCAGTATCGGATACTGAGGAGCGACGAGGCTTACATTGCGGCTACGGCCGTCTCGACTAGATCGAGGAGGTACTCAGCGCCAGCGCCGATTCCAAAGAAGACGGAGAGAACTGCTAGCACAATGATGGTCCTGCGCAAGTGACCAGCTCGACGAAGCGGCTTCGATACTTCAGGCTCCTCAAAGAACATCACAAGGCAAAGTCGCAGGTAGTAGAATAGCGAGAGGGCACTGTTCAGAACGATTGCAATTGCTAGCCAGAAGACTGGATCTACGGTCTCGGCCCAAGGCACGATTGCGTCTGCAGTAGTGCTTCCTGTGCCGGCGCTGATGTTGATGATTCCGTTAATCATCAGTAGCTTCGAGAGGAAGCCAGAGAGTGGTGGAACACCAGCAAGTGAGAGCATGAAGATGAACATCGAGCCGGCGATTAGAGGGTCGCGGCGAGCCAACCCATGGAGATCCTCCAAACGGTGGCTTCTACCCTCAGTTTCCAGCAAGCCGAGGACAAGGAAGGCTCCGAACTTGAAGAGCACGAGGACTGTCAAGTGGAATACGATTGCAATTAGGACCAACTTTGTGGTCGAGGCGTCGCCAAGTCCGCTGCCAACCGCAGCGAGAGCAGCGAGCATGTATCCCGCGTGTGCGACGCTCGAGTAAGCAAGCATGCGCTTCGGGTTCTCACTGGTTAGCGCGGCGAGGTTACCCCAAGTCATCGTCACGATGGCGATGAGTGCAAGCAGGCAGAACCACAATGCTTCACCCTCTTCGGGCATGGTGACTTCGATTAGGACACGGAAGAGGGCGACGAATCCCATCGCCTTCGAAGCGGTTGCAAGTAGGCCAGCTACCGGTGATGACGCTCCCGCGTATGCGTCGGGAGCGGCTAGATGGAATGGGGCTGCACTGACCTTGAAGCCGAAGGCGACGAGCATCAGACCGACTCCGATGACGGCGAATGGATCGAGGCCGTCCATCGCTGCCCAAGCGGCCGCAAGGGCATCAAAGTCGAGGTCTCCAGACCATAGATAGACCAGCGACATACCGTAGATACCGGTGGCCGAAGACACTGAACCGACGATGAAATACTTCGCACCAGCCTCGCCACCGACCGCCTCTTCCTTGTGGAAGGCGACCAATACGTAGGCTGCTAGACTAGTCAGCTCGATGGCGACGAACATGAAGAAGAGATTCGACGCCATGGCCATCAGGCTCATGCCCAATCCTACCATCATCAGCAAGAGATGGAAGTCGACTTGACGGCGATTGTCCATCAGTGCGGCGACTAGTGCTTCCGCGCGTGATTCAGTATCTCTCTCGCGCGGGGCGCGAGCGCTAGGGCGCGCAGGCATTCGGTAAGTCGTCGCGACTGCAGCAAGTAGTAGCGAACCGAAGAACACAACTGACATCATGCGGCTGAACGAGCTAATCTCAATCACGCCGCCAATTTCTCCGCTCGCTCCCTTGATTCCGAAGAAGGAGAAGAAGAGGGCTACTGAGAAGACTGCGATTGACATACGACCAGGAAGGCGTGGGTCTGAGGTCATTTTGTACCGCTTTCCGCCAATAAAGATCGGAACGCGAATGCGTGTGAGTGGAATTCGGAAAGTTGCGTTTCCGATATTGGGGATGAGAATCGCTAGAATGATACCCAGAACGAGTGCCATCTCAGGAAGTAAATTCTCCATCTCATCGATTGTCAGCATCAGGGTTTCACCCCCTTGCTATTCATCGCATCGACCAGAGTTTCTAGCATGAATTCGGTCGACCAATCAGACATCATATCCCAGAAGATGAATGGTAGAATTCCGAACAGAACGGTGAATGCAGCGAGTATGAACATACCAGCATTCTCGTGCCAAGTGATGTCACGCGGCTCCTCTCCGTGCAGGCTCTCGGGAAGGATTCCAACGTGTGGGTCGCCGCCCTCGAAGATTGTTTTCTGCATACTTGTGAGATAGTAAACCGCGGTGATGATGAGGGTTAATGCAGGTAGGATGACTAGCCATCCGAAGGTCATCCAGAAGGCTATCAAAACCGCGACCTCGGCCACGAAGCCAGCGAGCAGAGGTAGACCCAAACTCGCCATCCAACCGAGCATCATGTGGCCGGCAAGCCATGGTGAATGATGCGCGATTCCGCGCATCGAGCCGATTTCAAGCGTGTGGTAATGATGCTTGAATGAACCCGCGACCGCGAAGAGGAGGGGGCTGATGATTCCATGTGCGAACATCATGAAGAGAGCTCCTGCGATACCAAGAGGCTGCATGGTCGCGATTCCAAGGAAGATCAATCCCATGTGAGATACGGATGAGTAAGCAACCATGCGCTTGAGGTTAGTCTGCCCCATGCAAACAATCGCCCCATAGACGAGGCTGACCATTCCGAGGACGATGAGTAGCGGAATGAAGACCACCGTCGATTCGGGGAAGATGGTAACTGCTACTCTCAGGAATCCGTAGGCACCCATCTTCAGCATCACGCCAGCCAGCAACATCGAGCCAGCCGTAGGCGCCTGAACGTGAGCGTCTGGCAGCCAAGTGTGGACTGGGACGCTCGGCATCTTGGTAGCGAATCCGATGAGCAAAAGGATCCAAACGAAGTGTCGCAGGCCTTCGCCAGCAATCAAACCGCCACCAGCGGCCTGCGCGGTCATCGATACAAGATCGAAGTGATGACCTGTCAGCGAGCCAGCAAGGCTCGCGTCTCCAGTGTTGAAGTACATCACGAGAATTCCGATGAGCATCAAGACGCTCGCCGTAAATGTGTAGATGAAGAACTTCATCGAGGCGTAGCGGCGGTCAGCTCCACCCCAGACTAGGATGAGGAAGAACATCGGGATGAGTGTAAGTTCCCAGAAGACGTAGAAGACGAAAAGATCGAGAACGACGAACACACCCAACAGTGCGCCCTCCATAATCAGAATCAGTGGATGGAATATGTGTCCCTTCTCAGCGTCCCACTCAACCAACATCGAGACTGGGATGAGCATCGCTGTCAGCCAAACCATAGGGAATGAGAGAGCGTCGACACCGACGACCCAACGGACTCCTATCTCATCGAGAAGGACGACTGCCTCGTTCTGCAGGACGTAATCTCCCTGCATGATGTCGAGCCAGTCGATGTTTCCAATCTGGCCGAGGAAGAGGGCCGAAGTGATGGCGAAGATTGCCAAAGCGAGGCCCATGGATAGTGGGCGAGCAATCTTTCGAATGTAATCCGCCATGCTCGCGGGAGCAATATGAGGCAGGATGAGAAGTGTGAGACCGAAGGCTATCGGTGCCAGTGTGATGAATGTGAGCGGGTCGGATGTAATCAAGCGCTCACCCCCCAGATTAGAGCGAATATGGTCAGCGCACCGACGGTCGCCATGAGGATGTAGTCGCGTGCGCTACCGGTCGTAATTCGGCGGATTTGGACTGAACCAAGCACCGAGTTGGATTCGATTTGCTTAATCACGCCGTCGACGATATTCTTGTCAAACCAAGCGGCGAAGTCGGCGAAAGGAACGATTGTTCGTGCGAGTACCCCCTCGTATAGGTCGTCGAAGTAGAGGCGGTTTTGCAAAGCCTCAGCCAATTGTGAATTAGCGAGTTCATCGACATTCTGACTACCGAACTTACCTGAAAGACTGGTCAACCAATGTACGAGTGGGATGGCGCTCTCACCCTCGCGAAGTGCGCCGCCATAAATTCGAGCGGCCATTATAGGCCCGAGAATGAATGAGAGTGCGATGGTTGCCCAACCAACGAAACGAAGTTGCATATCCTCGGGGAGGAATGCATGCTCTAACTCGTAGATTACCTGGTCGAGGAACGTGGACTTGTGAATCGACAGGTGGTCGGACTCACCCGCGAGCCAGTCAACCATTCCGTAGAGGGCGAGTCCGAAGCCACCCAGAGCCGTTATGATCGAGAGGAGAACGAGAGGTGTCTTGATCCAAGGAGTAGCCTCGTGGACGTGGTCAACGAGCTCGTTCTTCGGTTCGCCAGCGAAGGTCATGAACCACATACGCGACATGTAGAAGCCGGTCATTCCAGCGGTTGCAAGAATCAGTAGAGCTGGACCGAGTAGAGCGTCAGCACCATGGAAGTAAGCGTACCAAGTCTTGCCGACGATGATTTCCTTCGACCAGAATCCGCCGATGAGCGGAATGCCGATGATTGACATCGAACCGAACATCATCGCCGTTGCGGTAATCGGCAACTTGCTGGCCAAGCCACCCATATTGCGCATATCCTGCGGGTCGAAGTCGTGGTCTGAGTGATCACCCTCTTCAGAGATGTGATCGTGGGCGTGGTGGACTTCGTGAATCACCGAGCCACTCGCCATGAAGAGCATGCCCTTTGCCATAGCGTGATTGAACAGATGGAATAATGCACCACCAAAGACGAGTGCGCCAGCATGGTGATTACCGGTATTGAAGAACCACAGAGCTGCTCCTAGTCCAGTGAAAATGTAAGCTAATTGACTCATCGTCGAATAAGCGAGAACCTTCTTGATATCGTTCTGAACGAAGGCAATTGCCGCAGCCATGAAGGCGGTAATTCCACCAATCCAAGCGACGATGAGCCCGAGGTCCTCCATCCCGGCAACACCGTGATGACTGACGTCGACGAATGGTACCATACGTGCGACTAGATAGAGACCAGCGTTGACCATGGTCGCGGCGTGAATGAGAGCTGATACAGGGGTCGGGCCCTCCATAGCATCGGGCAACCACACGTGCAGTGGGAATTGGGCCGACTTTCCGACCGCGCCAATGAAGAGCATCAGAAGCGCAGTCTGTAGCATTGCAGAGTCGACCATCGCGCCACCAACTCCAGTCGATGGGTCGTCGAAGACGACAGCGAAGTCGAGAGAACCGTAGATATCGTACAGCATCAGCAGTCCAATCATCAGGAAAACATCGCCTACACGCGTAGTCAGGAAAGCCTTCTTGGCGGCGTAGGCGGCACTTTCCTTCCAGTAGTAGAAGCCGATGAGGAGGTATGAGCAAAGTCCCATTATTTCCCAGAAGATGAACAGCCAGAGGAAGTTGTCAGCGAGAACCATTCCAAACATTCCCATCGAGAAGAGAACGAATTCAGCGAAGAATCGGTGGTTTGAGTTG
>DAFD01000026.1:16451-18696 GCA_002497895.1 Euryarchaeota archaeon UBA175
GCGGCGTAGGCGGCACTTTCCTTCCAGTAGTAGAAGCCGATGAGGAGGTATGAGCAAAGTCCCATTATCTCCCAGAAGATGAAGAGCCAGAGGAAGTTGTCAGCGAGAACCATTCCAAACATTCCCATCGAAAAGAGAACAAATTCGGCGAAAAATCGGTGGTTCGAGTTGTCATTGATCGAGTCCGTTGTCATGTAGCCAATCGCGAACCAGCAAATGAGGAAGCAGAGGAATGTAGCAACGAAGAGAAGCATGATGCTGACTGCATCGAGATATATTCCAAAGCCGATTCCACTGAACCCTGTGGTGGCGATGGACCAGCCATCGCCGTTGTATGTCAGGACATCGAAGGTCAGCCAGCTGAATGGATCTCCTGACTCGACGTGCCCGTGGTGGTCGAGGTAATCGTAGATCAGCCACACGGCGGCCGAGAGAGATACGCTCAGCGCACCTAGGCCGAGAATGCCTCCTTCCTTCAACTGGTTAACCCAAGTCTCATTGCCGTTCCAAATCTGGCCAGCAATGGCAATTGTTGCAAAGAAAACGAGAGGAGCGGCGATGATTAACCACCAATAATCAGTGGACGAGGCTCCAGTGACGTAGAGGTAAGGAACGATTGCCACGAATGGCACGATATAGAGGAGTTTGTCCCACTCCTGCTTTTGTTCTCCCATCATAATCACCTCAATTTCTTAGCAGGGTTGCCTCGTCGAGCGATATTGTCTCCTGCGTGCTGTATAGCGAGAGCAGGATGGCCAGTCCGATGGCGACTTCGGCGGCTGCAATCGCAATCGCCACCGCGGTGAATACCCAACCGTCGACGGAGCCGTGGTGGAGAGCTCCGGCGACGAAGTTGAGGTTAGCTGCATTCAGCATAACCTCGATGCACATCAACACGACAATCGCATTCTTGCGGCTGAAAGCCCCAATCAATCCTATTCCGAAGAGAATGACACCGAGGCCGGCAATCCAGCTGGCCTCAATCATCGCTATCACCAGATAATCGAACTGAGTCTTCTGAACCCATATCGTAGAGGAGGTTGACAAGGCGCTCGTCACGAACAAGATAGGAGGCACCAATCATCGCCATAGAAAGAAGAATCCCGAGTACTACGGTGACGAGTGCCCAATCATCGAGAATTGATACTGCGAATTCAAGAGTTGTTGGGGCTCCTACAGGTTCATTTTCCCACATTGGATGCTCCATTACTTCGCGCAGGAGAACTAGAACAAAGGTGAAGACACCAAGGCGGGCGAACATACTGACTGCCTTCATAGGACATCTCCCTCCTGGATTTGGCGGCGGGTCAGCATGACACCGAATTGAACGACTAGCATGACCGAGCCGAGATAGACGAGAATCTGGATAGCCGCCAACATCTCAGCGTGGGCTAGAACCATCACGCCGGCTACGGCGAAGAAGGTCATCATCAACGAAAGAAGTGAGTGGGCGACACGGCGCGCGTAAACACAGCCGAGTGCACCGAGGATGGCTATGAGCGCCATGATAACGAATGCAATGGCCTCGAAATCGATGTTCATCGGTTCAAGCCTCCGCTTCCTTAGCCGCCTTAGCCGCCTTAGCAGCCTTCTTTTCGCGCTTGGTTTGCTCTTTCTTCGCGCGCTTAGCGAGTTCCATGTCGACGCGCTCCTGATGGACCGCAGGAAGGACACGAGTTCGGTCTGCGTCGAACCAAAGGTCATCGCGTGAGTAACCTGACATTCCATCGTACTCGTTGGTCATGAAGAACGACTCGAACGGACATGCCTCAGCGCAAAGACCGCAGAACATGCAGCGGCCCATATCGATACGGCCGCTGACGATGTCTGTCTCGGCTGGCTTGAGCTCGCTTGTACTGATTTCTTCGATGCCAGAGCCATCCATCCAACGGACGGTTGCTGTGTCACCAGATATGTCGATCACCTCGGCGAAGTCGTATTGCTGCGGAACCGCCGAGTGCTCGTTTACGAGGTCAAATTCTTCGATCTCTTCGAAATCCTCACGAGGCTTGGCTGCGTATCCGCCGGTTTCGAACTCGGACCCATATCCGTGCCATTCATCTCCTTCTTCAGCCGTGTCAAGAACATTGACACGGACCTCCGAAGTCATGTGGAGGCAGTCGTTTGGGCAAGCACGAATGCAGGCTTTGCAGGCGGTACAGGTCTCCCAAACGATACCGATTCGACCGTTATAATTTCCAGGGACGAAGAGCCAAGGCTCCATGTCTTCAAGGCGCTCGTAAGG
>DAFD01000028.1:0-8904 GCA_002497895.1 Euryarchaeota archaeon UBA175
TCTATCCTTTGTTCCCTGTACGTGGCTACTAACTTCTATGCTGACATATTCCTCATTATCAGATTTAGATTTCTTTGGTGTTGAGACTGATTTTTGTTTGAGCTTCAAGCGAGGTAAAGCAAACGGGGGTCTTTTTGGCATTTTCAAGGCCAAATCATGCCTCTGGATTTTTCCTACCCAATCGCTGATTGGCATCTCTAACCAATCATCCTCAAGAATCGTACAAACCCATCCTGTTGACCCGTGTAATGTTCCTGGGACTCGGATAATCCTACGCGTATCTGCAGTAACAACGGGGTCAACAGGGTGACCCGCAGCAATCACTCTATCCAGTAATTTCTTTCTTTGCTCTCTAACCAGTTCTTCTCTGATTCCTGCATCGGGCTCAGAAAACGCGCTCCTATCTGGGTCATTTGCAATTAGATGGAATCCTTTACTTCCAGAGAATGAAACATGCTGAATTTCTAGGTCGGTATTACTCAATAACCACTCTCTAAGTTCTAAGGTTGCGACCCTTGCCTTATCCAGTTTTTTCTTACAAAAGGGCCTCATATCTATGTCGAAGACTACCATGTGGTCAAGTAGAATCGGAGTAGGTCTTTTCTTATCCTTTAGTCGAGGTAAATTCACGGGATTTAGCCATGATGATGTTGAGACATAAACATCAGTTGGCATCGCAGTGGCAAAATCTCTGACAAGTGATTCTCCGGAAGAAATCCTCCTCCTAGATGTGATCCAAGGACCTTTCAAACTCCTCCACCTAAATTGATGTCTTGTAGGCTTATTTAGCCAACCTAGGTCGATTTTACCAGTTGCATGGTAATGGTGGCCTAGAGACTCCTCAGTCCATTGCGGCCCACCGACCATAAACCCGAGAATCAGTGCTAGGTCTTGGTTTAATCCCCGTCATCGTCAAAGAGTGGCTGCGACTCGCATTGGTGTGAGTCAGCCCCTAGTCGTGGTCAATCTGAAGACCTACGAGACTGCACATGGTGCCGGTGCTGAAAGCCTCGCGAAGGCGATTGCTAGCGTCGAGACAGATGCTCGCATGGTCGTCGCAGTCTCAGCCTTCGACCTGTCTGCCGTGGTTGCCGCTGCCCCCGGATTAGAAGTCTGGTGCCAGCATCTAGACCCTGTTGGATTTGGCTCATACACTGGATGGTTACATCCTGCAACCGCGGTTGAGCGGGGTGCAACTGGAACTCTAATCAATCACGCTGAGCACAAGGTAAGTATCGAGCATGTTGCAATGTTGTTGGATTCAGTCCCTGAAGGGTTCACTGTTTGCGCGTGCGCGGCTGATATCGATGAGGCCCGCGCTCTATCTGCACTCGAGCCGGATTATGTTGCCGTTGAGCCGCCGGAATTGATTGGCGGAGACATCTCGGTCACGACCGCAGATCCTACAATCGTTAGCGGCACCGCGGCGGCTGTTCGAGAAATTTCCGAGCAGGTTGGAATTTTGTGCGGTGCCGGTGTGAAAAACGGTGCTGACGTTGCTGCCGCTATCCAACTTGGTACTACCGGAGTGCTGCTAGCCAGTGGAGTCACTAAGGCAGCTGACCCAGCAGCTGTAGTTACCGATCTGGTTTCTTCTCTTTAGCGAAATCAGGCTCATTGTCGAGCTTGCTTACGAGCGGCCTTACGCCTACGCAACTTCTTCTTTCGCCACTTCCAGCGCTGCTTCCCCGCCTTCTTCCACGCACGGGAACCTCGCTTCATGCAGCGCGCCGACCTGCTCGGTGTATTTGATGTAAACGGTGCGTCCCTACGGGACGGTGAGCAAGAGTTGCTTTTTCTTGGTAAGAATACTAGTCCCAGCTGTAAGTGAATGAAAGTGGTGGGCGCGCCAGGATTTGAACCCGGGTCGCCGGCTTAGAAGGCCAGCATGATATCCCCTACACCACGCGCCCATCCTGTCGGCGACGCTGCCCCTTTGTGAATCCTGCACCCGCCGAGACTCCACTAAGCGCGACCTCGGCAGCAAGTTCTGCTCGCCTCATTCAGACCCATTGTCTTCGATGCTATTGTTGAGGAGGCCATCGTCGAGCATGTCTTCTCGTATATCGGATTTTGAGCGACCTGTCTCCTTCGAAATCTCCTTCAACTTCTTATTCACTCTACGCTGACTAGTCGCCAATTCACGAATTCCATGGACAATGCGTAACAGGGTCTCAAGAATCGCTAGAAGAATCAGGCTGTTGACATATGACGCAGCGAGTTCGGGGAGGTTGTTGTACAAATCATTGAACTCGCTGAATTGGATTGAGGTTGAGCCAACTAAGAATACACCGAGGACCGCGAATGGAAGCATCTTCGCGACATCGCGCGAAAGGTCCTCGGTCCAGTACGAGAGAATCCTCACTGAACCGACCACTGAGGTGGCGATCAGGGCGTTTCTTGTGTGGTCATTTCCGTCGGCAAGGAGGGTGAGAATTACGGCCATGACGAGGGTCCAGAAAGCGATGAGGACTGGAATCATCAGTGCGTATTTGAGTAGCCAAATACCAGTGCTGAAAAAAGCGCGTATTCGTCCGCTCTTTGAGTGATTATATTTGCTTAAATCGAGCGTTAAGATGTCTCTACGTGCAAGCAATCGATAGAACATGAATACGAATCCAGAATATGCTGCAATCGCGATTATCGCCATCAAAGTTGGAAAGACTTCTGTGAAGAATCCTTCTGCCCAATCAATGAATTCAGACTGTGACGGTAGCCAAGACACGAGACTATCTTGTAGGCCACGAGTTCATGGTGATTGTGTCGGCGACATCTTGCAATCAAGACCTTTCAGACGTTCAAAGAGATCCTCAGGATTCAGATTTCCCTTTGAACGGCCGTGCGCACTTGGGGCAACGTTGCGGTATAGAGACTCGGCGGCGCTCCCAAGTATGCCCACACTCGCCACAGATCCACGAGCGCTCCGGCAATCCGGCTAGGACTTCTTCGCGCATGCCTCGTAGGACTGGTGATTCAGCGAGTTTTGGAGCCGGTGAGATTTCCTTGACGAGATCAGAGTGCCGGTTGCCGTGGTCGATGAGTCCCGCTGCGTGTAGCAATTCGTGTACGAGAGTGTGGCGAAAGAGTTTCTCGTCGGAGATGAGGCGTGGATGAAGTGCGACGGTTACTGGCCCTGGCGAACCTCTGAGTCTTCGACGTCTGAAAAGCTCATGATGGTCACATTCGAATCTAGTGAAGCCAAGTCTATTTTCTGTTGATTCCGCCCATTCGAGAGAGAGTTGCTTAGGTAAGTAGCGAAGGAATGGGGCTTCATCGCGCGTTAGTCGCGATGAGAGTTCCTCAAGGATTCCATCCGGCAGTCGAGGCGGCCCCTCCGGCTTTACTGAGCCTCGCCCTTCAGACATGGGCGAGCCTGCTCAGTTCTCCTTAAATGGCCGTCGCAGGTCGCCGGCTCACTGGGCGTGTGGCGCAGCTTGGAAGCGCGCTTCCTTGGCATGGAAGAGGCCCCGAGTTCAAATCTCGGCACGTCCACCAGTCAGAAATAGTGGTGTCAGCCTTCAATCGAATCACATGTTTTTCAAGATTATTAATTTTCTTTTTTTTCATGGCAATCGAAGATATCTTCGTGTAACTCTTGTTTTGGCTTGATTCGTCCGATTAACCGGATAACGGTAATTTTGAGGTTGAATTTTCCAAATTTCCGTGCTTGTAAGTCGGAAAGTATCACGTTCACCAACAACTCAAATCAACAAAAAGACAATCAAAATAGGGTGGTTCTATATACGAACCTAAGCGTGGAACCGAAGGATGGACTCTAAGACAAGAGCCTTATTGATGTGTACGCTGATGATTGCGTCTGCACTCGCCGGGTGTCTCGGCGGGAGCGACGATGACGGCGGCGACGATGACGTGATGGGATGCACCTATGCAGATGCGACCAATTACAACGCCGACGCCACCAAGGATGATGGATCCTGCACTTATGCAGAACCTGAGCCCGAACCCGAACCGGTAATGGGATGCACCGACCCAGCTGCGAATAACCACAACGCTGCTGCTGAGGCCGATGACGCTTCCTGTGATTACGGTCGCTCACATGCCGATATTATGGCAGACTACGCGGCTGGAACGATCGACTTCGGGCAGGCTTCCTACGAACTTGAAGTTTCGAGGAAGTGCCGTGAGCAGGGTTCCAACAACCCGTGCGAGATTGTTGAGATGTCTATTGGAGACGCCTCAACCATCGACCCACACGATGCTTACGACTCGGCTTCTGGCGATGTCATTGAGCAGGTTTACGATACCCTCTACCGCTACGCGGGCGACGGTACTGGAAACGCAATCATCGAGGCTCGCCTCGCTACTGGCTACTCAGTAAGTGATGACGGATTGACCTACACATTCACGCTACGCGACGATGTGTACTTCAGCAACGGTGACAAGATGGACGCATCAGATGTTGTCTACTCATGGTGCCGTGTTCTTGGATACGGATCCCCTGACAGTCACGTCGGATGGATTCTCGAGCAGAGCTTCGACTGCAATGACGCAGACGGTAACCACGATGACATGGGTGGCGCAAGCTTCTCGGTCATCAGCGATACTTCGTTCTCCGTCACATTGTTCGCTCCATCGTCGGCTTTCATCTCGACGATCGCTTACACAGTCGGCGCTGTCATCAACGCAGACCTCTGTGAGGCTAACCGCGTCGACGCGGGCGGCGAGAACGATGACTACTGCCACGAGTGGATGGACGAGGGCCCTATGGGTGCTGGTACCAACGCTTACACAGTTCAGACCTGGGTCCGTGAGGACCGCCTAGTTCTCGTCCCTAACTGGATGTACTGGGAGAGTGGCGACTACAACATCAACCGCCACACAGTCTCGATCGTTACTGAGGCATCGACCCGTCTTCTGGCTTTCACCGACGGTGAGGTCGACTTCGGTAGCATCAACATCGAGCATCTCGTCAACTTCTGTGACAACCTCGAGGACAAGCCAAATGTGCAGTCCAAGGATGGATACATCTGCAGTTACCGAGAGACCTTCACCACAACTCTGTCTGTCTTCAACCTCCACCCGAAGGCACTAGACGCTGGTGAGGACACCTCGAACACTGATGCTAACTCCACGCTCGTGATTAACCACGACTGCGATGGCGATGGCACCAACGATTGCAACGTCATGGAGACCGCTGCACTGCGCACAGCAGTCGCATACGCGTTCGACTACGAGACGCACCGCAGGGACACCTACGACAACTCTCTGGCACCTCAATACGGCCCAATCCCAACCGGATTCCTGTATGCGGACACCCAGACTGAGACCTTCACCTACGACCTTGACCACGCAGCACAGCTGCTTGATGACGCAGGATTCATCCGCCAGTACGAGTGTGACTCGCTTACTCACGCGGATGCACCAACTGTCGTCGCAGAGGCTGACAGGACTGGCGACGAGTGCCGTCTACCAAACGTTCTCCGAGTAATGGCGAACGAGGGTAACGACTACCGTATCGCAATGTCCTCTCAACTCAACGAGGCTCTAGGAACTCTCGGAATCGCCACACAGGGCGATGCAAAGCCATGGGCTGAGTACCTAACAATGTACTACACCCGCACATGGGACATCCGCTTCAGCGGATGGGCACCTGACTACCTCGACCCTGATAACTACTGGTCGCCATTCGCTGGCGGTCACTCCATTGGCGGAGACGCCTATGGATCAGGATACGAGAACGAGGCTGTGAACGATGCTTTGGTTATCGGAAGGACCTCACAGGATGACGACACTCGCCGCCAGGCGTATGTCGACGCATTCGCGGCCTGGACTCAGGACCCGAACATGATCATCATCGGACAGTACAACGGTGTCGGCGTCAAGCACGACGACATCTGCAGCCCACCATACGCTGCGATCGGGTCGGCCCACTGGTTCGACTACGACAAGCTACCGATGGTCAACGGTGAGCTCGTAGGCTCTTGCTGAAGATAACACCGTGACGACGTAAGGCCGACGGCAGCCACCTCCGGGTGGCTGCCGTCGCGCCGTCAACTTTTCATTCGTCTTCTGCTGAAATGCCGAAGGCAATCGTGATAGAACTGTCTTAGCGACGCCCATGCGGGGGACTCATTGTGAAATTACACGAATTCATAGTTCGTCGCTTGATTTTACTCGTCCCCGTAATGGTGGGTGTTGCTGTATTCACCTTCGCTATCGCCCACATTATTCCTGCTGATCCAGCTGCCGCTCAGTGCGGTGACAAGTGTGGAGTTATCATCAATACTTACTATGAGAATGGGTCATCAGGAGAATCCTACACAGATGAAGGTGAATTGTATACTCTCTCCGAAGGTATCTCGAGTGGAGTGAAGCAAATCACTCTAGTCGATGCCTCGGCATTTTCAGATCAAGGAGGAACTGGCCTCATCGGCGAAGATTCGTTCAGATGGTCTGGCAAGAATGGTGACCGATTGACCGGAATCAGCGGAATAGACGAGGACGCGGCTGAGGGTACAGTAGTCAGTTACTATGTCCAGATTTCAGCTTATGAAGCGAATCGGGAACGAATGGGGATGAATGACCCGGTACCTGTTCAATTCGTCTACTACATCACACATCTTTTGGAAGGAGATTGGGGCGAATCAATCACCTACCATCGACCTGTAATCGATGTTGTAAAAGACGCTGCACCAATTACTCTTGAGATGTCATTCCTCGCACTGGCTATTGCATACCCATTAGGAATAATTCTGGGAATCGTCAGTGCGGTTCGACAGGACAAGATGTTCGACCATTTATCGAGATTCCTCGCTATCGCATTCGTCAGTCTGCCTATTTTCTGGTTCGCGATGGTCCTGCAATTATTCTTCGCCACAGGCCCTGATAATTCAGGGATATGTGATCCAATTTTTGGCACTGATGGTGGTTGTTTCCCTATCTACGGAAGGCACGATCCAGGGTTCTCATTCCCTGAGGAAGGATTCGGAATCACTCTTAGCACTCTGATACCTTTCTTAGACGGGACTTTCTTAGATCTCTCAATCCCTTATCCTGACGGTGGAACAGGATTCCATCTGGTTGACAGTTGGTTTGCCTCTGATGAGCAGCTGGCCGCTCTTCCTGACGAATATGGTTCCCGAAGACTCCTGTTCAAGGACACGATTCTCCACCTCGTTCTACCCTGCACCGCACTCGGTGTTGCCTCCGCAGGAGGCCTTCTCAGATACATGCGAGCGAGTCTTCTCGAGGTTCTGAACGAGGATTACGTCCGAACCGCACGAGCGAAGGGGCTTGCGGAATGGCGCGTGATAATCGTTCACGCCTGTCGAAACGCTCTGGTCCCTATCGTCACTATCCTTGGTTTCTCGATTGGAGGAGCGATAGGTGGAGCAGTTCTCACTGAGACCATCTTCGCCTTCAATGGAATGGGAAGGGTTGCTGTGACCTCCATTCAATATCTCGATTTCACAGTCATCATGGGAGTCACTCTCATCACTTCGGTCATTTTCCTCCTCTCCAATCTCGTTGTTGACATCATGTATGCAGTAGTCGATCCAAGGGTGAGATTGGAATGAAGCGCTGGCCTGATGGAGCTGCTGATCGCAAGGAGAGCGTTAGGAGGCTGGATGAGGGTCTGCGTCAGTTTGGGACCGATATGAGTCGTAATTGGAAGGTCTACCGAAGGTCTCTGTTAGCTGTCGTCGGCCTTAGCATGGTAATCTTCGTATCGACGGTCTCGATCTTTGCCGACGATATCGCTGTCGAACACCCCTACCGCAATCTCCAGGACACTGAGGACCTTTGGTCCATCGATTACGAACCACGCCGAGCACATCCTTTCTCCGAGGAATGTGATTGGCATGAACAATCCATCTCTCTCACCAAATTGCGTAGGGACAATGTGATGACCGTGGTCGCTGAATCCGACGACAAGGTCGGCTCCGACAATCGCTACTATCGAGACACTCTTTCTGTCATAGAATTCATCAGTCTCGAGGATAATGTTGGTGGTGAATTGGACACATCATTGATTTCAATTGACGCTGCCAATTCTTCCATCCTCGTAATCTCTCAGGAGATGTATGATAATATGTCATTGACGACGGTTTGGCTGACCTATGAATTTGATAATTCAGCCATGCATCACTGGTGGATGCCAGATGGATACGACGTCTGCATCTTTGGCACAAATAATCAGGGTCAGGATATGTTCAGCAAGGTCCTCTACGGTTCTCGAGTTTCACTCAAAATCGGCATCACTGTCGCTATGCTGACCGTGACTCTCGGCACAATAGTCGGCAGCATCAGTGGCTACTACGGTGGTCGCGTTGACGAGGTCATCATGAGGATATGTGACATCTTCTTCGCAGTTCCTGGATTAATTCTCGCCATGGCTTTCGTGACTGCGATGTCGGCCATGACGAGTCTGACGATGCCGGTGTGGTTGGGGGTTCTGATTCCGATAATTTTCCTTTGGATGGTCTTCAAGGATAGTCTGAAGTCGACGCTGATTCTCTCTAAGGATTCACAAACTTTCAATTTCCTAAAGAGCAATCGAGGATTTTTCTACGGGATCATTCTCATCTTTTTCCTGCTAGGAATATCAGGCGTGCCGCTTTGGCCCGAGCTGTTCGGTAATTTCGAATCGGGTTCGTCAAGAACTGCGGTTTCCTTGGGACTGATTTTGGCTCTATCGGGGCTCTGGATTTTGGATCAGAAGTTTATCGAGAACGCATCATTTGACGAAGCGGCACCAAGATTCCGCGCTTTCTTCGACTGGACCAATCCGTGGCGATATCTCTCTCTGAGGACTATTGCGATATTCATCGCTGCAGTGATTCTGATGAATTATTCAGGGACCGTCGGGGATGATATTGTCGTAATCAAGGATTTCGACAGACTTTGGAAGATCCAAGCCGCTCTAATCTTCACTGGCTGGCC
>DAFD01000028.1:9287-20080 GCA_002497895.1 Euryarchaeota archaeon UBA175
GAGGCTGCCCGCAGCGTTGGAGCACCATCTGGACGAATCATGTTCCGACACATTCTGCCCAATGCTTGGGCGCCTCTCCTCGTAGCATTCACCCTCGACATTGGCGGGACAATTCTCTCTGCTTCTGGCCTCTCTTTCATCGGCCTCGGAGCGGCACCTGGAACTGCGGAATGGGGAATTCTTGTCTCCGAGAGTCGTCAATTCTTCCTCGATGACCCTCATCTGATGTTCTTCCCCGGGATTGCGATTGCAGTGACGACTCTCGGATTCAATCTTCTCGGCGACGGTTTGAGGGATGTTGTTGATCCAAAGAATAGGAGGTAGAAATCGTGGCAGATGATATTCTTAGCATCGAGAACCTTCGGGTTCACTTCGATACTCTGGATGGTCCCGTCGAGGCTCTTCACTCTGTAGATCTCTCAGTGGGTAATGGCGAAATCATGGGTCTGGTAGGTGAATCTGGTTGCGGAAAATCGGTTACTTCCTTGGTGACGATTGGACTGGCCACCTGCGACGTAGATGAGGGGAGTGTCAAGTACCAAGGCACTGAATTGCTTCATCGCGACCCTCCGCATATTCAGCGTAATATCAACATCTCATCCTCGATTACGGCACTTTCAGTCCTCGCGGCAGTCGTCACTTCAATCTGGATTCTGATTGAACCGGTTCAGGGTGTAACAATGGTTGCAACTCTGAGTTTGGTTGGAGGGCTGTCTTGGCTATTCGGCTTCTTCCAGAAATCGGGCTCACGCAAGCATACAAATTTCATGCGGTGGATTCGTGGAAACGAGATTAGTATGATTTTCCAAGAGCCAATGACGGCGTTGAATCCACTTTACACGATTGAGAAACAAGTCTCTGAGGTGATGAAGGAACACGATCGCCTCGTAGTTCCTGAGGTCTCCAATCTTCGAAGAGCGGGGCAGGCATTGACGACTCCTGTTCGATTGATTTTCGAATCACTGTTCACGAGGACATTGCCTTCGCTCTCTATTCTTCTGACTCTTACCTTTGTCATAATTGCTCATCGAACAGGTTTTGCAGGGGATTTGAAGATTTACTCCTTTGGACTCATACTATTGATCCCCCTCTTTGAATACATACTCTCTCGAATGTTGAATTCCGATTCAGAAAACGACTTTAATCATATTTCATTCCAAGAATCCGCGGAAATCGGAGGGGAATCGATTGGAGTCTCACCGATAATTCATCCAGCATACTTTCTCCTTTCGAGCATGCCTCTCGGAGTTGCAGCTTCACTGATTATCTTCCTGATGTTATGGATGCCATTCTCGGCACTAATGGGGATGCTCGTCATCTGCACACTCCTCGCTCTTCCTGCCATCATGCTCCAGGATTATCTTCGGCTCGACCCTGCACACCGACGACAGGTTGTCGAAATCCTCGAAGACGTACAGATTCCGAATCCTACTGCTGTTGTCAAGATGTATCCTCACGAGTTGTCGGGTGGAATGCGTCAGAGAGTCATGATCGCGATGATGATGGCATGCGAACCTAAACTTCTCATCGCCGACGAACCTACCACAGCGCTAGATGTGACAATTCAGGCACAGATTCTGAAATTGATGCGTAATCTCAGGGATGAGAAAGGCACAGCGATTCTTCTGATTACTCACGACCTTGGCGTCATCGCTGAACTTTGCGATGCTGTGACGGTGATGTATGCCGGTTCTGTAGTCGAGACCGGCAGTCTTGAACAAGTTCTCTCTCGTCCGAGAATGCCGTATTCGATAGGTCTGCTCCACAGCATTCCTCGAATCACAACTGGTTTGGCTGAGCGTGAAACACTTCCGATTATTCCAGGACAGGTCCCTGATCCCAACCAGCATTTCGACGGATGTCGATTCCACCCTCGATGCCCATTCGCGAATGAGAAATGCATCTCTACACCTCCACCGATGGTGGAAATAGAGCCGGGTCATTTCGCCGCTTGCCATCATACAGATAGGACAAAGGTCGTCTCGGATGTTCAGGATGCATTCGATGTCTTTGCGGCAGAATACGAACACGCAGGAGTTGCTTGAGATGAGTATTGAAGACTCGAAAGACATTCTCATCGAAGTCGATGGAATGCGCAAGTGGTTCCCTATCAAGGCTGGAATGCTCTCGACCGTGAAGAGTCATGTCCGAGCCGTCGATGGCGTTGATTTGCGAATTCGTCGTGGTGAAACACTCGGTATAGTTGGCGAATCCGGATGTGGAAAAACGACTCTAGGAAGAGTCCTCCTCGGGTTGATTCCAATTACTTCGGGTTCGGTTAGGTACGAGGGCGAAGATATCCGTTCGATGAGTATGAGTGACCTTCGAAGGCGCATGCAGATCGTTTTCCAAGACCCCGGTGGTTCGATGAATCCACGTATGTCGGTCCGCTCTATTGTCGGCGAACCTCTGCAGGTCAACGGTATCGCTGATGGGGCCGAACTGACCCAAAGGGTCGCTGAATTACTCGATTCAGTGGGGCTGAAAAAGGACCACATGAATCGATTCCCCCACGAATTCTCGGGCGGTCAGAAGCAGAGAATAGCATTGGCTAGAGCCCTTTCGCTCGACCCCGAATTCATCCTATTGGACGAGCCGACCAGCGCGCTCGACGTCTCGGTTCAGGCACAAGTTCTGAACCTCTTGTCCGAGATTCAGAATAAGCACGGACTCACGTTTGTGTTCATCACCCACGCGCTAAACGTAGTCAATCACATCAGCGACCGAGTCGCTGTTATGTATCTCGGTAAGATTGTCGAAATCGCCTCAACTCGTGACCTATTCGACAATCCCTCTCACCCTTACACCCATGCTCTCCTTTCGGCAATACCTGAACCCTCTCTCGAGGAATCCTCGAGAGAGAGGATTGTTTTGAGCGGCGATGTTCCAAGCCCCGCTAATCCTCCGTCTGGATGCCGATTCCACACACGCTGCCCGATAGCTGAGGCGGGACGCTGTGATACTGAGGAGCCACAATTACAAGATGTGGGCGAAGATCACAGAGTAGCTTGTCATTTCCCCCTTGGAAAGGGGCAGAGACTACCAGTCATCCATGAGGATGAGTCTGTGGACGAAGCACCGAAAGTGAACCTTCTGTGAGGGTATACCATGACCTCGAAGAGTCCCGACTCGACCGATGAAGAAGACGGACCACCTCGCATGTTGAGTCGAAGCGAAGAGTCCGAGGCCTCATTCTGGAGGTTGAAACGGTCCTCTGACGAATGGCGAGAAAATCGTGTAAAGAGAGTTCTGGCTCAGGAAGAAGAGAGCCTTTTCACGACTCTCGGGAGGATGAGTTTCCTTACTATCTGTATCCTCTTTGACGGAGTCTTCCTTTTACAAATTCCAGTAACACTGGGTAAGTCCTTCGAGGCATGGGTTGTTTACTTCATGTTACTTTACGGCCTAATCCGAATTCAGCACAAGCTGTACCAAAGATGGTTCTCCTTAGACATCAGTCAGATCCATTTTGAGAACCCGTAAGGGGAAAGCGCTCAGTTCCAATTCGTTCGAAGCGGCGGAATGAGGGTACTACTACACCTACAATAGTCGCAGCGACCATTATCGAGACTGCGATTAAGAAGGTCGCTTGCAAACCGATAGTTTCGATCATATATCCGCCAAATAGAGGTGCGAATGGAATGAATAGGAACGAACCAATCATGTCGATTGAATTTACTCGACCACGTAATCGCTGGTCGACACTATCGCCGATTGTAGTATTCCAGATTACCCCCAGAACTCCTCCCATCAGACCCTGGAATATTGCGATAATCATGATGGCACCGAACCAAGGCACGAAGACGTAGAGGATGTCCAACCAAGCCGCAATTCCCACAACGATATAGAAAATCAAACCACGCTTCTCCTTTGAAATCGGATTTGATCCAGCCCAGAGTGCGCCCAACGATGCACCGATGGGCATCATTGCACCCCAAACCCCGTAGTGAATTGCATTCCAATCGTTCACCTGTACAATGAATGGAATTCCTATATCGACGATGGCTCCACCTATGTGGAAAACCATGAAGGCGATGATACCGATGAAAAGCCATGGTTGACTGATGACGAAAGCCATCGCCTCCCCCATCTCAGTTCGAAAGTCACCTTCATCTTCCTCATCTCTCTCAATCGGGACCTCCTTCATACCGAAGAGAATCCAAGCACTGATGAGGAAGGAGATTAGATCGAGGAGGAGTGCGACATGCATCGTCGAATATCGAATTACAACTCCGCCGATTAGGCCACCCACCGACCAAGCAGCAGTTCGCAAGGCATTGTGTAATCCGGTGGCCGAGGAAAGCATCTCCTCCTCGACAAGATCGGGAACTAAGGCCTGGATCGCCGGCATTGAGAAGGCCGAAGAAGCACCCATCATGAATGCCGCAAAAATCATCACATTGACGAGGTCAAATCCTGCCATGAGTAGGAGGATGAATAGTGCAGCTAAGACGGCTTGAACGATATCCATAGCCAACGCCACTGTTCGGCGAGGAATTCTGTCGACTAGCATCCCGCCGATCATTATCAATGGAAGATGGCCGAGGAAATACGCTGTCATTATCGCTCCGAAGGCCTTCGGACCGCCAAGCTCAGCAACCTTCCAACCTACCGATGTCATGAAGGCGGCCCGCCCCATCTTTGACGCGGTATCCCCCAATAGGAAAGCGCGAAGGTCGGGCACCTCCCAAGCCTCAGCTAAACCCACATTCTACGGCCGTTTGAGCGGCATTTCAACTTACTCGGATTAGAGTTGTGCTAGAGGTGTGGTGGAGAAGTCTGAGCGATTGACGAACCAATTGTCAATTATGATTAAACTAATCTTTCAAATGAACAGTAAATTAGATAATACCTGAACGAATGACGAATAAACATTGAAATTATAGATAATCCACACACTTTTCAGGCATTTCAGTGTGCATTTGCACCAATGATTATATCATTGGCGTTACGGTATGGTCGATATTGGAGTAAGCAACATGCTGGAGTCTACTACAGGGGACGCGGAATTAGCCGCATCAGGTGCATTGACGCTGGACAAATTCGGAGCTGAATCAGCACGAATTGGAAGGGAACTTGCAGACCAATATCATCGCTATCATATCGAGACGGAAGAGGTCGACGATATCGATCCGCTACCGCATAGATTCCTCGTCGAAGTCGGTAAATTCGGATTGGCCAAGTTCATCGTCTCAGAGTTATTCCATTACGGACTAAAACCAGATGTCATCCTTTCCCGACCTTGCACATATGGAGTATTTTCTGGCCCAGTTGGTGGCTTTTATCCACTGCCCAAATTATGCGTTGGTTGCCTTCGATGCACCGTTCAACATCCGGATTTCGTCAAGGTGTTGCCGAATCCCAAGAGAACTGCCCTCGGGGATTCGTACACCACCCACGGACATATTGCAGCGATTGATGAGGAATCGAAGAAGGGCTTGGTACCTGTCCGTGGACAAGGTTACCGCGGCCGATTTGGCGGACCTGGGTTCGATGGTATGTTGACGGATATGTCTGAAATCGTCCGCCCGAGCAGAGATGGAATTCACGGCCGCGAACTCATCGGCACATCTGTCGATATCGGCACTAAGCCGATGCACCTTTCTTTCGATGAGAAAGGAAATTTGCAGGGTAAGACTCCGAACATGTTCACCATTCAGGTCCCCTTCGTATTCGATGTTCCACCTGGGGATTTGGGGACCGTCAAGTTGGCAAAGGTGCTCGATTCAACCAGCAAGAGAATCGATACGTTGGCCTGCATGAAGGCAGCAGACGTAATCGAGATGGGAATGGATTCCCCAAACATAGTTCCCGTGATTCCAAAGGAAACACCGGAGATGGTTGAGATGTTCTCAGCTGCACGACTCATCGAACTCGATGGCTGGGACAAGGATGCGCTGGACGCGGCTAGGTTGGCAACAGACGCTCTGATTGGAGTTCGCATTTCTTTCACAGATGGTTGGCAAGATCGTCTGATGAAGGCAGTCAACAATCGCGTAGATGTTGTTCACCTCAACGCAGACCTACACGGCCGCGGTTTCGACGACGGTCGATTCATCTCCGACTTACTCAAGGAAGCCCATATGCTCCTAATCGACAAGGGCTGCCGAGATATGGTGACTCTAATCGGTGCGGGCGGACTCGTCAGCGCCGACCACCTACCAAAGGCAATAATCAGCGGACTCGACGTAGTCGCACTCGACCTTCCAATCCTATTCGCACTACAAGGTCGCTCACACGGCTCTCTGGTCGACCGCGAGCAAGTTCGTGGAACTCTTCCAAAGAAGATGACACAGGAATGGGCCGAGCAGCGGCTCACCAATCTGTGCGCGTCATGGCGTGACCAGCTGCTCGAAATCCTCGGAGCGATGGGAATCCGTGAGGCTCGTCGACTCCGTGGAGAATTCGGCCGCTCAATGATAGTGAACCATCTCGAGGACGAAGCCTTCGAAGGGATCGAGGGATATGTTAGTGGAGGTGTTATCTGATGTCGATTATACAGGATTTCAAAGATGCATACAAGGGCAAGGTGCAATTCCCGAGCGAAGAATTGCTTACCAAAACGACTGGCCTGATGCAGGACGGAATGCGCGCTCGAGCGATGGGCGATTACATCCCTCCAGAGGCTCTTGGTGACGCACGCTGGACCGACGAGTTGATTCTCTCAACTTGGTATATGGCTGAAACCGGTGAAATTCCAGAGGGGCTCAATTACAAAACCGGAAAATCCGACGGTGGCTTCGACAGATTGGATTTCAAGTACTTGGCTGAAAGCGATTGGCTCGAGCACTCGGATTCGATTACAACCAAGCTCGCCCTCAACCGCCGCGGCGATGCCAAGAACAAGTTGACAATTGACATTCCATGGTATGGCGGCGGTATGTCATATGGCTCGGTTTCAGTCAATGTGATGATGTCGCGTGCTCGCAACGCGGTGCGCTGGAATTCATTCATGTCGACTGGTGAGGGTGGTTATCCCTCGCAATTGATGGAATGCAAGGAGAACGTCATCACTCAGGTTGCGACCGGTTATTTCGGCGTCGAGGAAGAGACGATTCAGGCGGCGCCGATTGTCGAATTCAAGTATGCACAAGGTGCGAAGCCAGGACTAGGGGGTCATTTGCTTGCAGCAAAGGCTGGCGAAGAGGTTGCGAAGTTGCGAGGAAGCGTTCCTTTCGTCAGCCTATTCAGCCCATTCCCATTTCATTCGACTTACTCGGTCGAGGACCATTCGAAGCATCTCGATTGGATTGAGACCGTCAATCCTACCGCTCTGCTTTCGGTCAAGGTGAGCACCCCTCACGATGTCGACATGGTCGCAGTCGGTTCATTCTACGCCGGTGCGCACATAATCCATCTCGATGGTTCCTATGGTGGCACCGGCGCAGCACCTGAAATCGCCAAGAAGAATATCGCCATGCCGATTGAATTGGCGATTCCGAAGGTGCACAAATTCCTCCAAGCCGAGGGTGTGCGTGATCGTGTCACGCTCATCGCCAGTGGCGGAGTCCGCACTGCCGATGATATTGCCAAGGCGATCGCACTCGGAGCCGATGGATGTGTACTCGGCACCACCGATCTTGTCGGTTTAGGGTGCACCCGCTGCTCAAATTGTGAGGGCGGACCATCCGGTCGCGGCTGTCCATGGGGCTTGACCACGACTGATGTCGAGTTGCAGGAATGGGTGCAGCCGGATTGGGCTGCCGAGCGCCTCAACAATCTCTACACAGCAATGCAGTATCGGCTGCGAGACATCCTGCGTCAACTCGGACTATCCGATGTCTCAGAATTACGCGGCCGCACAGATCTCCTTCGCTACATGGGTAAGGACGAGGCTGCTAGAGCGGCGGGTAAAGCTGCAGGAATCGGATTGGAGGAGATCGAATGATCGACCCGAACACCTTCATCGATGCGCGACGCGCAATGACTGCATCCCATCCCAAGTTCGAGCGGCGCGATGAAGACGCAGCCGAAGGCGGCTGTGGAGTGGTCGGCCTCGCCTGCGAAATACCAGTCGCTGGACGCCACCTATTCGACTCACTCGAACAGATGCGTAACCGAGGTAACGGCAAGGGCGGCGGAGTCGCGATGGTCGGCCTCGATCCAGATCAATTCGGTACCGACCGCACAACCCTCGATTCGACTTACCTCTACGCGGTCGCTTACCTCAACAACGAGGTGCGGTCGGGAGTTGAAGCACTCATCGAAGAAGCCTATGATCTCCATCATACGCACGAGATGGCCACTCTCCCAACTTGGCAACAAGACCTGCCAGCACTCGAAGTTCAACCTCCCTCTGTAGTCTGCTACTTCGTCACACCGAGGGCAGACAAAGTGGACGAATTCATCGAAAACCAACTATCAGTAGTTGTCGACGCGGCTGACCGAGCCGCGGTCGAAGAGGAATACACCTTCCACACCACTCATTCACTGAATGTCGAATTTTACGCTAAGGACGGGCGAACGGACGCGTTTGTTTTGAGCCATGGTCGGGATATTTTAATTTTGAAAATCGTTGGATATGCAGAGGATGTCATCCGCTACTATCAGCTCGACGATATGACTGCACATGTTTGGATAGGTCACCATCGCTACCCTACGCGCGGCAGAGTCACGCACCCTGGTGGGGCACACCCCTTCGGTCAGGGAATCGATTGCGCGCTTGTTCACAACGGAGATTTCTCGAATTATGTATCGGTGAAAGATTACCTCGGTCAGCGAGGGATGGAACCACTTTTCTTCACCGATACCGAGGTCGCTGCGCTGGCTTTCGATCTACATCGCCGAGTCTACGGGTATACGCTTGAACATGTGATTGAGAGCTTAGCACCGACCAGCGAACTCGACTTCATCATGCTTCCAAAGGAGAAGCAAGTGGTTTACGAGGCGATTCAGAAGACGCATATTCACGGATCTCCCGATGGTCCATGGTTCTTCATCATCGCACAATCCGATGGCCCTACTCATCGATTGCTTGGAATTACTGACACATCGATGCTGCGCCCGCAGGTTTTCGCTTACCAGCGCGGCGATGTTGGAATTGCATTCTGCGGTTCCGAGAAGCAGGTTATCGATGCAGTTCTCGAGTCGCTTGCCTCCGAAGACACTCGATTTTGGCGTCGCGCTGATGAATATTGGAATGCGCGCGGTGGGTCATATACTGATGGTGGCGCATTCATGTTCGATGTTACACCGAACGCTGACGGAAGCAAGACTTTGGAGATGCGTGACAAGTTCGGTGCAATTGTCAACACTACTCCAGAGGGCGATTACAAACTCATGCCAACTGGCGAGTATGCATTCACTCTCGATACGCCTCGGTCCACTTTCGATGGGCTGGTTGCAGGGCTGTCATCGATGGATTGGTCTGAGGCTCGAGCCTGTCTAGAATCGATCGAGAACGCATCTGGCGACAAGGGTCGAACTTGGGTTTGGGATACTCTGACTTTACTACTCGATCGCCGCTACGATTGCGGCAGCTTACGCGAATCGGTCTGGAAGGACCTCGTTGAGGCAGCCTTGATTCGCACGGTGGCATCTTCCTCAGTCAATCCGTGTGATGCATACACTGGACAGAAAACGCTCGGCCACAGGCCGGAACCAGCGAGCGCATCACAAGCGATTGTCGTCGACGCTCGCCCATATCCAATCGAAGGAGTTGAATCGCTAGCCCTAGAACTCGTGGCTCTCCACCGAATGGGCTGGAAGCGATTCGTCGTCATCAACTGCCAAGGTCACCGATTCATTGGAAACGGTTTCGGTCCGTCTACGAGCGATGTGAGAATCGACGTTTTGGGCGCGGCCGGAGATTATCTCGGAAGTGGTAATGATGGCATGACAATTCACATGCATGGTAATGGTCAAGACCAAATTGCTCAGATTCACAAGTCTGGCGAGTTGGTTATTCACGGTGATGTTGGTCAGTGCTACGGCTACGGATCGAAGGGTGGAGAGATGTTTGTTCTCGGTAATGCTGCGGGGCGTCCAATGATCAATTCCGTGGGTGGACCACGTTTGGTCATCAACGGCACTGCGCTGGATTACTTGGCTGAATCATTCATGGCCGGAGATCCGCTTGATGGAGGTGGCTTCGTCATCATCAACGGCCTGAAGTTTGGACTCGATGGAAGCATGAGTGCTCTCGAGACTCCGTATCCGGGTAGCAATCTGTTTTCATTGTCGAGTGGCGGAGCAATCTATGTTCGCGACCCGCACGATAGGCTGTCTTCTTCGCAATTGAACGGTGGTGAGTTCACCGAGCTGACCGAGGCCGATTGGGAGGTTATTGAGCCACTCTTACTGCGCAATGAGGAGCACTTCGACATTCCACTCGAGCGGTTGTTGACGGTTGGTGGAGAGCGCCAAAGCCCATACAATGTCTATCGCAAGATTTCCCCTGTGAAGTCGAAGACCTTGCACGCTGAGGCGGCCTGGGCCGGGCATCATGACGATTGATTGGTGCAGATTCAAGCGAATTTCTTGGCGAGGCGAACAACCTCGTCAGCACAACCCCAAGACAGGGTTACTCCCGCTCCACCATGTCCGTAATTGTGGATTACTGGGGTGCCGTTGGCGATTATTTCTGATTCTAGGCGCACCTCGCTACGCGAGGGGCGCAGACCGACGGCTTCTGCGATGATTTTGCTTCGGTCGAGTTCAGGCCAGACCGCTTCGCATTTGGAGAGAATCTCTTCGCGGTCGGCCTCACGAATTTCCAAATTCCAATCATCGACTTGCGCGGTGCCTCCAAGCACCGTGCAGTCGCGTCGCGCTATGGTGTAAGTCAGCGTCTC
>DAFD01000104.1:0-391 GCA_002497895.1 Euryarchaeota archaeon UBA175
CGACCTCACCGACGAGTAGGTCATTATCGACAAGGATATCGAATTCAGCCCTGCTCGACTCATCAATTCCTTCTGCAAGATGAAGGAACCAAGCGTCTAGTTCTCCGGAGGAGTTCCCGTCCTTGATGTGCTGTCCTGCATAATCTGATTCTAATTCTGTCACCTTCGTGTGGATGTAGTCCTTACCGAAGTTGTAGAGTTCAATATTGCGCGTTAGCATGGTCTCGAAGGTGTCGGTGTTAGATGTTGAACCACCTTGCAGTGCAGTGTTTCCACCCGCAACTGCACGTAATTCAGCGAAGCGCATAGCGGATGAATCGTATAGCGAGCATCCTATGTCCTTAGCATCACTATAGCCTGAGTAGGACTGCCATTGGTAGCGGTTATCCCA
>DAFD01000104.1:691-6086 GCA_002497895.1 Euryarchaeota archaeon UBA175
CTGCCATTGGTAGCGGTTATCCCAACCATCTGTACCGTGGTCCCACAATGGGATGAGGTTGTACTTCGCGTGATTGTGCGGGTCGATGAACCCGGGGTAAATCGTTCCGCTTGTAGGAATTGAAGGAATACCGTCAGCCGCTGCTGGCGCACCGTCAGCAGCGCTCCAAACAGCTTCGATCATTCCGTCGACGACGAGGATGCGGCCATCATCGATAACCGAGTTTTGTGATTCCATAGTCACCACGCGGCCTTCGAGAACGTACTCACCGCGGTGAATGTGATCTTGAGGAGGGTAGCAATTACCCTGAACTACGTTACCAACACCAACCCAAGCAGCATCATTAGCACCACCAGGGGTCGGCTCGCCATCGCTCAGCTTTACCCAATTTCCACTCGAATCGTAACCATAGGGGATGTCCCAATCAGAATCCTCACCCTCGTAACTGACCGTATTTATCTCGTTCATATTTCCGTCGAGAATACGGATTGTATCACCATCCCAGAAATCGAATTCAATCTGGGTCCAAGAACGGAAGAAGGTGATGTATTCGCCTGGGGCTAGAATCGTATCCCACTTGATGCTACAAGCAGGAGAACCACCATCGGCGATATCATCTAGCCACCAGCCGCCGATGTCGATGGCTGCGTTGGTCGGATTGTACAATTCGACATACTGGTCGTTGTAAGTCCCCATCTGCCCATCGCCATTCCAATCGGTACCATCGTAATTGGCATTATTTGGTGATACAAGAATCTCGTTGATGATAATCGAATCACCACTACCCTGCGCCGACGCCGTCATCATCGGTGTCAGCGCCATCATTAGCATGAGTAAAGTCAGTGTGAGTGCACGACGCATTGCAACGTAACGGCTCGCTTCTCCCCTTGAATCCAACCGTCAATGGTTTACTCCCTCAATCATAAGAATTCACAATGATTCCTGCCCAAAATCGAAACATCGTGATGACGAAGCAGCGAAATACTGACCGAGTGCGAAGCACTCGCGATGAACATGCAGCGCAGTGGCAGAGTGGCCTGTGCCGCCCTGATGGTTCTCACCATGTCATTCGCCGGCTGTTTAGGCGGAGGTTCCTCATCCGACAGCGGCGAAACAATCCCCGATTGGGACAAAGACATGTCTTACATCGATGACCCCGTTAGTCACTCAGACGCCCGATTCTTCGATGTCGCTGCTCCATTTAGTAACCAGACTTGGGGCAATGCCAGTTGGGCGGTCTTCGGTAATGAGGAGGGTGGAAATTGCTGCGAACATTACCTAGCCGCAACGAAGGAAGGATGGATCCTCAACTTCGGCGGTGAATACCCAACGTGGTCTGAAGACCGAGGCCACACATGGCAGGAATACCGTCCAAGCATATTCTCGCAGATTGGCTGCAGGGAACCGAAACCAACGGTGCCCGGGCAGGAGGGGCTTGGAGAGGGAAGCATCGTTCAAGCGACTAATGGTGACCTGATCTCAATGGGCTGGTTCCCATATCCAAGCACTAGCGGTGCCGACCAATTCTACGCATTCTTTTACGATGCTGAAGACAAAGAGTGGAGCTGGTGTTTCAACCGTACTCCTGAACCATTCTATGATCGCTCTTGGCAGGTTGAAGTGGTCGGTCCAATAAACGGTGGAATTTACGGAAATGGCGATTGGGCGAGCCTCGTAATCTCAAATTTCTGGCACCAAGTTGCGAACTTCGGCGGACAGATTTCGACTGATGGTTTGAACTACGATTACTTCGATTTCCCCGACCGAGATTCGAATCTCGACTTAATCGAGGTCGACCTTACAGCAGAATCTCTCGGCCCGGAGTGGGATTTCACCAAGCCTCACAAGGAGATGCGAGCATTCCCAGTCCCCTCGGGTGGGCTCTACTTCCCCAATTATTTCCTAGATGGCACGGACGCCTTCGTCGACACCTCTCTCAACTGGTGGGCTGCTACCTCGCTCAACGGCTCCTCACTACCTACTCAATACTGTGCAATCGATTCCTCTACTGCCTTGCATTGCTTTGGGGCGCTCGGCAGCGGTACCGGCATCATGCACCATATCTCATGGGATGGTGGAGAGACTTGGGATTTGCAGGAATACAATCTGTCTGGAACAGCGAGTGAACTTGAGGAGTGGGAGTGGCATTCCAATGGTGTCCATGACCTCCTTGTCGTCAATATCCGCTATCAGAGTGCAGATGGCCCTGATGTGGATATTGCATGGCATGTCCGAGATTATTCTGAGTCTCTAGAGCCGGACATGAAGACCTACCTAGGGCAAGGGGATCTCGATTCAACTTCCGGAGCTGGCAATGATATTCGCTTCGATTTCGCCAGCATGGCAATCCTGCCAGATGGTGGGTCATTCATTGCTTACATGGACTCGACTGACCCAGACCCTCTGTTTGGGGTGGAGCTGCTGCTGCCAGTCGAGTATGGACCACATATTCTAGAGATGTGAGTGCCTAGGCTGCACCGCGCCAATCTCAGGCTTCGACGGTGAAAGTCACGCTTACTCCGTCGACTTGGAAGGAATCTCCAGCGGCAGCCCCATCGTTGAGGCTTGCCGCGCCAGCACGCACCTCTGACTGAACATGGGCCCAATCCGCGTCTGCTAACTCGAGACCATCAACCCAAACAGCGAGTGTGATGCTCGCTTCGACATCGAGGTCGAGGTCCTTGCGCTTGGCCTGCACTCTGCGAATTATGTCGCGCGCGAGGCCCTTCGAAAGTAAATCATCGTCGAGACTCATATCGAGAACGAGAGAGACATCACCGACGTTTTCGTCAGAAATCGTCGAGGCGGCGAAGCCATCTTTCTCGACGCGACGGATCTCAATATCGTCCATTGTAATGTCATATCCTTCGAGGATGCAGATTCCTGCGTCAATCTCCAACAATAGGTTGTCAGGATCAGCCTCACCCAGCAAAGCAATCACTGCAGGCAAATCCTGCCGGCACTTCTTGCCCAGTGCCTTACGATTAGGCTCGACAACCATACGCTGGAAGCGCTCAAGGTCATCCTCAGTGGTCAGTGACTCGACATTCAGTTCGTCCGCCAGCAAATCATGGAAGCGACCGATATCTGGCTCGCCAACAATCCAGCCAGCCCGACAAGGTAGGCGCTGTCGGCGATCAGCATCAACACGAACGCGCCGCCCAGTCTCTGCCAACGCGCGCACTAGCTCCATCTCCTGTTCAAGCGCCCAATCTTGCGGCGGTAAGTTCGACTCAACAAGACTTGAGCCGACCGGCCAATCGGCTAAATGAACCGAAACGCCGGTCAAATCGCGGTGAATTTGGTCTGGCATGAACGGAGCCACTGGCGCCATTAATCGACAAACTGTCAGTAACACCTCATGCAAGGTGTGCTGACACGCTCTTTTGTCCAACGAATCAGCCTCATCCCAAAGGCGGCGACGGCTGCGGCGCACATACCAATTCGAGAGGTCATTCACAACGAATGCCTCGAGTTCACGCCCAGCCTTGTGGAAATCCCACTCAACAAAATGGTCGTGATATGAGTTGGCGACCGTGTGTAATCTGGAGAGGATCCAACGGTCGAGCGGACTGCGGTCCGCAACTGCCACAAAGCCGTCCGCATCATCCGCATCAAAGCCATCGAGTGCGGCGTAGTCAGCGTGGAAACGGTGGACATTCCATAGTGTGAGGAACATCTTGGCGTAGGACTCTCGAACTCCGTTAGAATCGAAATTTGTCGGCGACCATGGTGCGCTCTGCGTCATCATGTACCAGCGAATCGAATCCGAACCTTCCTTGTTGAAATGGTCCCAAGGATTCACCACATTTCCACGTGACTTCGACATCTTCTTGCCGTCCTTATCGAGGATATGGCCGAGTGAGAGGCAACGACGGTAGCAGATACTGTCGAACACCGTAGTTGAGACCGCCATTAGCGAGTAGAACCAACCACGTGTTTGGTCGACGGCCTCACAGATGTAATCGACTGGGAATGCTCCGTCGAATTTGTCTTGATTCTCGAATGGATAATGCCACTGAGCGAAGGAAGCGCATCCTGAATCGAACCAGCAATCCATGACGTAGGGCTCGCGCACCATCTCGCCCGAACAATCGCTAGTTGGACAATTGAGCTTGACGTCGTCGACGTATGGTCGATGCAGCTCGGGCGGCATCGGCGAGCCAGCTGTCTTCATTTCCTCCATCTCAGCGATGCTGCCGATGCAGTGCTCTATTCCACAATCAGGGCAGATCCAAACAGGAATCGGTGTGCCCCAATATCGCTCGCGGCTGATTGCCCAATCCTTGATGTTGGACAGCCACTCTCCCATACGCTTCTCACCAGTCCAATCCGGAGCCCATTCGACCTCCGAATTGTATTGCATGATTTGCTCCTTGACAGCAGTCATTCGCACGAACCAACTGTCCATGGCGTAGTACAACAATGGGTGATCCGTGCGCCAGCAATGTGGGTAATCGTGAGTGTAAATATGCTCTCGATACAGCGAATTCTCGTCTGCAAGTAAATTGATGATGTCTTCGTCGCAGTCTTTCACATATCGGCCATCAAGCTGCCCATGAGTGCCTGCAACGAAGCACCCATCCATTCCTACGGTATGCTGAGCTGGAAATCCTTCTTTCATACCCAAATTGTAGTCGTCCTCACCATACATCACGGCTGTATGGACGACTCCAGTACCGTCACTTGTCGTGACGAAGTCGGCGCCTACGATGGTCCAGGCTGCAGGATGCTCGGAGCCATCGATGGCGCCGGGGAAAAGAGGATTGTACGAGCGACCGACGAGGTCAGAGCCAGGGAATTCATCGATCACTTCGATATGATGGCGAAGAACTTCTCCCATCAGATCCTTGGCGAGAATTAACTCCTCACCAACTGGTGCGCCGCCGCGACCTTCCCAAGATTCTGAAGGCGGCGTACTGACCCGAACTCGAACATATGTCACATCGGGTCCAACGGCAAGCCCGACATTACCGGGCAGTGTCCAAGGAGTGGTTGTCCAAGCGAGCACGGAAGCATCTTCATCTGCGAGCTTGAATTTGATGAAAACGGCAGGCTCAGCGACCTCTTTGTAACCCTGAGCCACTTCATGAGTCGAGTAACTGGTTCCAGTCTGTGGGCAAAATGGTAGAACTTTGTGACCACGAAATAGCAAACCTTTGTCGAACATTTGCTTGAGTGACCACCAAGCGGATTCGATGTAATCGTCGTGCAGTGTGACGTAAGGATCGTCCATATCGACCCAGAATCCCATGCGTTCGGTCATTTCGCGCCATGCTTCTTCGTAGGTCCAGACGCTCTCCTTGCACTTTTGGTTGAAGGCCTCCATTCCGTATTCTTCGATGGCTTCATTGCTCATCAGGTCCAACTGCTTCTGCACCTCAATCTCTACTGG